>CAIKZP010000062.1 GCA_903831935.1 uncultured Bacteroidota bacterium | reverse complement strand
TAGAAGAGGTACACCATTAACACCTGGTGTAGATTATGGTTCTTACCCTCGTGGACGCACATTTGTATTTGGTGTAAACGTTACATTTTAATTAAATAAAAATATTTGTTATGAATACTGTATTAAAAAAATTGCAACAAACTACAATCATGCTACTTTTTGCTGTAGCGGTATTGTTGACTGTTTCTTGTAAAAAATATTTGTCTCCTGCACCACTTTCTACTATTGACCCTAGTATTGTATTTAACAATGTGCCTAATGCTAAAGCAGCTGTAATGGGTGCTTATTTGGCAATGGCGGGTGATTTTGGATATGGTATAAGGGTAAGTTATTATTATGCTTATGATGATGATTGTATTATGGGTGGCGGTTCTGCTTTGAGTTCTGCTAGACATGAAGAAGCGCACTATACATTGTCTGCAGCCAACACCGATATTGTAAATACATTTAACCAGTTTTATGCTGGTATTGAAAGAGCGAATAACTGTATTTATTTTATTCCAAAAATGCCACAATATGCAACAGGTTCTGCTGCTGATAAGGCAGAATTACAAAGGCTTTTAGGCGAATCATTGATTATTAGAGCGCAATTCTATTTTGAATTAATGCGTATTTGGGGTGATGTTCCGGCACAATGGGAGCCGTCAACATTTTTGCCAGATTTATTCTTAGGTAGAACTAATCGCGATACTATTTACAACCATATTTTAGCAGACCTTGCTGCAGCAAAACCATTATTACCTTGGAGGTCAGTTGTTGCGCAAGACGAAAGATTTACAAAAGGAACTGCAATGGCTTTACGTGCTAAAATTGCCTTGTTTGCAGGTGGCTACTCATTACGTCAAAATGGACAAATGAGTCGTGTAAGCAATTATTTAGATTATTATAAAATAACCAAAGCAGAAACTGATACTTTAATTAGTAATAGAAGTCAGCACACTTTATTTACAGGTGGCTATAAATCATTCTGGAGAGATGTAATTGATGCGCACAAAGCGATTGATGCTTCTGGTGAATTAATTATGCAAGTTGCAATGGCTAATGGAACAAACTCCGACAGTAAAATAGGCGCTCAAAATGGCACCAAAATAAATGGCGTTGGCGGTTCTTTAGGTAATATGCTTCCTACCTATTTTTATCAATTTGATTCTACCGACGAAAGAAGAGATGTAACATTCGTGCCATTTGAAGTGGTTAGAGATGTTTATGGTAGAGGTCATGCTAGTAATAGTATTTATGATGGAAAATTCAGAAGAGACTGGATAACAAGCCCTAGTTATTATATGAGTTCTGGTGCAACTACAGGTACAAATCCTGTAACACTTACTCCGGCTTCTAATACAGCAATTCAAAATTTTCAATTAAACTGGCCTTTAATTAGATTCTCTGATGTTTTGTTGATGAATGCAGAGGTTGACAATGAAATTAGTAATGGACCAAGTGTCAATGCAATAGCCAACTTTAAAGAAGTAAGCCAAAGAGGTCATAGTGGAAATGCTGCATTGGTTCCGGTAGTTCCAACCGATAAAGATGGATTTTTTAAATTGTTGGTAAGAGAAAGAGGTCTTGAATTTGGTGGTGAAGGTATTCGTAAATTCGATTTAATTAGGTGGAATTTATTAAATACAGCCCTTACAGAAACCAAAGCAAATTTAGCCAATATGGCTGCTGGTCTTGCTATGACAGCGCCAAGTTATATGGCTGCACCTCCAGCATATACTATGTCTGCAACCTTGCCTGCATCTATGTATTTTTATCAAAATGCATTAGCAACTGATGGAAAAATCTGGGCCAACTCTTTTTACACAGCAACACCTACTGTTGTACCAATTGACAATACAGTTGTACCTGCTGCAGCAATAGTAAGTGCCAATAAAATTGCTTGGTATAAAAATGCAAATATCACCACCACTTATGTAAACTATATTGGATATGGTTTTGTAACTGGTAAAAGTGAATTGTATCCATTGCCTCAAGCGTCTATTGATGCGAACTATAATTTAAAGCCACAGAATCCTGGGTATTAATTAATTTGTTTTTCGAAATAATTTAATAAGGCTGCCCATATACGGCAGCCTTATTAAATTAAGTATATTGAGTAGTGTAGTGCATAGGTGATTTTTAAAATATTGTTGCTTGTTTCGAAAAAAATTAAATTTATTTTATGAGAAAAGAAATCAAGGGATTTTTTTTTGTAAGCTTTCTATTATTGAGTTTTGGTTTACGTGCACAAAAGCAAATCGTTCCACCAGTTGTATTTCCATCTAAATTGGTTGTATCAAAAGACGGAACAGGCAATTATAAAACCATTCAAGAAGCCATTAATTCGGTACGAGATTTGGGTCAAAAAACAGTTCGAATATTTATTAAAAATGGTATTTATCACGAAAAAATAATTGTACCAACTTATAAAACCAATATTTCTTTAATTGGAGAATCTGAAGACAGTACCATTATTACCAATAATGATTTTTCTGGAAAACTAATTCCAAGTGGTAATGATGGCATGGGTAAAAACAAGTTCAATACCTTTAATTCATACACGGTTTTAGTGGAAGGAAATGATTTTTCTGCTAGTAACTTAACCATAGAAAACACAGCTGGTGCTGTAGGGCAAGCATTGGCCTTGCATGTTAGTGCAGATCGAGTGACAATTAAACATTGTAAAATTTTAGGCAATCAAGACACACTTTATTTGGCAACAGAACAAAGTCGGCAATACTACCAAGATTGTTATATAGAAGGAACTACCGATTTTATTTTTGGTGAAGCAACTGCGGTATTTGAATCTTGTACCATAAAAAGTAAAACCAATTCTTTCATTACAGCAGCTGCTACAAAACAATCGCAAGTATTTGGATTTGTTTTTTTTAATTGCAAACTAGTGGCCAACACTGAAGTTAACAAAGTATATCTAGGACGTCCATGGAGGCCTTATGCAAAAACCGTTTTTATTCATTGTGAATTAGGTAGCCATATTGATCCAGAAGGTTGGAATCCTTGGAAAGGAGATGCCATGTTTCCAGACAAAGAAAAAACTACATTCTATGCAGAGTATTTAAATATTGGCGAAGGAGCAAACACAGATAAAAGGATTTCTTGGTCAAACCAATTAACAGATAAAGCGGCTGAAAAATATACAACTGCTCAGATTTTGGGTGGTAAAGACAAGTGGAATCCAAAAAAAAATATTGTACAAATTGATCCAAGACCATTTGCTGATAATGCAGGACATTGGTATGCTATTTTCGATAAAACAAATATCATTAATGCTTTGCCAGGAAGGCCAAAACACAAGCCAACAGAAATTATAGCCATCGCTAATAATATTTTATTGTTTCAAAAAAACAATGGCGGATGGCCTAAAAATTATGATGTATTTGCAAATCTTTCTGCTATTCAAGAAGATAGTGTACGCAATGCTAAAAAAAATCTGAATACAACTTTCGACAATGGAAGTACTTACACACAAATAGCAGCACTAGCTATTGCATACAATGAAACCAATTTCGAAAAATATAAACTAGCTGCAATAAAAGGATTAGATTTTATTTTAGCTGCACAATATTCAAATGGTGGCTGGCCGCAATATTATCCTTTAGAAACCAACTATAGCAGGTGTATAACCTATAATGACGGCGCTTTTGAAGGGATTGTTAGTTTACTCAAAGCAATTAAAGAAGCTTCTCCAATCTATGATTTTTTAGATGCGAATTATCGGAATAAAATAACAGATGCATATGAAAAAGCAATTGATTGCATCATTAAAACACAAATCAATGACAAAGGAATACCAACAGCCTGGTGCCAGCAGTATAATGAAGTTAGCTTAGAACCTGCTTGGGCTAGAAAGTTTGAACCCCCAAGTATTTGTAATAAAGAAAGTGCCGACCTTGTACTTTTTTTAATGGGTATTCAACACCCTTCAAAAGAAATCATTACCGCTATAAAAAATGCCGTGCAGTGGTTCGAAGATTCTAAAATATACAACACTCGAATTAATACTATATCTGCTCCTAGGTTAGAAACACCTTTTAGAATATCTGAAACAGATAAAGTAATGGTCATTGATAGCCTTGCGCCTCCTATCTGGACGCGTTACTATGAATTAAAAACCCACAAACCCATTTTTTGTAATCGAGATAGTAAAATTGTATATTCACTTGCCGAGGTGCTAAGAGAAAGAAGGGATGGCTATGCTTGGTATACCTACGCTCCACAACAAGTAATTAATGCGTATCCAACTTGGTTAAAAACTAATGGTAGCAACTAAATATTTTTTTAATGAATAAGCATTCACTAACAATTTTATTAGCAGTATTAATTTTTCAAAATAATTTTTGTTCTGCGCAAAAAATTAATCGCCAAGAAGTTGTTGAAAGGCATCGTGTAATTGTTTCTGAACTAGATACTTTAGCATCATTAACAGTAGGTAATGGAAAGTTTGCATTTACAGTTGATGCAACGGGCTTGCAATCTTTTCCTGAATACTATACAAATGGCGTTCCACTAGGCACACAGTCTGAATGGGGCTGGCATAAATTCATTAATAAAGAAGGCTACAAATTCAGTGAAACATTAAAAGAAACCAATTTTAATGGGAACGATAAAGGCCTTTATGCTGTTCAAATTAAAACCGGAAGGGGCAAAAATGCAGCCGATTATTTTAGAGAAAATCCAAGTCGGTTGCAGCTAGGAAATATTGGATTAGAACTATATAAAAAAGATGGTTCTATTGCTTTGCCAACTGATTTAAAAAATATTCACCAAACATTAAATGTATATACCGGAGAAATTGTCAGTTCATTTACGGTTGAAGGATCCTTGGTTAAAGTAATTACCAATGCACATGCAAGCAAAGATATTATTGCAGCAAAAATAAATTCAACCCTTTTAGAAGAACAGCGTATAAAAATAAAATTCCGTTTCCCTTACCCTACTAATGCTTTTGCAGATATGGGTACGAATTATGCAAGTGCATCGGCGCATAGTACAACACTTGAAAGTTCCTATCGAACAGCTATTTTCTCTCGCACATTAGATAATGACCATTACTATGTTAGTGCGAATTGGAATGAGGAAGCACAGGTTAGCAAAGTTGCAGAACATGTATATACTTTATTGCCAACTACAGATACTAGTTTTGAAATAGCAGTATCTTTTTCTAAAAATAAATCACCGCAACAACTATTGAATTTTTCTGCAGTAGCAACAAGTAGTATCAATGGATGGAAAACCTTTTGGCAATCCGGTGCAGCCATTGATTTTGCTGGTAGTACAGATGAAAGAGCCAATGAATTAGAGCGAAGAATTATCTTATCTCAATACCTAACTAGGGTTCAATGCGCTGGTAATTTTCCGCCTCAAGAAACAGGTTTAACTTATAATAGTTGGTATGGCAGACCCCATATGGAAATGTACTGGTGGCATAGTGCACACTTTGCATTTTGGGGCAGGACTGCTTTAATGGAAAAAAGTATGCAATGGTATTTTAAGGCTTTTGAAGGAGCTAAAATAATTGCAAAACGACAAGGGTTTGAAGGGGTAAGATGGCAGAAAATGTCGGACAATGAAGGCGGAGAATCTCCTTCTAATGTGGGCTCATTTTTACTTTGGCAACAGCCGCATATTATTTATCAAGCAGAATTACTTTACAAGAATAATCCTAGCAAACAAACCTTACAAAAATACCAGCAACTCATTTTTGAAACGGCCAATTTTATGGCATCTTATGCTCGACTAAATGCTGTAACTGGTAAGTATGATTTAGGAAAAGGGTTTATTCCTGCACAAGAATGTTTTAATCCTGCAGAAACATTTAATGCGCCATACGAATTGGCTTATTGGAAATGGGCATTACAAGTGGCACAAACATGGAGAACAAGATTGGGTTTGCCTATTAATAAAAAATGGCAAAATATTATCGAACAAATAGCACCAATGGCCCAAAAAGATGGGGTTTACCAAGCGGCAGAAAGTGTAAGCGATTCTTATTCGGCTAAAAGCAATTATACTATTGACCATCCTGCAGTACTTGCTGCTTTAAGTACAATTCCACAAAATGGATATGTTGATACTGCTGTAATGCATAGAACATTTAATATGGTTGAACAAGCATGGCATTGGGAGCATACCTGGGGTTGGGATTTTCCTTTGGTAGCAATGACTGCAACAAGATTGAACTTGCCAAACGAAGCGATTGATGCATTATTTAAAAATATTCAAACAAATACCTATTTAATTAATGGCCACAATTATCAAAATAAAAGGCTTACACTTTACTTGCCTGGTAATGGCGGATTGTTATCGGCTATTGCATTAATGTGTGCCGGATACGAAGGCAATACCATTGAAAATCCGGGCTTTCCTAAAAATGGCAAATGGAAAATTAAATGGGAGGGTTTAAAGCCTTTATTTTAAAGGGGTAGAAGATTCTCGTACCATGATTTCTAGCGGAAGCACGCGATTTTCAAATTCACTAACTGCGCGTTTGCTTTCTATCATTTTCAATAAAAGTTCAGTAGCAATTTGTCCCATAGCAAATGCAGGCTGTCTAACAACAGATAAAGAAGGCGATAGAAGGTCTGCAATATCAAGATTAGAAAATCCAATTAAAGCAACATCTTCTGGAACTCGAATGTTTTTTGATTTAAAATAACGAATACAATTGGTAGTTAATTTATCGGCTGAAGCAACTATTGCATCTGGCTTATTTGATAAAGCCATCATAGCGTCTAAAGCTTTTTCTACTTCTTCATAAACCATCCCTCCGTGTAAACAGTATTGGGTATAAGCTTCTTCGTAGTGTAGGCCATTTGTTTCAATTGCATTACGATATCCCTTAATTCGATCTTTTGTGATAGACAAATGTGGCGAACCAGCAAGGTTAGCAATACGCTGGTAACCGCTTTTAATTAGGTGTTCAGTTGCGTCAAAAGCACCTTTATTATTGTCTACAATAACTTTATGTGTATCTATTGACTCCACGGCCCGATCAAAAAATACTATTGGAAACCCCCTGTCGTGTAATGATTGAATATGAGAAAAGTTTTCTGTTTCGGCAGATACAGAAATTAATAAGCCATCAATAGAGCGAGACGCCAAATAGTTTAAATCGATAACTTCTCTTTCGTAAGACTCATGACTTTGCGAAATAATTACATTGTATCCCTTGCTATAGGCAATTGATTCTATACCGTTAATTGCTTGAGAAAAGAAACTATTGGCTATTTCACAAACAATAACCCCAATTGAATGGCTTCTTTTTTCTTTTAAACTAAGTGCAATGGGGTTTGGACGATAATTAATTTGTTCTGCGTATTCTAAAACAATTTTTTTAGTTGCTGGGCTAATTTCATAGCTATCCCTTAAGGCGCGCGAAACCGTTGAGGTAGATAGTCCTAGTGCAATTGCAATGTCTTTAATAGTAACAGCTTCGAACTTCATGACAATACAGGTGGCGATTTTTTTATCGCGAAATGACTACTAAATTACAATTTTTGGCTAAGTAAGCGGTTTGTAAATTCATGAATGGGTTTGTCTACAAGCAATTAGGTTAATTTTTTTGCCTGAAGCCCTTACTATGCCTTATTTTCTCTACTAATTAACGGGAACGATTGCGTAAAAAAATAAGCCAAATTAGGGTTGGCTTCGTCAATTACTATGTAGCATTGTTGTAGATCTGAATATTAAAATGACTAAGTTCTCTAAAAGGAGCAAATATTCAATGACATTAACTTAAAACGATCGTATTAAAATGAAGCGAATTGCCATTTTGTTGTTTGTATTAGCGGTATGCGGTTTTGCCATTCCCGAGCGGAATATTACCGTTTTTTTAGTAGGAGATTCCACAATGGCAGATAAGCCATTAGACGAGAATCCCGAACGTGGTTGGGGGCAATTGTTTCCTCAATTCTTTACACAAAATATTAGCTTCCAAAACCATGCATTGAATGGAAGAAGTACCAAGAGCTTTATTAAAGAAGGCAAATGGGATACCGTAATGAACAGATTAAAAAAAGGCGATTATGTGTTGATTCAATTCGGACACAATGATCAAAAACTAGAAGATTCTAATCGTTCTGCACCAGCCCATGGTTTATACAAAACAAACCTAATAAAATTTGTAAATGATGTGAGAAGCAAAGGTGGTAATCCTATTTTAATTACACCTGTAATGCGCAGGAAGTTCGATGAGAAGGGATTATTTATAGACCAACATGGCGACTATCCAGGCGTTGTAAAAGAAGTGGCAAGTTTATTAAAAGTTCCAATGATAGATTTACACAAAAGCAGTGAAGCATTAATTGTTGCACAAGGTGTAGAAGGAAGTAAAAAAATATTTTTAAATATCCCCCCCGGTCATTTTAAAAATTACAAAGGTAAAGATGAAGACAATACGCATTTTAGTACTTATGGAGCAACAAGTATGGCTTCGCTTGTTTGTCAATCGATTGCTGCGCAGCATTTGCCATTAGAGCAATTTTTAAAACCATCTGGTTTTGCAGGAAAATTCAGTTTTGAATTACCTATTGTTTATGAGCCACATTTTAAAAGAGATACTACATCAATTGTTCAGTTTGGTGCAATTGGTGATGGGTTAACTTTAAATACTGTAGCTATCAATAATACAATTGAAGCAGTAAGCAAAAAAGGTGGTGGTGCTGTTTGTATTCCTGCTGGCTCTTGGCTTACAGGCCCAATTACACTTAAAAGCAATATCAACTTATATCTTGCAAAAGGTGCATTGGTAATATTTACCAAAGATTTTAATCAATATCCATTAGTGGTTTCTTCTTTTGAAGGTGTAGATGCTGCTAGATGTCAATCTCCAGTAACTGCTGAAGGTGTTGAGAATATTGCAATCACAGGATCGGGTATTATAAATGGCAATGGTTTGTTCTGGCGTCCAATTAAAAAAGACAAACTTACCGAAACAGAATGGAAGAATCATCCAATTTTATACGGAGGTGCAATAACAGAAGATAAAAGAACTTGGTATCCATCAGTTGCCGCAATTAAAGCATCTACCGAAAAAAATATTGGCAAGTTAACTGATGGTAAAACCTTAAAAGATTTTGAAGGCATCAAAGATTTTCTTCGTCCTAATATGATTCGCATTGCTAATTCAAAACATATTTTAATTGAAGGCGTCACTTTCGAAAACTCACCAGCTTGGACTACGCATATTTTAATGAGTGATCAAATAACTGTTCGTGGATTGAAAGTAAAAAATCCATCTTATGGCGCCAATACCGACGCAATTGATTTAGAAAGTTGCAAAAATATTTTGTTAGAAGATTGCGTTTTTGATACTGGAGATGATGGCATTACTATTAAATCTGGCAGAGACGAAGACGGTAGAAAAAGAGGCATGCCAACAGAAAACCTAATTGTAAATAATTGTACCGTTTATCATGCACACGGCGGTTTTGTAATAGGTAGTGAAATGAGTGGCGGTGCAAAAAATTTATTTGTTGGGAATTGCACATTCATAGGAACTGATATTGGATTACGTTTTAAAACAACCCGTGGCAGAGGTGGAATGGTTGAAAATATCTACGCCAATAATATTAACATGAAAGACATTGCAGCAGAAGCTATTTTGTTCGACATGTATTATATGGCAAAAGACCCAGTAGTATTAGCTGGCGAAAAAAGAGAGCCACCTGTTGTTGAATTATTGCCTGTTAATGAAGGCACACCTCAGTTTCAAAACTTTCATTTTACTAATATCACTTGTAATGGCGCATCAAAAGCCATTTTCATTCGCGGTATTCCAGAAATGCATGTAAAAAATGTTTGGATGGATCATTTAACCATGCAAACTAAAGAAGGTATTGATATTCAAGAAGCAACAGGAATTCACTTGAGCAATAGCACTATTTTAAGTGCCAAAACAAGTCCGGTGGTATATGCATTAAATAGTGATCAGATTTTCATTAATGCATTAAAGTATGCATCACCTGCTTCTTTGTTATTACAAGCACAAGGAGTAAGAACAAACAAAATAATTATTACCAATACAGATGCATCAAAAGCAAACACTAAATCAGAAATTCAATTTGGTGCAGACGCTTCAAGTATTTCAATAAAATAACCATATGAAAAAAATAGTTCTATTCGGTTGCCTATTAACAATGCTTACAACTAGTTTGTTAGCACAGTCTTGGTCAGAAAAAATGGCTGCAACAGTTATTGAAACTGCTAGGGAGAGAGACTCTTTAAATACAGATGCTGCTAAAAATGCAAAATGGTCTTATGACCTTGGCGTTGTATTAAAAGGAATTGAAGGGCTTTGGTATAAAACAGGAGATGTTAAGTATTTTAATTTCATGCAAAAGAGTATGGACTTTTTTGTAAATGATAATGGCGAAATAAAAACATACAAGCAAGAAGACCATAATATTGACAATATTCTTTGCGGAAGAATTTTATTAATTCTTTACAATGTAACTGCTAAAGAAAAATATAGAAAGGCAGTTGAAACACTAAGAGAACAATTGCGAACACAACCTCGTACCAACGAAGGCGGGTTCTGGCATAAAAAAATCTATCCAAATCAAATGTGGTTAGACGGATTGTATATGGGTGAGCCTTTTTATACCGAATATGCAGTAAGCTTTAATGACACGGCTGCTTTCAATGATATTGCCCACCAATTTATTTGGATGGAAAAACATGCACGCGATTCCAAAACAGGTTTATTATACCATGGATGGGATGAAAGCAAACAACAAAAATGGGCCAACCAGCAAACAGGTAATTCTCCCAATTTTTGGGGAAGAGCCATGGGTTGGTATGGTGCAGCATTGGTAGATGTATTAGAAAATTTTCCTGCAACTAATCATAATAAAGATTCCATCATTGCTATTCTTAATCGATATGCAGTAGCCATTAAAAAAGTACAAGATGCAAAATCTGGTTTGTGGTATGATATTTTAGACAAGCCAAATGGTCCAGGAAATTATTTCGAAGCATCTGCTGCTTGCATGTTTGTATATACTATGGCAAAAGGTGTTAGGCTTGGCTACTTACCTGCAAGCTATTTAGAAAATGCAAAAAAGGCGTACGATGCAATCCTGAAAAAATTTGTAGAAACGGGTGCTAATGGGCAAACAAATTTAAATGGAACTGTTAGTGTGAGTGGTTTAGGTGGCAATCCATATCGTGATGGTAGTTATGAATATTATATGCGCGAGAAAATTGTTTTAAATGACCAAAAAGGTGTTGGTGCATTTATTCAAGCGGCTAACGAAATGGAATTGATTGCAAGTGTGAAACTTGGCAAAGGGAAAACTGTTTTACTAGATGATTATTATAATGCAGAACGTAAAAAAGATAGCAAAGGAAATTTAAAACCATTTCATTACAAATGGGAAGAATTTCAAAGTAGTGGATTCTCTTTTTTAGGAAATATTTTTAATCAAAATGGTGTTCAAACAAAAACTTTAAGTGAAGCACCTACTGCTAAAAACTTAGCAAATACAGATATCTATTTTATTGTTGACGCAGATAATATTGCAGACAATCCACATCCTAATTATGTACAAGCCAATGATGCTACAGCAGTGTATAATTGGGTAAAAGCAGGAGGTGTGTTGGTTTTGTTTCACAACGACAAAGGCAATACAGAATTTGAACATTTTAATTTATTAGCAGGTAAGTTTGGTATGCATTTTAACGAAGACAGTTATAATCGTGTTATTGGATCCGATTATCCTACAGGTGCTGTTGAAATTCCTTCAGGAAATGCCATTCTACCTAGTGTAAAAAAAATCTATCAAAAAGAAATCTGTTCTATTACTTTAAAAACGCCAGCTAAATCATTCTTACAAAAAAATGAAGTTGTTGTTTTTGCTGTAGCCAAAATAGGTAAAGGAACCGTTTTTGCTACTGGAGATCCTTGGTTGTATAACGAATATACCGATGGACGAAAAATTCCAATGGACTACGAAAATGCTAGAGCCGCGAATGATTTAGTGAAATGGTTGGTTAAACAAGTACCAGTAAAGACAAGTAATAAATAGTTTCAATATTCTTATTAAGATCATGCAGATTCGTACTCGGTTAATTATTTTATTTAGTTTTTTTGGTTTTTTTGCACAGGCAAATCATCAGCCAATTGTGGTTGATATAAATGGCCATGGTAATTTTACAAGTATTCAGGCGGCTATAAATAGTTTACCAGAAAATGCTACAACTTACAGAACCATTTTTATTAAAAAAGGTATTTACAGAGAAAAGATATTTATCGATAAAAACTTTGTAGCATTAGTTGGAGAAGACAAAGCAAATACACAAATTGTATTTACACAAGCAAGGGATATTTGGCGTTGTGAAAATCCCACAGATTGGGGAACGGCAACAGTAAATATTAATGGATCCGATATTATCCTCGAAAAATTAACCATCTCCAATGATTTTGGGTTTGAGTTAAAAAATGATTTGCATATTGATTGCCCTAAAGACAGTTTGAATCCTTTTAAAACGGTTAAGCGCAATAGTCATCAAATGGCATTAAGAACGTTTAATACTACCCGCCTAATTGCCCGTGACTGTGTTTTTAAAGCCTATGGCGGAGACACTGTTAGCCCATGGAATACATCTGCCGGACAATTTTATTTTAAAAATTGTGAGATGGAAGGAGGCGTAGATTTTTATTGTCCTAGAGGATGGGCTTATGCCGAAAATTGTGTGTTTTATGCCCATGGAAATACTGCAGCCATTTGGCACGACGGATCAGCTATTGAGTCTTCGAAAACAGTTTTAAAAAATTGTGTATTTAAAGGAGAAGACGGATTTAAATTAGGACGCTACCATAGAGATGCACAGTTTTATTTATTGAATTGTTCTTTTGCAAAAAATATGGCTGATACGCCTATTTATTTAAATCCTTCTAAGCCACAAAATATATTGCAATGGGGGCATCGTGTTTATTTTTATAATTGCCATAAAGATGGTGGAGATTATGCTTGGTTTGCCAATAATTTACAACAAGCAGCTGGGGCGCCAAAGCCAACAACAATTAATGCTAGTTGGACTTTTGAAGGAAAATGGCAGCCAGAAAATATACAAGTATCTACACTTACAGATCCTATAACAGTTATTCAATCGGTTCAATCAAAGAAAATAAATAATCCAATCGTTGATAGCGTTGCAGAAAGAATGTTGGTTTACCAAAGAGCAATTGGGGGATGGCCTAAAGCAGTAAATGAGATTAAAGTTGATTATCATTTATCACTATCAGCAAATGATGCAGCAAGAATTATAGCAGACTCTTTACACAAAGATGCTACAATAGATAACGAAGCAACATCCAAAGAAATACGTTACTTGGTAAAAGCATATCGAGCAACAAATAATATTCGCTATTTACAAGCCGCCGAAAAAGGGATTGCGTATTGTTTAATTGCCCAAAATAAAAATGGTGGATGGCCGCAGTATTATCCTGATGCTAGTTTATATCGTGCACAAATCACCTACAACGATAATGCAATGATAAATGTATTAAATATCCTTGCAGATATTGCTGAGCAAAAAAATGATTTTGAATTAGTGAGTCCTTCATTAATACTTGGTTCAAAAAATGCGGTTGAAAAAGGCATTCAATGTATACTCAATACGCAAATAAAAGTTGGTGGTAAATTAACAGTTTGGTGTGCACAGTATAATCCTACAACCTTGTTGCCAGAAATGGCTAGAAAGTTCGAATTGGTTTCTTTAAGTGGCAGTGAATCTGTTGGTATAGTACGTTTTTTAATGCGCATAAAAAATCCTTCTACGCAAGTGAAACTAGCCGTAGATGCTGCTGTTGAATGGTTTAAACTTGTTGCAATTAAAGGAATCAAATTTGTTGACATGCCTGATGCGAGCCAGCCAAAAGGGAAAGACAGAGTAGTGGTAGCAGATGCAACATCAATAGTTTGGGCTAGGTTTTATGAAATTGGTAGCAATCGCCCAATGTTTAGTGGAAGAGATAGTATAAAAAAATATGCGGTTAGCGAAATTGAATACGAAAGACGCAATGGCTATGCTTGGTATGGCACTTGGCCTGCAAATTTATTAAATACAGATTATCCTAAATGGAAGGATGGCACAGGACGGTAAAAAATTTAAAATAAAGTAGTTTTAAAAAAAGGAATCAATGTTGTTGAGTGTAGAAAAATTAAGGTCGATAAATACTGCAGGTATATCTATTCCCTCTGCAGAAAACTTGGCTTTGCCAGAAAGAGTTTTGCAATTTGGAACAGGTGTATTATTAAGAGGCTTACCAGATTTTTATATTGATCAAGCAAATAAAAAAGGCGTATTCAATGGAAGGGTAGTTGTGGTAAAATCAACAGATACTGGCACAACTGATGCTTTTGAACAACAAAATAATTTATACACTATTTTAACTCGTGGATTTGAAAATGGAGTTAAGGTTGAAAACAATAGTATCAATGCCTCTATAAGCAGGGTTTTAACCGCCCAAACACAATGGGATAGTGTTTTAACTTGCGCTGAAAATCCATTACTTCAAATTGTTTTATCAAACACTACCGAAGTTGGTATAAGTTTAACCAAAGAATCAATCAGCAATAATCCACCCGCTTCTTTTCCTGGAAAATTATTGGCTTTTTTATATAAGCGATACCAATATTTTAAAGGAGCTGCCGATGCCGGAATGGTGATTGTTCCTACAGAATTAATTTCAAACAATGGCAGTCTGCTAAAGTCAATTGTTTTAGAACTAGCTGAATTTAATCAGTTAGAGAAAGCTTTTATAAACTGGCTGAATGAATCAAATGATTTTTGTAATTCTTTGGTGGATAGAATTGTGCCAGGCATGTTAGCCGCAAAGGAAAAAGAGGTAGCCGAAAAGGAACTTGGCTATATAGATAATTTGATGATAATGTCTGAACCCTATTCATTATGGGCTATTGAAACTTCACAAGCACGCAGTAAATCAATCTTATCATTTAGTCAAGTGAATGAAGGTGTTAAGTTGGCCGATGATATTCAAAAATTCAAAGAAATAAAATTGCGTTTACTTAACGCAACGCATACTTTTTCTTGTGGTGTAGCTATTTTAGCGGGTTTTCAAACTGTTCGCGAAGCAATGGATGCGGGCTATTTTCGCAAATATGTAACCGATTTAATGTTACAAGAAATAAAGCCATTATTAGTGGGCAATTTAATATCTGAGCAAGATGCCACCAGTTTTGCAAATAATGTAATAGATCGTTTTAGAAATCCTTTCATAGAACACAAATGGATTAATATTAGCGCACAGTTTAGTTTAAAAATGGCCATGCGTAATTTGCCGTTAATAAAAAAACACTATGCCTCAAATACACAAGAACCTTCATTAATGCTTTTTGGATTTGCTGCATATATTTTATTTATGCAATCTGTAAAAACTTCAGAAGGCTTCTATGAGCGAACTATTGGCGCTAATAGATATGCTATCACAGATGAAAAAGCAGCATTGCTTCACCAATATTGGCAATTACCAATCATTTCAGCATCCATTGCAGCTATTTTAAGTGATACCTCTATTTGGGGAGAAGACTTGTTGCTAATACCAAGGTTTTGTGCTGACCTTGTTAAAATGGTAGCGAATTTTAATAACAAGAATATTGAACAAATTTGCGCAACTTTGCACCCATAAAAAATGAAAAATGGCGGAGAAAAATAAAATTTTAAAAGTTCATCCTAACGATAACGTTTTAGTAGCGCTACAAGATTTGTCTGAAGGGCAAAGAGTTACTTATAATGGCATTGATTATGTGCTATTGGAGCCTATAGCAGCTAAACACAAATTTACTACAGTAGCAATTGCCAAAGATGAAGATATTATCATGTATGGCGTATTGGTAGGAAAAGCAAAAATTGATTTACCAGTAGGTGTAAGAATTGCTACAGAAAATATCCGACATGCATCCGATGGATTTAAACTAGGTGAAAGAAGAACAGCTTGGCAGTTGCCTTCTATAGACAAATGGAAGGATCGCAAATTTTTAGGATACCATAGAAATGATGGCAGTGTGGGTACAGGTAATTATTGGTTGGTTGTTCCTTTGGTATTTTGTGAAAATAGAAATATTGATGTTTTAAAAGAAGCATTATTAGAAGAATTGGGCTATGCTCGTCCTAAAAAATACCATCAGTTTACGCAGCAATTAGCGCAATCATATCGTTCGGGCGCATCTATTGAAGAAACTATTTTTGAAGAAGCAGTTTTATTGCAAGGCAAAGAACCATTGTTTAAAAATATTGATGGGATAAAATTTTTATCGCACGATGGCGGTTGCGGTGGTGTAAGATCTGATGCGCAAGCATTGTGTGCTTTGTTAGCAGGTTATATTACCCATCCTAATTGCGCTGGTGCTACTGTATTAAGTTTAGGTTGCCAGAATGCACAAGTGTCAATGCTGCAAGACGAAATCAATAAACGTATTCCTAATTACGATCGACCATTGTATATTTTGGAACAACAAAAAGCAGGCACTGAAACTAATTTATTAGCAACAGCAATCAAGCAAACATTTACAGGATTATCTATTGCCAATCAACAAGAACGTGCAGCGGCTCCCCTAAATAAAATAGTGATTGGTTTAGAATGTGGAGGTTCAGATGGCTTTTCTGGAATCTCTGCAAACCCCGTCATTGGATATACTTCAGATTTATTAGTGGCTTTAGGTGGAACAGTAATACTATCGGAGTTTCCAGAATTGTGTGGTGTAGAACAAGAATTGAGTGATCGTTGTGATACCGAAGCAAATGCTATTCGTTTCATGGATTTGATGAAAGTATATAACCAAAAAGCAGAAGACGCAGGTAGTGGTTTTTATATGAATCCATCTCCTGGAAATATCAAAGATGGTTTAATTACCGACGCCATAAAGTCTGCAGGGGCTGCTAAAAAAGGCGGTACTTCTCCAGTGACTGATGTATTAGATTATACAGAAAAAGTAACTAAAAAAGGTTTGAACTTATTATGCACTCCGGGTAATGATGTTGAATCAACCACAGCCGAAGTTGCATCTGGTGCTACTGTTGTTTTATTTACTACAGGTCTTGGAACGCCAACAGGTAACCCAATTTGTCCGGTTGTAAAACTTTCATCTAACACTGCTTTAAAAAATAGAATGCCAGATATTATTGATATTAATACTGGAACTATTATTGACGGAGAAGAAACTATTGAAGCTGCAGGCGAAAGAATTTTTGAATACTTAATTGGTGTAGCTAGCGGTACTACTAAAGTTAGTGCAGTGATTCATGGTCAAGACGATTTCATTCCTTGGAAAAGAGGTGTGAGTTTATAATAATAATAATAATAATAATTGCTTAGAATATAAAGCAGTTGAATCTTGGAATATTGATTTAAAGAAGACGTATGAAAAATTTCTTGGACGAGCATTTTTTGTTAAACACCAAAACAGCTCAAACACTTTATCACCAGTATGCTAAAGACATGCCTGTGATTGACTATCACTGCCACTTGTTACCTGCGCAAATTGCATCTGACCATCAGTTTCAAAATATTACAGAAGCTTGGCTATATGGAGACCATTACAAATGGCGTGCTATGCGAACCAATGGAATTGATGAGTCATATGTAACCGGAAACAAATCAGACCTTGAAAAATTTCAACAATGGGCAGCAACTGTTCCATATACTTTACGTAACCCTTTATACCACTGGACGCATTTAGAATTGCAACGCTATTTTGGTATTACAGATGTATTGAGTTCTAAAAATGCGAATGAAGTATTTGAAAAAGCTTCTACACTTTTACAAACCCCTGCATTTTCAGTTCGTAATTTATTGCGCAAAATGAACGTGGCATTGGTTTGTACAACAGATGATCCATTAGACGATTTGGCTTTTCATCATCAAATGAAAAAAGAAGGATTTGAAATTCCAATTCTGCCAGCATTTCGACCAGACAATGCTATGAATGTATCAGATCCAGAAAATTTTAATAAGTATATTCAAAAGTTGCAAACTGTAACAGGTATTTCAATTGCTTCTTTCGACGACTATTTGTATGCTTTACAAAGCAGACACGATTATTTTGCCGAAGCAGGTTGTTCTGTATCTGACCACGGTCTCGAAGAAATTTATGCAGAAGATTTTACAGGTTCTGAAATTGATGCCATTTTCAATAAAGTTCACGGCGGAAAATCTTTAAATGAAATTGAGCAACGCAAATTTAAATCAGCCATGTTGATTCATTTTGCAGAATGGGATCATGAAAAATCATGGGTACAACAATTTCATTTAGGTGCATTGCGAAACAATAATGCACGAATGCTTAATCAATTAGGCCCTGATACTGGATGGGATTCTATTGGTGATTTTTCGCAAGGAAAAGCATTAGCAAAATTCTTAGGAAAATTAGATACCGAAAATAAACTAGCAAAAACAATTATCTATAATTTAAATCCTGCCGACAATGAATTAATGGCTACCATGGTAGGCAATTTCAACGATGGTTCTGTTGCAGGTAAAGTACAATACGGATCTGCTTGGTGGTTTTTAGACCAAAAAGATGGCATGGTTAAACAAATGAATGCCCTTTCTAATATGGGCTTGTTGAGTAAATTTGTTGGCATGTTAACCGATTCAAGAAGTTTTCTTTCTTTTCCAAGGCACGAATATTTTAGAAGAATTTTGTGTAATTTATTTGGAGAAGAAATTGAAAATGGAGAAATGCCAAACGATATTGAATGGGTAGGAAATATCATTCAAGACATCTGTTATAGAAATGCACGAAACTATTTTAACTGGCAAAAGATCACGCCTGATTGTTAATTTGTGCAATAATTGCATCTTTGCGCAAAATTCACACTATGAGTAACCAAGTTTTATTTGATTTAACTGGCAAAACAGCACTTGTTACAGGTTGTAATAAAGGGATAGGAAAAGCCATGGCTATTGGATTGGCCGAAGCGGGTGCCAATATTATTGGTGTTTCAGGATCTTTAGAAAAAACGGGTAGCGAAATTGAAATAGCCGTGAATGCTGTTGGAAGAAAGTTTACAGCATACCAAGCTGATTTATCTGACCGCGAAAGTTTACACCAATTTATAAGTTTGGTTCAAGCAGAAAATCCTGTAATAGATATTTTAATAAACAATGCTGGTATGATTATGCGCAAACCTGCTGCAGAACATCCAGATGAATACTGGGATAAAGTTTTGTCTTTAAACCTAGATGCCCCATTTATTTTAGCGCGTGAAATAGGAAAAAAAATGTTAGAACACGGTTCTGGAAAAATTATTTTCACTTGTTCTCTTTTAAGTTTTCAAGGTGGTATTAATGTTCCAGGATATGCTGCAAGTAAAGGAGCATTAAGTAGTTTGGTAAAAGCACTTAGCAATGAGTGGGCCTCAAAAGGGGTGAATGTAAATGGTATTGCACCAGGTTATATTGCAACAGATAACACAGAGGCTTTGCGCAATGATCCAGAAAGAAGTAAAACAATATTAGATAGAATTCCTGCAGGACGTTGGGGAGAAATTAATGACTTTAAAGGTCCAGCAGTTTTCTTGGCTTCATCAGCTGCAGATTATGTTAGTGGAACCATACTTACTGTTGATGGTGGATGGATGGGTAGATAATTTAAAACTTATAATAAATGCAATAAAAAAACCTGTAAAACTTTACAGGTTTTTTTATTGCATTTATTTGAAAAAAGTCAATTTAGATTTTCACCTTAATCACTAATTTTTTAATTGCAGCATCACCAATCATTGGTGCGTGAACGTCTTCAGGATAAAAGATTGCAAACTGCGCATCTGTTAATCCAAAGAACATATCAGGAGCATCTTCATAAAACAACACATCTTTTTCAGGATTGTATTCGCCTCTTTGTGCAACGCAAGTTCCACGAGGCTTCCAACCGATGGTTTCTTTTCCGCTAATGCAAACTTGAATATCAATATGTGCATTATGGCATTCGAATTTTGCGGTACTTTCTGCAGCAGTTGTTCCATTTTTGTCTGAAACAATTCCACGAATGTTAGCGCCATCAATATCAAATTTTCCTACTTCCAAAGCAGCCAAATCAGTACTTGCTATAAAAGCAAATGCTTTGGCAAATGATGGATGTAATGATGCGTATTTTGAAGTGTTTTGTAAACTATCTACAATCATAAAAAGTATTTTAAAATCTAACTATTAAAATGATTAGCGTTGAACACGTCCACTACCATCACCCTTCATTAATTCTTTTACTTCTGTTAAAGTAGCATGGTTTAAATCGCCTGGAATAGTGTGTTTAAGTGCAGACGCAGCAACACCAAATTCAGCAGCTTCAGGCATAGGCATTCCGCTAACTAAACCATAAATAAATCCACTAGCAAATGAATCGCCACTTCCTACACGGTCAACAATACGAACTTCATATTGTTTGGTATGGTAGAATTCAGTTCCATCGTATACCAATGCGCTCCATCCATTATCAGAAGCACTATGGCTTTCGCGTAATGTAGAAGCAATATATTTAAATCCAAATTTTGCTTTCATTTGTTGGAATACACTTTTGTAACCATCAAGGTTTAATTCGCCTTTGGTAACATCTGTTCCTTCAGAAGTAAATCCTAAAGTTGTATCTGCGTCTTCTTCATTACCAATACAAACATCTACGTATTGACAAAGGCGTGTCATTACTTCTCTAGCTTTTTCTTTACTCCATAATTTTTTACGGTAGTTTAAATCAATACTAGTAGTAATGCCTTTTGCTTTTGCAGCTTTCAAAGCAGCTTCAGTTAAAGCAGCGGCTTTATCACTCAAAGCAGGTGTAATACCTGTTGTGTGGAACCAAGAAGCACCTTCTAAAATTTTGTCAAAATCAAATTCACTAATATCAACATCCGCAATAGATGCGCCTGCGCGATCATATATTACTTGAGAAGCACGCATAGATGCGCCAGTCTCTAAAAAGTAAATACCTAAGCGGTCGCCACCACGAACAATGAATTGAGTATCAACTCCAAAACGGCGAATATGGTTGATAGCAGATTGACCAATAGCATTGTTGGGAACTTTGGTAACAAATACGCCATTCAATCCATAATTAGAAAGTGCTACGGCTACATTGGCTTCACCACCACCGTATGTTACATTAAAACTGTCGCTTTGTACAAATCTGTCGAATCCAGGAGTAGAAAGGCGGAGCATGATTTCTCCGAGTGTTACAACTTTTTTAGGCATGATACTTGGTATTTTTTTAATAAAAAGATGGGGTAAATTAATAATTAATTATCTTCAGAGCCCTTGTCGCAAAGGTGCTTAATAATTAGGGGTTTGAAAAGAATTTATAGTATTTTTATCCAATAAAAATACGCAAACGATTGCGTAATTAATTGATTTATATTTATCCATTTAAAATAACATTGCTCACTAAAAAAAAAAATATGGAAAAGAAAGCAGCAATTCTTGAGTTAATTCCCCAACAAGGCATATTGCCTTTATATTTTTATAAAGACACTACAGTTAGTATGGAAGTGTTGAAAGCATTGTATGCTGCAGGTATTCGTGCTGTTGAGTATACTAATCGTGGAGAAGCTGCTTTGCAGAATTTCAAAGAAATGCGCAAATTGTGTGATACCGAACTAAAAGGAATGTATTTGGGAATTGGCACCATTAAAAATGGTGAAATGGCACAAACCTTTATAGATGCAGGTACAGATTATATTATATGTCCGGGTTTGGTGGAATCTGTTGCAGCAGTAGCAGATAAAAATAATATGTTATGGGTTCCTGGTTGTATGACTCCTTCAGAAATCATTAAAGCAGAAACTTTAGGTGCTAAAATGATTAAACTTTTCCCGGGAAATATTCTTGGCCCAGGTTTTTTATCTGCCATAAAAGAAATTTTCCCCAATTTATTATTCATGCCAACAGGTGGTGTTGAACTTGATAAAGACAATATTGCAGGATGGTACAAAGCAGGTGTTTGCGCAGTAGGTATGGGCAGCAAACTAATTACCAAACAATTGTTAGAATCAAAAGACTACGCACAAATAACCAAAGCAACTATCGAAGCATTAGCTATCATCCAATCAATTAAACAATAAACATGTTAACAGAGAAAATTGGTAAATATCGTTGGACCGTTTGTGCCCTATTATTTTTTGCTACAACAGTAAATTATTTAGATAGGCAGGTTTTAAGTTTATTAAAATCTACACTTGAAACAGAGTTTAACTGGACAAATTCCGACTATGCAAATATTGCATCGGTATTTCAATTTGTTTATGCTGTTTCAATGTTGTTTGCTGGAAGAATTGTAGATAAATTAGGAACAAAAAATGGATACGCTTGGGCTATTATAGTATGGTCGTTAGGTGCTATTATACATGCGTTCTCAGTTCCAGTAGGAACTGGTGTTGCTGCAGTATTAGGCTTAGTGGGCATCACAGCTGTTCCTGTGTCGATACTTGGTTTTATGATTTCTCGTGCATTATTGGGTTTTGGTGAAGCAGGAAATTTTCCTGCAGCAATTAAAGCCACTGCAGAATATTTTCCTAAAAAGGAAAGATCTTTTGCCACAGGAATTTTTAATTCAGGCGCAAATATTGGAGCAGTATTAGCGCCATTATCTGTTCCTTGGATTGCAAAAAATTGGGGATGGGAAACTGCATTTATTATTATTGGAGCCATTGGTTTTTTATGGTTAATATTTTGGCTTATTTTTTATGAAATACCCACCAAACAAAAAAGATTAACACCTCAAGAGCTAGCGTATATTAATAGTGATAAAGTTGAAGAAGAAACTGAAAACGAAAAATCATTGGTAAAAACACCATGGTCAACGCTATTAGGATATAATCAAACATGGGCATTTATTATTGGTAAATTTTTAACTGATGGCGTATGGTGGTTCTACCTGTTTTGGTTACCAGGTTATTTAAAAGACCAATATGCTATGGAAGGCACTGCTGTAATGTGGCCATTGGCAATTTTATATAGTATGACCATGATAGGTAGTGTTGGCGGCGGATATTTTCCTACGTATTTTATTAACAAGGGCTATAAGCCTTATGACGCCAGAATGAAAGCAATGCTAGTAATTGCTGCAATTCCTTTGGTGGTATTAGCTGCTCAACCATATGGTATATATAGTTTTTGGGTATCAGTGCTACTAATTGGAGTTGGTACTTCTGCACATCAAGCTTGGTCTGCAAATATTTTCACCACTGTTTCCGACATGTTCCCTAAAAAATCAATTGCATCTGTAATTGGTATTGGTGGAATGGCTGGTGGATTTGGAGGGGTAATTATTTCTAAAGTGGGTGGTTGGATGTTTGATAGTTATAAATTAGCGGGTATTCGCCAGTCTTGGGATCAAGCAGTATCTAAAGGGCTTGGAGGCTATTTAGAGCAAGCTAAATTGTTGAAATTAGTAGACAAACATGGTGATGCTATTGATGTAACTAAAAAAGAAATTTTTAATTTATCTAAAGACGTACAAGCGCAATTACAACATATTAATCCTGCACAATTCGCAGAGTTTTTAACCTTGCAAAAAAAGCTAGTACTTGCGTCTATGTCAACGTCATATAGTATCATGTTTGCGTTTTGTGCAGTAGCGTATTTAATTGCATGGAGCATTATGAAATTATTAGTGCCAAAAGAAAAGCAGGTTAGACTATAATTGTAAAAGTTGAATTCAAAAAAAATGATTGTTGGCATGAAAAAAATAATAATAACCGTTTTAATTCTTTCAACTATACAGTTATTGCAGGCGCAATCTTCTAATAGTGTTACAATTAAAAATGATGCGTCAAAACAAAAAGTAACCATCAATATTGGGGGCAAATTATTTACAGAATTTTGCTATCCAGATAGTTTAGAAAAGCCTTTTTTATACCCTATTATTGCTTCGAATGGCACAACAATCACTAGGGGGTTTCCACTAGCACCTCGTGCCAATGACGCTACAGATCATCCGCACCATATTGGCTTATGGATGAACTACGAAAGCGTTAATGGGCTTGATTTCTGGAATAATTCGTATGCAATAACTCCAGAGAATAAAGTGAAGTATGGTTGGATTCGCACACGCAAAATAACCGAAACAAAAAGCGGGAAAGAAGGCTTGTTAAGTTATGAAGCAGACTGGCATAATCAAAGCAAACAGGTATTGATGCAAGAAAAAACAAGCTTTCATATTTCTGTTGCAAAAAACCAACGCATCATTGACCGTGTAACTGTTTTTACAGCAGTACAAGACGTGCAATTTGCAGATGTGAAAGATGGTTTCTTGGGCTTACGTGTAGCGCATGAATTAGAATTGCCTATTGCTGTTACCAAGCAATATAAAGATGACAAAGGAATTGTAACGACTGTAAAAGCAAATAAAGACAGCACTACTACAGGCAATTATATCACTAGCGCTGGTGCTACAGGAGATAAAGCCTGGGGCACTCGTGGCACTTGGTGTATGTTATATGGAAAGATGGGAAAAGACACTATTAGCATTGCTATTATTGATCATCCGCAAAACCCTGGTTATCCTACTTATTGGCATGCACGTAATTATGGCTTGTTTGCTGCAAATCCTTTAGGTCAAAAAGTGTTTTCGAATGGAAAAGAAACCCTCAATTTAAAATTAGAAAAAGGCAAATCCATCAGTTTTAAATATCGTATAATTATTGCTGCAGATAATACAAGACTTTCTGAAAAAGAAATTGCAGCTAGTATGCAAACTTTTCAAGAAATAAAATAAGTATTTATTGAATTCAGCATCATTTGTTTTACCAATATGCAATTAAGTTTTTCATACAATAAAGCAAAAGTAATTCAGGCCTTACGCTATCATTTTGTGCAACGCCCAGAAATTCGGTTGATGTTGGTTTTAGTAAATGTATTTGCAATTATAGCGGCTATTCTTTTTTATTCTAAAAAAATTAGGCCCGAACCTTTTTTGTTAGGGTCTTTGGTTTGGATGTTTTTAATGGCGGCTTTCTGGTACTTTTTACCCAATTCAATCTATAAAAAGTCGGCTACGTTTCAAGATCAATTTATTATGAACTTGAATGAAACTGCTGTGGTTATTGAAACAGAGCGCGGAGAAGTTGTTTGGGACTGGCGTAAATTCACTAACTTTTTTGAGAGCCCGCATTTCTTTCATTTATACTTCGATACGAAATCTTTTTTTCTAGTTCCTAAAGAAAATATCAGTACAGAATTACAGCACGAACTTCGTGGGCTGCTCAATAGAAACATAAAAAAATAAGTTGTTTATAATAGTTGCCAATTAAAAATACTACTTACGCTAGTTGTATGAAAAATAAATTTTCTTTATTAGCATTATTTTTATTGATAAATCTTTTTTTGATTGCCCAAAATAATGGCCATCAACCTAGCGCCAATATCAGTGTTTCAATCAATCAAAAAATAGGAAAAATGTATCCTGCATGGGCATGGTTTGGTTATGATGAACCAAATTATACTTACATGAAAGACGGGAAAAAATTACTGTCTGAAATTGCGCATTTAAGCCCTGTTCCTGCACATATAAGAACACATAGCCTGTTGGTGTCGGGAGACGGTGTTGCTGCCCTGAAATGGGGCTCTACTAATGTTTATACCGAAGATTCAAATGGACGCCCTATTTATACTTGGAATATCATTGATAGCATTTTTGATACCTATGTACAAAGAGGGATAAAGCCTTTAGCGCAAATTGGCTTTATGCCCGAAGCACTATCTTCTAAACCACTGCCATACCAGCACCATTGGAAACCAGGAACACCCTATGGCGATATTTTTACAGGATGGACTTTCCCTCCTAAAGATTATTTAAAGTGGGCTGAATTGGTTAAACAATGGGTATTACACGCGGTTGCTAGATATGGTGCAACAGAAGTTGGATCATGGTATTGGGAATTATGGAATGAACCAGATAGTCCTTATTGGGGAGGCAGTTTGCAAGAATACCTAAAACTCTACGATTATACTGTTGCGGCTGCAAAAAACGCTTTACCTTCTATTCAAGTTGGAGGACCACATGTTACAGGACCAGCAGGGAGTAGGGGCGCGAATTTCTTGAAGGCTTTTTTACAACATTGTATTTCCGAAAAAAATTATGTAACGAATGAAATAGGTACACCACTTGATTTCATTGCTTTTCATGCAAAAGGCAGTCCTAAATTAATTAACAACCATGTTCGCATGGACATGGGTAAACAACTACGTGATATAGCAAGTGGATTTTCAATTGTAGCAGCGTATCCTTCATTAAAAAAATTACCCATTATCATTGGAGAATCTGATCCAGAAGGTTGTGCGGCTTGTGGTATGGCAACCAATCCAGAAAATGCTTATCGCAATGGCACGATGTATTCTAGTTATACAGCTGCTTCATTTGCACGTAAATATGCTTTGGCAGATTCACTTAATGTAAATTTTTTAGGAGCAGTATCATGGTCCTTTGAATTCGAAAATCAACCCTGGTTTTACGGATTTAGAGATTTAGCAACCAATGGCGTAGACAAGCCTGTATTAAACGTTTTCAGGATGTTTGGTATGATGCAGGGTAGTCGATTAAATGTTGCTGCAAATCAAATGTATCCTTTAAAAAAAATTGTATCAACTAGTGTAAGAGAAGCGCAATCTGATATTGGAGCAATTGCATCATCTGATTTAAAAACAGCCGCTGTAATGGTTTGGAACTACCACGACGATGATGTGTTAAAGGAGTCAACACTAGTACATCTAACCATTAATGATATTCCTTCAAAAACCTTGTTACTAACCCATTATAGAATAGATCAGTTCCACAGTAATTCATATGAAGTTTGGAAGAAAATGGGCTCGCCTCAGCAACCAAGTCAAGAACAAATTGCACAACTCGAAAAGGCAGGGCAATTAGAAACACTTGATCCGCCTAAAAAATTGAACATAAAGCATCATCAACTCAATTATAACATTGAGATGCCTATTCAGGGTGTTTCTTTATTAAAAATTGATTGGAAATAATTACAATTCCTTTTCCATTTCAAAATGGGGGATAGTAACTTCTAAGAATTCAGGACCGCTTACAGTATATCCTAATTTTTCATAGAATCCCAAAGCTGTTTGCCTAGCGTGCATGGTCAAGCGTTTGTAGCCCCTATCTCTTGAAAGATTTTCAGCAAAGCTCATTAATACCCTGCCAATACCCTTTCCCTGCAAACCAGAAAGTACGGCCATTTGTCTTAATTGCACAGTTTTTTCGTCGGTTTTTGTTAAAATACAGCAACCTTCGAGTGTTCCGTCGTCAAAAAAACCAATTAAAATATCTTTTTTTTCGGCTTCTAAATCCTCTTTTGAAAAGGTTAATCCCAAAGGTTTGCGCAACAATTGGAAACGTAATTCCACCATCTGACGATGCTGTATTGAGCCGTGATCAATGATTTGTAAAGGCATAGGCGTTTCTAAGGCGTACAAGATAGGAATGATTTTTTAATCAAAAAACTCAAAATTACCATTCAACTAACAAAAGTTAGTTTAGATTAAAAAAAAACAAAAACGTTTTAAAACATTGCTTATTTGGTAAAAAGTATATTTTTGCGCCTGTAACAAAAACTTTTACAATGTCAGACATCGCAACAAGAGTAAAGAAAATTATAGTTGACAAGTTAGGCGTAGACGAAGCTGAAGTAACAAATGAGGCTTCTTTTACCAATGATCTAGGTGCCGATTCTTTGGATACCGTAGAGTTAATTATGGAATTCGAAAAAGAATTTAACATCTCTATCCCTGATGAGCAGGCTGAAACCATCACAACTGTTGGTCAAGCTGTAGCTTATTTAGAAGAGCATGCAAAGTAAGATATCCCTTCAATAGGAATAATTTAATTCGCTTTTCTTGGCTTAAGGTCAAGAAAAGCGAATTATCACTTCACATAAGTTTTCAACATGCAACTTAAGCGAGTAGTAGTTACCGGTATTGGAACAATCAACCCATTGGGTAATAATTTAGAAGATTATTGGTCTAATTTATTAAATGGTGTTTCAGGTGCGGATGCTATTACTTTATTTGATGCGTCTAAATTTAAAACACGTTTTGCGTGTGAAGTGAAAGGTTTCGATCCAACCAATTTCATGGAAAAGAAAGAAGCTCGAAAATTAGACCGATTTGCACAATTAGCCCTTGTTGCTAGCGACATGGCTGTTGTTGATGCGGGTATTAACAGAGACAATGTTAACGTAGACAGAGTAGGCGTAATCTTTGCTAGTGGCATTGGTGGATTAATTACTTTCCAAGAAGAAGTAACCAATTTTGTAAAAGGAGATGGAACGCCAAGATTCAATCCATTCTTTATTCCTAAAATGATTTTGGATATAGCTGCCGGACAAATTTCTATGCGTCATGGTTTTCGTGGTCCTAATTATGCGGTGGTTAGTGCTTGTGCATCTAGTACCAATGGCATGATTGCGGCTGCCGATACTATTCGTTTAGGAAAAGCAGATATTGTTTTAAGTGGTGGATCAGAAGCCGTTATCAGCGAAGCTGGTGTTGGCGGATTCAATGCTATGAAAGCAATGAGCGAACGCAACGACGATCCAAAAACTGCCAGCAGACCTTATGATAAAGACCGTGATGGTTTTATTATGGGAGAAGCAGCAGGCGTAGTAGTTTTAGAAGAATACGAACACGCTATCAAACGCGGTGCAAAAATTTATTGCGAATTAGCGGGTGGTGGTGCAACAGCTGATGCCTATCATTTAACGGCTCCTCATCCCGAAGGATTGGGTGCGCGCAATGTAATGTTTGCTGCTTTAAAAGACGCAGGCATGCAGCCCGACGAAATCGACTACATTAATACCCATGGAACCTCCACTCCATTAGGTGATGGCGCAGAAGCAAAAGCAATCACTGAAGTTTTTGGTGAGCATGCTTATAACCTTAATATTAGTGCAACAAAATCAATGACAGGTCATTGTTTGGGAGCTGCTGGTGTTATTGAAGCAATTGCTTGTATTCAAAGCGTTATTTACGATATTATTCCTCCTACTATTAATCACTTTACAGACGATCCAACCTTAGATCCGAAATTGAATTTTACTTTTAATCATGCACAAAAAAGAACTGTTCGTGCAGCATTGAGTAATACTTTTGGATTTGGTGGACACAATGCATGTGTGATTGTAAAAAAATACGTAGCTTAAGCTCGTGCAATTTTTTAAACAACTACTCAAAAAATCTCCAGACGCTACTTTCAACAAGCAGTTGAAAAATGTATTAGGCATCAAGCCTGGTAGTGCTTTGCTATATCGTACAGCGTTAAGTCATCGCTCAGTAAAAGAAACAGCCGACGAAAACAACGAACGTTTAGAATATTTGGGGGATGCTGTTTTAAGTGCCATAGTAGCTGATTATTTATTTAAACGTTATCCGTATAAAGGCGAAGGATTTTTAACGGAGATGCGAAGTAAAATGGTTAACCGCCAACAGCTTAATGATATTGCCTTAAAAATGGGTTTAAAAAAACTAACTTTTTACAATAAGTTCGATAACTCTTTAAAAGGCAGTCAAATTTTTGGAAATACGCTAGAAGCCTTAGTGGGCGCGGTTTATTTAGACAAAGGATATCCCAAAACCAGCGACTGGGTGCTTAAGCAAATTGTAATTCCACACATGTTTGTAGATGACTTAGAACTAATCGACATCAACTTAAAAAACAAGCTAATTGGATGGGCAAATAAAAACGGAAAAATCTTAGCTTTTGAATTAGCCCAAGAAAAAATGGAAGGAAGTAGGCGTTTATTTACCATCAATGCAGTACTTGATGGAGAAGTTCTATCATTTGGAAAAGCCTACAACAAAAAAGACGCTAGCCAAATTGCTGCACAAGTAGCTGTTGAAAAACTAGGCTTGTAATGGATAACGATCAATTCAACTTTCAGGTCAAAAAGAAATTAACCCTTTTTATTAGTTTGTTCTTGGTAGGAATAGTAGCCATTTTATTTTTTACCTGTAACAAATAGTTTAGTCAATTATTTCTTGACACAGTTCTATCAAAACCCCGTTGGTAGATTTTGGATGTAAAAAACAAACCAATTTATTATCGGCTCCTTTCTTTGGTTGGTCTTGTAAAAGCACAAATCCTGCATTACTCAATCGAGTCATTTCTGCAAAAATATCGGATACCGCAAACGCCAAATGATGAATTCCTTCGCCCTTTTTTTCTATGAATTTTTCTATCACACCACCCGTAATTGTATTCGCTAATAATTCTATTTTTGTTTCGCCTTTCTGAAAAAAAGCGGTTGTAACGGCTTCGCTTTCAACATTTTCTGTTTTGTAACAAGGCGTATTCAATAAAGATTCGTATAAGGCAATTGACTGGTTGATGTCTTTTACTGCAATGCCTATATGTTCTAATTTTACCATTGTTTTTTGTAGAAATTGTTTGCTTTACGATATTAGGAAAAACCTCGTAACGCGCTTTTCTCCGCCAAATTTATAAAACCTATTGCAGTACTTTTGCGTTATTAGTGAGATAAACCCATAATTTTTATGTTGAAGTTCCCAATATACCTAGATAATAACGCCACAACACCCATGGATCCGCGTGTTTTGGAAGCCATGATTCCTTATTTTACCGAACATTTTGGTAATGCTGCAAGTCGTAACCATCCATTTGGTTGGGAAGCAGAAGAAGCGGTTGATTATGCACGTGAGCAAGTAGCCCAATTAATTGGTGCCGATCCCAAAGAAATTATTTTTACTTCTGGCGCAACCGAAGGAGACAACCTTGGAATAAAAGGTGTTTATGAAATGTATGCTAGTAAGGGAAACCATATTATTACTTGTACTACAGAGCATAAAGCGGTGTTAGATACTTGTAAGCATATTGAGCGTTCTGGTGGCGAAGTAACTTATTTAGAAGTTGGTGCAGACGGCTTGGTTGATTTAAAAGAATTAGAAGCAGCTATTAAACCAACTACTATTTTAATTGCTATCATGTATGCCAACAATGAAATTGGTGTAATACAACCTGTTAAAGAAATTAGCACCATCGCCAAAAAACATGGTGTATTATTCTTTTCAGATGCGGTACAAGCAGTAGGCAAAATTCCTTTTGATGTAAATAAAGATGGGATTGATATAATGGCTTTCACGGCGCATAAAATGTATGGTCCAAAAGGGATTGGTGCATTGTATGTACGACGTAAAAACCCTCGTGTAAAAGTTACTGCCCAAATGGATGGTGGCGGACACGAAAGAGGCATGCGTAGCGGAACCTTAAATGTTCCTGGTATTGTTGGATTTGGTAAAGCTTGTGAATTGGCTCGTTTAGAAATGGGAGCAGATGCAGAACGCTTAAGCAAATTGCGCGATAAGTTAGAAAACGCATTAATGCAATTAGAAGAAACCTATGTAAATGGTACACCAGAACACCGTTTACCACATGTAAGTAATATTTCATTTAAATATGTAGAAGGAGAAGGGTTGTTGATGGGCTTTAATAAAAACATTGCTTTGTCTTCAGGTTCTGCTTGTACTTCTGCTTCTTTAGAACCAAGTTATGTTTTAAAAGCATTAGGATTAGGTGATGACTTAGCACATAGTTCTTTGCGTTTTGGATTAGGCAGGTTTACTACCGATGAACAAATTGACTATACCATTAAAGCAATTAGCGAAACAGTTTTAAAACTTCGAGACATGAGTCCTTTATGGGAAATGTTTAAAGAAGGTGTTGACATGGACAAAATTGAATGGGCACACCACTAGTCAAATAAAAAATTATTCTTAAAATTTCTATCAATAAAAATTAATTATACATGGCATACTCAGATAAAGTTATCGATCATTATAGCAATCCAAAAAACGTTGGCACCTTAGATAAAGCCAAAAAAAATGTAGGTACAGGTTTAGTAGGTGCACCAGAATGTGGTGATGTAATGCGTTTGCAAATTGAAGTAGATGATGCAACTGGTGTAATTACCGATGCAAAATTTAAAACCTTTGGTTGTGGATCTGCTATTGCATCTTCATCATTGGCTACAGAGTGGTTGAAAGGAAAAACAGTTGACCAAGCAGTTGCAATTGACAATATGGATTTGGTGGAAGAGTTAAATTTACCTCCAGTTAAAATTCACTGTTCTGTATTAGCAGAAGATGCTATTAAAGCAGCCATTAACGATTACCGCGTTAAGAATGGTTTGGATCTATTGATTTTTGAAGAAAGAATCCACTAATTTAGCAAACTAAATTTGCGTTTTAGTAAGGCAAATATTGGTCAGGAAATGATAATTTAATATGGCAGCAGTAGCAACTGAAAATAGTATTTACGTCAGCGAAAAAGCAAAAAAGAAAGTAGTCCAGTTAATGGAAGACGCTGGTGTAACTGGCGATGCCTCGTACTTTTTGCGCGTAGGTGTTGTAGGCGGCGGCTGTTCTGGCTTGAGTTATAAATTAGATTTCGATAATGAAATTAAACCCATGGATCAAGTGTTTGAAGACAATGGGGTTAAAATTGTAACAGACCTAAAAAGCTTTTTATACTTAGTAAATACCGAATTAGATTTTTCCGACGGATTAAACGGAAAAGGATTCTATTTCAACAATCCAAATGCAAGTAGAAGTTGTGGTTGTGGAGAGAGTTTTGCCGTATAAAAGTGTAATTGATTGTAGTATTTATTTTCTGAACATATCAAAAGAGGCTGTATCATTTATTTGATGCAGCCTCTTTCTCTTTACCTAATTAATGAAATAGTAACGCTGTTTTTTCAATTTCAGTAGTTGAAATGTACTTCACAAATAGTTTCTTAAATAGCTCTCTTTACTTTATTAATTAGTTTTTCTTGCTGCGGGCGGAGGTGGTGGAGGTGTTTTGGTGGGTGGCGGAGGTGGCGGCGCTTTTTTATCTCCATCTTTTACAATTACTGGCGGAGTGAACTTAGTCAGCTCAACTTTTGGCACAGGCTTCTTTTTTCTTTTACTACTTACTATAACAGGTATTGCATCTGCGCCATTTTCAATGGTTGGTTTTGCAGAGGGTTTAGTAGTTTGTTTGGTTTGAGCTTTTGAGAAAAGGCCAACACCTAACAAGCAAAATGTAATTAAAAGGATTCTTAATTTCATAATAATGGTTTTAAATAAGATGCCAAATGTGATAAATTCCATAAAGTATTCTTTAAATTACTCTCGAACTGGGTGTATTGCCCATTAAGATTTAGTTTTGACCTATGTGGATGATCTGTAAAAAAGAATGGCAACAATTTTTTAGTAGTTTAACTGGCTACCTAGCCCTTGTTGTTTTTTTATTACTTAACGGGCTTTTTTTGTTTGTTTTTCCAGACACAAATTTGCTTGATTTTGGATACGCCTCATTGGGTGGTTTTTTTAGTTTAGCCCCATGGTTATTATTGTTTTTAGTGCCCACCATTACTATGCGCTCCTTTGCAGACGAATACAAGTCGGGCAGCTTTGAAATATTAAAAACCCTTCCTTTAACACCTTCTGCTATTGTGCGAGGAAAGTTTTACGGGTCATTACTGATAGTGTTTACCGCCTTAGTTCCTTCCATCGTTTACGCAATATCCATACAACAATTAAGTATTACTGGCGGAATAGATATGGGTGCTACCATTGGCAGTTATTTGGGACTATTTTTATTAGGCGCAGTGTTTACTGCTATTGGCATTTTTGCAAGTAGTTTAACCAATAATACAGTGGTTGCTTTTATTGCAGGCGCTTTTTTATGTTTTTTATTATACACTGGATTCGAAGCATTTAGTAAGTTGCCGTTTTTATCAGGATTTGATTATACTATAGAAATGTTGGGTATTCAATTTCATTATCGCAGTATAAGTAGAGGCGTTTTGGATAGTAGAGATATTATTTATTTCATTGGCATTATTAGCCTATTTCTTTTTGTAACCCGCCAAAATTTGTTGAAGCGCTAATTTAAATCCATGAAAAAATTATTCAATCATAAATTTACATGGCTAGGGCTTTTAGGTTTATTTGTGTGCATAGTCATTGCATCGAACTATTATCCTTATCGTCTAGACCTTACTGCCGAAAAGCGTTTCAGCGTTTCAACTGCTACAAAAAAAATCTTAACTGAATTAGACAGTACGGTAACCATCACTGTTTTTTTAACAGGAGATTTACCTGCCGACTATAGAAAACTTAACCAAGCAACCCAAGACTTATTAAATGATTTTAAATCAATTACTAGGGGCAATACATTGAAAATTAGTTTTCAAAAACCAGGAGAATCCATCACCAATGATTCCAATAAAGTTTTGTTATATGATAGTTTGGCTAGGCTTGGAGTGGTGTTTGAACAAGCCGCATCAGTTTCATCTGCATCAGAAAAATCTACCCAACAATTAATTATTCCAGCTGCACTGGTAAGTTATAAAAATCAAAAACCAATTGCGGTAGATTTAAGAAGTAGTAGAAAAATCTTCAAACAATACAATGTACTAACCGAAGATCCGCAAGAAGATATTGAAGCCACACGTAATGCTGCGGAGGCCTTATTAGAATATAAGTTCGCCAATGCCATAGACCAATTGACGCGCAAAAACATTCCCACTATTGCATATGCTATTGGAAATGGTGAGCCCATTGATTTAAAAGTAAATGACCTAGGAGAAAGTTTAAGAAACCAATATCGTTTAGCGGTGTTTGATTTAAAAAAAGGCTTTCCCGATGCGTCAATGATTGATGCAATGATCATTGTTAAACCTACAAAAGCATTTACAGAAGAAGACAAATTAAAAATTGACCAATACATTATGCATGGCGGAAAAGTCATTTGGTGTATTGATAAATTATATGCAGAATTAGACAGTTTAAAGCGCAACCAGGCCGAGTATACCGCATTCGACAGAGGATTAGACCTAGACGACTTATTGTTTAAATACGGCGTTAGAATCAATGGCGATTTACTGCAAGATTTAAATTGTTCTAAAATACCCATTGTTATTGGAAGAAATGGAGACGGTAGTCCTAAAATGCAAAGAGTGCCTTGGCCTTATTATCCATTTTTATCGGCACATTCAAACAATCCTATTTCAAAAAATCTAGAGCGTGTATTGCCTTTATTTCCTTCAAGTATTGATACAGTAAAAGCAATAGGCATTGAAAAAACAATTCTTTTAAGTTCAGACACCAATAGTCGAAGACTAGCATCACCCGCAATTGTTTCGGTAAACAGTGTAAAGTCTGAAGAAGATATGCGCAGTTTTCAATCTAGTTATGTGCCGGTGGCTGTATTGTTAGAAGGGAAGTTTGGTTCGTTTTTTCACAATAGAATAGGTCCTGTTTTAGCGGATTCAATTTTACGAAATACGGGTAAGCCTTATTTAGACAAAGCCCTAGTTCCAGGCAAGCAAATTGTTATTGCTGATGCAGATATTTTTACCAATGATGTGAGTCAAGCTACAGGTCCAGTTCCTATGGGTATGTTGCTACAAGAAAATTATCGATTTGCCAATAGAGAGTTTTTGCTAAATAGTGTAGATTATTTAGTGAGTACAAACAACCTGTTTGAAAGCAGAAATAAAGACTTTGTATTGCGTTTATTAGACAAGAAAAAACTTGCCGAACAAAGGGTTCAATGGCAGATTATTAATATTGGATTGCCAATATTTCTAGTAATTATTTTGGGAAGTATTTTTCAGTGGGTTAGGAAAAAGAAATTTGGAATTTAGTTTCTCTAGTGGTTTAATTTTAATCTGTTTTATTTTAACAGGTATTTGGTATTCTTATTTTATATTAATTATGGGCACGCAGCAATTTGTATATTTAATTTTTAGCATTGTATTATTACTAGCATTGGTGTTTGATTTGGGTTTGCTTAGTAAAAAGAATAAAGCAATTACTATTAAGCAGGCATTATTGCAAACATTTTTCTGGGTAATACTTGCCATGGCCTTTTTTGTGTTCATGTGGCTAACAATGGGCAGCAAGCCGGCTATAGAATATATAAGCGCTTACTTAATGGAATGGAGCTTGAGTATCGACAATATTTTTGTGTTTATATTAATTTTTAACGCCTTTAAAGTAAAAGAAAAAAATTATTCTAGGGTATTGTTAATTGGCATTATGATGGCCATTGTATTTAGAATTTTATTTATTACAGTTGGGGTAGCACTTGTAGAAGCCTTTCACTGGCTATTGTATGGGTTTGGTTTGTTTCTGTTATATACTGGCTACAAAATGTTTACAACAAATGAAGAAGAAGCATTTGATCCGCATGAGTCAAAAATATACCGGCTGTTAAAAAAGTATTTGCCTTTAACATCGCATGACGGAGACGGCAAATTTTTTATTAGAGAAAATGGCAAACCATTATACACCTCTCTTTTTGTGGTAATAATACTTTTAGCAACCATTGACCTGGTATTTGCATTGGATTCAATTCCTGCAGTGCTAGGTATATCAAAAGACAAATTAGTTATTTATACCTCTAATACTTTTGCCGTATTGGGTTTGCGTTCTTTGTTCTTTTTATTGCGTGGCGCAGTAAACCAATTCGATTACCTGCAACAAGGAATTGCCATCGTGTTGATTTTTATTGGGGCTAAAATGTTGGGAGAGCATTATTTAAATTTGTGGATTGATAAAACCACACAAACTGTTTTTTCATTATTAGTAATTGTACTATGTTTATCTGGGTCTATACTTTATTCTATTGTAGTCCAAAAAAAAGGAATGATAGACAATTATCAAGACCCACAAACCAATGCCTAAATATTGATTTATTCTATACAAGATATTGCAACCATTATTTCTGCTAAAGAAAAAGCATTACTGCCAAGGCATATTAAGTATTTGGCTATTGATAGTCGTAAAATTGTATTCCCAAAAGAGACCCTTTTTTTTGCCATCACCACCGATCGAAATGATGGACATGATTTCATTAAAGACTTGATAGAAAAAGGGGTAGAGAATTTTGTTGTTCATGAGTCTTTTAATACAACAAGTTTTCCTAAAATTAATTTCTTAGCAGTAGAAAATGTAACGGCTGCATTACAGACCCTGGCCAAATATCACAGAACAGTTTTTTTAAAATTACCAGACGGCAATGTTTTTCCTGTTATTGGTATCACTGGAAGCAATGGAAAAACCATTGTTAAAGAATGGTTGTATGTATTGCTGAACAATAGTTATCATATTGTTAGAAGTCCGCGTAGTTATAACTCTCAACTAGGCGTTCCTTTAAGTGTTTGGCAGATAAATGAACAACACAATCTTGCCATTTTCGAAGCAGGCATATCTACCGTTAATGAAATGGATTCACTAGAATCAATCATTCAGCCAACGATTGGCGTATTAACTAATATTGGCGAAGCACATCGAGAGGGGTTTTCATCTAACCAAGAAAAGTTACTTGAAAAATTAAAATTATTTAAACATGCAAGCCAAGTAATTGCACCATTAGATTGTATCAGTGAATCTGAACAGCAGTTATTAAATCAACACTGTTCATTGGTATTTACTTGGAGTAGAAACCATCAAGCCAATTTACGTATAACAAAAGAAAGGATTGAGCAAAATAACACTAGTATTACTGCGCAATTAAATGGGTTGCCAAAAACAATTGTTATTCCATTTGCCGATCGTGTTTCAATAGACAATGCTATTACTTGTTGGTGTGTAATGATTGTATTAGGGTTTTCGCAAGAATCCATTCAACAGAGAATGCTATTACTTGAGCCTGTTGAAATGCGCATGCAATTAAAATCAGGAATTAATCAGTGCTTTTTAATTAACGATAGTTATAGCAATGATTTGTTGTCTTTTTCAATGGGGCTAGCCTATTTAAAACAACAAGCGGCCGAACAAAAAACAACTATTATACTGTCCGATATTTTACAAGCAGGCATACCTGATGAATTTATTTATCAGCAAGTTGCTAATGAATTAAAACAAAGAAAAATTCATCGTTTAATAGGCATTGGCCAAAAAATAAATCAACACCAAGCAGTATTAAAAAATGCGGTAGCTGAATTTTTATTTTTTCCTACCACTACTGCTTTTTTACAAGCGGCAATGAGCCATTGGTTTAACCGCGAATACATTTTATTAAAAGGGGCTCGTGTATTTGAATTTGAACGTATAAGTAAATGGTTGGCACAACAACAACACCAAACAGCAATGGAAATTAATCTGTCGGCCATGGTGTACAATTTAAAAGCCTATCAAAAAAAACTAGCACCCACTACTATGGTGATGGCTATGGTAAAAGCATTCAGCTATGGAAGCGGTAGTATAGAAGTTGCGCGGTTGTTGGAATTTCACAAAGTAAATTACTTAGCGGTTGCCTATGCCGATGAAGGTGTTGCTTTACGCAAGGCAGGTATTGGATTGCCCATTATGGTTATGAGCCCCGACGAACAAAGTTTCGACGATTTAATCAATTATCATTTAGAACCAGAACTATTCTCTTTTCCTATATACCATGCATTTCACCAATATTTACTTAAGCAGGCAGTAAGTGATTTTCCTATTCATATCAAACTAAATACAGGGATGAACCGATTGGGTTTTGAACTTGCCGATGTGCCCAATATTGCTAGTTCAATCATCGAGCATCAATCAATGCAAGTAATATCGGTCTTTAGTCATTTGGTAGCGAGTGAGTCAAATGCGTTTGACGATTTTACTTTGGAACAGGCAAATGATTTTTCAAATGCTTGTAAACAATTTGAAGAAATTTTAGGCTATACATTTATCAAACATATTTCTAATACCGCTGCCATTTTTAGGTATCCAACCCTTCAGTACAATATGGTTCGATTAGGAATAGGTTTGTATGGGGTAGATAGTGCCAATGCAAAAGAGTTACAATTGCAAACGGTAGCAACTTTAAAATCAACCATCGCACAAATTCGAACCGTTACTGCTGGTGACACTGTGGGGTATGGTAGAAATGGTCTTATTCAACAAACTACTCAAATAGCCACTGTTCGTATAGGTTATGCAGATGGGTTCAATAGGCGTTTAGGGAATGGTCGTGCCAGCATGTATGTACATGGCCAACTTGCGCCAGTGGTAGGGAATGTTTGTATGGATATGACTATGATTGATGTTACTGGAATTCCTAATTTAAAAGAAGGAGATACGGTAGAGGTATTTGGTGCAAATTTACCCGTACAACAAGTGGCAGAATGGTCCGATACCATTGTCTATGAAATTTTAACAGGAATAAGCCAGCGGGTAAAAAGGGTTTACCTAGAGGAATAAACTAATCTGTTAAATACCAATCGCTCAATCTTTTCATTCATTATATTTGCCCACCATAAAAACCATATTGTGAAAGCAAAACAATTAATCCTACTTATTCTTTGTATCATTTTTGCCGATCAGGCACTGAAATTATATATCAAACTCAATTATTTTATTGGCGAAGAGCATTTGGTATTAGGCCAACAATGGGTTCGCTTGCATTTTGTAGAAAATGAGGGAATGGCTTGGGGTTGGAAATTTGGCGGTGGATTTGGTAAAATAGCATTAACCTTATTTAGACTGGCTGCTGTTATATGGGGAAGTTTTTTATTGCGTGATTTTATCCAAAAAAAATTACACAAAGGTTTTATTATTTGTGCAGCCATGATTTATGCTGGAGCACTAGGAAATTTAATAGATAGTTTGTTCTACGGAATGATCTTTGAACAAAGCAATCCTTATGCACAAAATATAGCACATTTGTTTCCATCTGGCGGAGGGTATGCTAGTTTCTTACACGGCAAAGTGGTTGACATGCTTTATTTTCCCATCATTACCAATGCACATTTTCCATCATGGGTGCCAGTTTGGGGAGGAGAAGATTTTGAATTCTTTAGACCTGTTTTTAATATAGCAGATGCCTCAATCTCAACAGGCGTAATGATTATTCTGTTGTTTCAAAATAAGTTCCTAGCAAAAGAAACACCTACTCAGCACAACACAATAGAAACTAGTTCTGTAGTGGATGATGCTACTCAAATTTCTTAGTAGATTTCTAATAAAGCGGCTTTAATTAATCTTCCAATTTGTTGCAGCTATTTTTTGTACACTGCCATCAGGTAAATTGATATTCTGGTCAATCATACCTATGCCTCTTGCATAAGCAACGGTTCCATCTAGGATTAACGTGAAACCAATAGTGCCATCTTCCTGAAAATAAATTTCTCTTTTAACAGTAATTGTATTCGGTACTGTCTTTCCAGCTATGCTGTAATTCTGTCCTTTGGTTAGAATAGTAAATTTAATTTTCGCCCTTCCTAATTTACTAGGATTGCCAAGAAATTGTCCGAAAGTAACAGCGCATAATGGGCTTTCCCAACTGCCACCTACTGGTAGATTTTCATTTAAATAAGGGTATTCAAAAAATGAACCTACTTCATCAAAAATACCGGTATAGTCAAAATCAGGTGTGCCAAATTCATAATAAATACCCCTGTCTTTTGCAAAATAGAAAGTGTCTTGTAATGAAGTGCCATATTGATAATAGACTTTGCCATTATAGGAATACGCATCAGGTGCAACAGTCACTTTAAAATTATCTAAAGGAACCCCACCGCCACCAATTAAACCAGGCAGGTATTGGAAATCCCAAAAAGAACCAGTTGTTGTAGGTAAATAGTCTTCAGCCAAGCCTTTAGAAATGGTAAAAGCACAGTGCTCAATATTAAAGCTAACAATAAAGGTGGTGCTTATAGGTAAAATGGGTGTTCCATATCCCTTTAATTTTATAACAGCCGGCCCAGTTAATAAAGCATAACCTGAATCAATAAACCACATTCCATTTACGGTATCTGTACTAATTCGATACTTTCCTGTACTTGTAAAGTTTACATTCACTAGTACATAGTTTAAACTAGTTAGCGTACTATCCATATGATAATTTCCAATAATAGTAGCAGACTTGCATTCTCCCAAAGTATCGGTTAGGGTTCCTTGAGCGTTGCCATGTCTGTTCAAATTTTCTATACTATACTCTTTTTGACATCCAATAAATACCAGTAGGATGGTTGAGAAAAATAGTACTCGAAGGAAATTTTTGTTCATAAACTTGTTTAACTATTAGGGGTTATACGAATATCAGATAAATTTTATATCAAAAACGCAGCCTGACACCCTTATTCTTCATTTTTATGAAAATCTTTTATATTTTTTAGGAAAGTCGAGCCGATTTTGTTCATAGCCTAACTTTTATGGCCTATGCATCAAAAAATTAATTATTTAGTAAAATAAGAAAAATGGTAGTTTTTGAGGCTTTTAACACGAATACAAATTGAATTAAAAACGATAAAAATCAGTTTTTGTAAAATAGCCCTGTCATTTATTTGTCATTTATTAAAACTGCAAATTGTATGACAGTTTCATGGCAAAACAACCAAGAACAAAATGAAATTTTGCAGTAGAAATCTATTGCGTGAGAATCAAGACCTATTTATTTTTTATTTTAGTTTTTAGCATTTCAGCTCCAATTTTTGCACAACAAAAATTCTTTGCCGACACATTAATGGGTACTAGTGATCCAATTGTGGTAACTGCAAATAGGTCTGAAAGAAAACTGAGTAATACAGCGGTTCCTACCATTTTAATTTCAAAAAACACCATTAATAAAACCGGCTCGCTTAAACTTCAAGACATTCTTCAAGAACATACAGGAATTATTTTGGTGAATAGCACCTTAGGTACTTCATTAAATGGCTATCCAAATCCTTTTGGCCAAGGCGTTCAGATGCTTGGGCTAGATCC
>CAIKZP010000061.1 GCA_903831935.1 uncultured Bacteroidota bacterium | reverse complement strand
AGTCCAGAAGAAGAATTAACTAAAGATTTAGTAAGTATTATTAATGTTTTTAGTGCTAAATTAATTTCTAAACGCAGAAGTATTTTGGGCTCAATGATTGGTGGGATAAAAGAAACACAAGAAATGCTAGACTATTGCGCGGAACACAATATTGTTTCTGATGTAGAAGTAATTGCAATGAAAGATATTAATGCTGCTTATGATAGAGTATTAAAATCAGACGTGAAATACCGCTTTGTGATTGATATGGCTACATTATAGCCTAAAATTGGTTAGCTGAAGACAAAAAAAATACCTCCTAATTAGGAGGTATTTTTTTTGAATATGGTTGAATTTTACACAGCTTCATCGGTAGAAACGTCGGCTGGTGTTACATTTTTAATGCTTAATTGAAAACGGGTATTTAAACCAATCTCGTAATTTCCTTTTAATAAAATTTCTTTAATGTTAACATCAGCTAACATTACATCTGCTAAGTCTTTAGCCAAAGGAATACCACTCAAAACATTTACTGTTCTTGCAGCATTCAGTTCAATTAAGAACTTATAGCCAGCTTTACGGCCACTTCCTGCCCTTTCAAAGTCAATTCTGTTCAATTCTAATGTTTGGTTACCACTAGCTGAACGCTTTAATAAAATCTTAATAATCGGCAGATACTTGCTCCAAATCTGGGTGTACATAAGTGATAGTTAGTTTAAAATTTAAGGGCTATCAAAACTTAAAAGGGATAGCTTTTTATTGTTACCATTGTAAAGGTGCACTTTTTATGGCCGAAAAACGAATTTGGTTTGTAAAACGATAGATTTTACACTAGCTTTCTCCCAATTATCTTTGTAATAATATGACAGGAATAGACAGTGTAGCACTACAACAAGTTATCGTACATAAAGTTGGCAACCCCACCCGAGGAGAGCAGTTAGGATTATCAACTAATCCATTATCTCTCAATGATTCGATTGTTCAAGGCTTACTAACCCGCTATTTTTTGGGTGCTTTTAATGAGCAAGAGCAATACCATTTTACGCATATTAGCGACCTAGCACTCAATGAAGTGTATCATTATGTGTGTGAAATATTCGATAATCCTAAAGCCTTTACTGCCCAATCGGCCTTACTTGCCCAGTTTTTATACAGTAAAAGCACGCATGCAAAAGTGAAAGAAGGCGAAATGTATATTACACATTTTAACAATGTTCCATTTGGCACTGAATACATAGATGCAATTGGCATATTTAAAAGTGAAACCAAAGAAACCTTTTTAAAAGTATTTCCCCATGGTCAAAGCTATGAAGTGATGGCAGAAGACGGGGTAAATATTAACAAATTAGACAAGGGTTGTTTGATCTTTAAGCAGAATCGCGCAGAAGGTTTTGTGGTTTGTGTGGTGGACAATACCAATAAGCAACAAGATGCCCAATATTGGGTTAAAGATTTTTTACAAATAGTACCAAGCGCCAATAGTTATTATCATACAGACGCAGCAATGGGTATGTGTAAACTTTTTATAAGTAATGAGCTATCCGAAAAATTTGAAGTAAACAAATCAGACCAGATTGATTTGCTCAACCGAAGCATGGACTATTTTAAAACAAAAGATGCTTTTAAAATGGATGAATTTGCCGAAGAGGTATTACACCATCCAGAAATGATAGAAACATTTACGCAGTATAAACAAACATACGAAGCGGCAAGGCAAGTGATTATTGATGATGAATTTGATATTCATTTATCGGCAGTAAAAAAACAGGAGCGTGTGTTTAAGAGTATTTTAAAACTCGACAAAAACTTTCATGTGTACATACATGGTCGAAAAGACTTAATTGAAAAAGGATACGATGAAATGAGCGGCAAGCATTTTTATAAATTGTATTTCGACGAAGAGTCTTAAAATGTAGGTTGCTTATTTTAACTGATTTAATTCTTGCTGAAAATCATATTGTAAATCTTCGTGTAAACCTGCAATAGCGGTTGCAATATTTTTCAATTGCTGTTGGTATAAATTTTTTAAAACAGCTGTTTTTTGATAAGGAATTTTCGACAATTTCATTTGATTGCAAAAATGAATTCTAATAGTAGCATCGGCCTGTTTAGAGCCCATGTATTTAATGTGCTTGTTGGTAATGCGTAAAATTTTTCGCAAACTTTTTTTAGTAAGATAAGTATTGGGTTTTGGCAGCTCTAAAAATTCTTCGTCAATTAAATTTTTAACAGAATCAATATATCCGGCTTCGTCGTGTGCGTTAAACAGCAAGTAACTAATTAGTTCTTTGTTTTCAATTTTAAACTTTGCCAAACGCAAACACAATTGCCTTAAGTCGGCTGCATTTGTTTCGTTTAGTTCTTGTTTTAGTTCTTGAATGCTGGACGCTTTCATTTTAGTATACAATTAATTATTTCCAGATTTTTGAAAGCTTGAAATTGTTTTATTAATAATTTGTTTTGATTCGTACAAACCTGTAACTAGTATGTCTTTGATGGTAAAATGAAAATGCTTTTTTAAATAAAAATGTCCAAAAAGTAAACCAGAAATAATAATTAAAGGAGAAGCAAAAGCAGCGCCGTATAAGTTGTGAACCAAACTTATACCAACATAATTTCCTACAATACTAAATGCCAACATAATTAATACTTTTTGCAAATTAATTTGTGGCAAGTGCAACATATCAAGCGTAATGCCATTAAATCTATCGATAGGATAGAGCATTGAAAAAAGCAAAAATATTCTAAAAATATTTGCCGCTTCTGTTCCATGGTATTGTGGTCCTCCTAAAATTTTAATGGCTACATCTGCCAATAAAATTCCACCTAATACAATTGGAATAAATGCAAAGCTTAACATTCCTGCATATTTTTTAAAAATCATCAATACTTCTTCTTTTTTATGGTTATTCATAGCCGTTGCCATTGCAGACATACCTGTACTAGTAAAACTACGCAAAGGCAATTCTACAATTTCCATTAGCTTACATGGCAAATTATATATAGCTAGCGCAGCTGGGCCAAGAATGTAATTAATAATAAACGTATCAACGCTTCTTAATAGCGTAGAACTAATGCTGCTTGCTAAACTATATTTTCCAAAATGCATTAACTCTAGCATGATAGATTTACTTGGCTTTAAAACAGTTCTGAAATTAGAGATGCGCCAAATAACACAAAAAAATGCAGTTAATAAATAAGTAGCAATATTTAATAGCAATAAATTTTCTAGTGTCATTTTTTGTAGGTAAATTAAAATGGCAATAATTACAAACATCGACCCTGTGTTTACTAAGCGCAACCAAAGTATCAATTCATACTTTTCTTCGGCCATTAAAATCCAAATAGCCACCGTAAAAGGTAAGGAACTTAAAAAAGTAATTCCAAACCAATTAATGACAATTTGTATTTGTGGGTTTTGTAGTTGAGTAGTAGTCCATACAATTGCATTTAATAATAACAATAATAAACTGATTGAAAGTGCAATAAACCATACAGAGCCCAATACTTTTTTGCCCCTATCTAATTCAACGCCTGAGTAAAATTTTACGGTGCCTGTTGATAAAAAGCCACTTCTTATACCATCTGCAATACCTATAAAACTTAAAAATAAAAACCAGGTTCCAATATCTGATTTACTCATTGAGCGATATAACAAAGCCATTGTTGCAACACCAAAAATAGAAATGACCAGATTGCCCGCAAGTGCCAAAAAATGTTTGTTTTTAAAACCGGATACTTTACTCATGCTTAGGGAATATTTTCAAAAAATCCTGGTTAAAATTAGTGTATAGACACTATTTATCTCATTAAAAATGTATTTATGTCAATTTAATTTGATTTTTCGCGCCGTTTTAAAATAGATTATAGAACTTTGCAATCATGCGTTTAGCCCATTTAATTCTTGCGCACAATAACCCCTTTCAATTGGAGCGTCTAATAAAAAGACTATCCACCAATCGGGCCGACGTGTATATACATCTCGATAAAAAATCGAGCTTATCTGAATTCAAGCACCTATCATTATTGCCAAATGTGTTTTTTATTAACAATAGAACAGATATTGGATGGGGTAATTACAGTATGGTGGATGGTACGCTGAAAAGTTTTACTGAAATTTTACAATCAAATATTGAGTATAGTCATATTAATCTTTTAAGCGGTCACGATTATTTATTAAAACCTGCAGCCGAGTTAGAAGACTTTTTATTTGCAAACAAAGAGCATAGTTTTTTGGAGTATTTATCTATTAATAACGAATGGCAGGAATCTAAAGAAAGAATAACAAAATATAGTTTAGGTGATTTAAAAATTCCGTTTAAATATACATTGCAAAAATGGGTCAATCAATTACTTCCAGATAGAACCATTCCTAATCAAATGGAGCCCTATGGCCGATCTCAGTGGATGACACTTACACCCCAAGCTATAAAATATGTAATTGAGTATTTAAAAAATAATTCTAAAGTACTTCAATTCTTTAAAAGGACATGGGGTGTAGATGAAGTAATATTTCAAACTATTTTATTAAACTCTTCGTTAAAAGATAGTATTATTAATAACAATTTACGATTCATTGAATTTGAAAAGAATGCTGTAAACCCTAGAATACTAACACAAGCAGATGCTACAGCCTTGTTAGATTCAGGAAAATTTATTGCTAGAAAGTTTTCTTTGGAACATGCTCCAGAAATAATTCAATTATTAGATATTGAGCTAGATAAGTAATTAGTAGATATGCTGTAACTACCTTATTATTTTCT
>CAIKZP010000060.1 GCA_903831935.1 uncultured Bacteroidota bacterium | reverse complement strand
TCGTACGATGCAACAGGCAAGGCTGGTGACAGAATTGACTATGGTGGTGGCGAAAAAGATGGCCGTTTTTATTTATGGAATGGTGGATTTCAAACACCAACAGCTAAGTTTGGTCAAGTGTTTACACGCAGTCCTTTAACAATTAAACCTGTCATTGATTTTACAAAAAATGCCGATAGTTTGGCGCAGGATAGCAAAGACAAACAATTAATATTTCAGGCTGTCAACAATAAACAACTTGATACCACCGGATCAAAAGAGGGTGTGTATTATCAAATAATAAAAGAGGGCACTGGTGCTTTTGTAAAGGTGACTGATACTTTGTCGGTTAATTATAAAGGAACATTGTTAAGCAATGGTACTGTGTTCGACCAGTCGAAAGATAAACCCGCAATCTTTCCATTAAAACGTTTAATTAAAGGATGGCAAATTGGGTTGACCATGTGTAAAGTAGGAGGTAAGATTCGTTTAATCATACCTTCTGCAATTGCTTATAATATTCGTAGTAGAAGCAGTAAAATTCCACCCAATAGTGTATTGGTTTTTGATATTGAAGTACTAACTGCTAAATAGTTATGGCTTCGGAAAAAATTTAAGGCAAACCGGATTTGGAATATGTAATGTGGTTCCTGTATGCGTTAATAAACCAGAGTGTTTGTTTATTTTAAACACTTCTATATTATCGGTTTTTTGATTGGCTACTAATAAAAAATTACCCGTCGGGTCAATATTAAAATTGCGTGGACCTTCACCCCTGGTTGATTCGTAGCCAATAGAACTTAATAAGCCATCTGGCGCAACACTAAAAATAGCAATATTATTTTCCTTCCCTCTATTGGATGCATATAAGAATTTTCCGTCGGGTGTAATATGAATATCGGCACTGCCCGGTTGGCCTGTATACATTGATGGATGTGTGGCTATTTGTTGTTCAAAATTTGCCTGTCCATTTTTATAATCGAATACCGAAACAAATCCCCCCATTTCTGTTATTACATATAACTTCTTACCATTAGGTGCAAAACACAAATGTCTTGGTCCGCTACCTGGTTCGGTTGTAAAATACGCAGGATTTGCTGCACGCAATGGTTGTGCCGATTTTGAATGAAACTGATACACACTAATTTGATCGGTACCTAAATCGGGGGTAAGTAAGTATTTTTCATCGGGCGAAAAAAATACAGAATGTACATGTGGTCTATCTTGTCGAATAGCATCTACGCTTTTACCAGTATGAATAATATGTTGTGCAAATGGCGCAATCGATCCGTCTGCATTTACAGGAAAACTTGCTAGGGTTCCACCAGTATAATTGGCTGCCACCAACCACTTGCCGTCTTTGGTAATTGAAATATGACAAGGGTTTTCACTGCCGCTTGATTGTTTGTTTACAAACGTTAATTTGGCGCTACTTGCATCAAAGGAATAAGATGCAACAAATCCTGCTTGCTGTCTACTTACTTCATTTACTGCATAAACATGCTTGCCATTTGGTGCAATAGTTAAGAATGATGGATTAGAAGCACTATCGGTATTATTTAACCATTTGGTCTCTCCTGTTGCAGCATCAAATTGATAAACATAAATTCCTTTACTAGTGCTGGCTGTATAAGTTCCTATAAATAAAAAATATTTTTGAGAAAAGCAAGACAGACTTATTAATAAGCTTAAAATAATTAAACGAAATTGCATAGTACCTGATTTTTATTTAGCGTTTTTTACATATTTTTCTAACCACTGATTTTGTTCCCACAACATATGTAATAGATTTTCTTTGCCTCTATAACTATGTGCTTCATAAGGTAAAAAAACAAATCGAACTGTTCCTCCATTGCCTTTAATGGCATTATATAATCTTTCGCTATTAATTGGAAAAGTGCCTGGGTTGTCATCTGTATCGCCATGAATTAATAAGATAGGCGTTTTAATTTTATCGGCATAACTAAACGGACTCATTTCAAAATACAAATTTGGCGCCTGCCAATAAGTACGGTCTTCGTTTTGAAAACCAAATGGGGTAAGGGTTCTATTGTATGCACCACTTCGGGCAATGCCTGCTTTAAATAAATTGGTATGTGCTAATAAATTGGCAGTCATGAATGCGCCATAACTGTGTCCACCAACAGCCACCCTGTTTTTATCACCCACACCCATTGCTGCTAATTTATTAATTCCTGCTGCAGCATTCATTTCTAGTTGTGCAACAAAATTATCGTTCGGCTTTTTATCGGCACTAGTGGCTACAATTGGAAATTCTGCATTGTCTAAAACGGCATATCCTTGTGTAACATAAAATATTGGAGAAGCCCAACTAATAGTCGTAAAGCGTGATTGAGATCCACGTACTTGTGCGGCATCTGCTGCGTTATTGAATTCACGTGGATAAGCCCACATTAGAATTGGTAAGGGGCCGTCTTTTTCTTTATTATAACCGCTTGGCAAATAAAGGTCGCCAGTTAAATCTACGCCATCGGCTCTTTTGTAAGCTACTTTTTGTTTGCTTACACCATCTAATGCTGGATAAGGGTTACCAAAATTAGTAAGAGCTATATCTGTATTGGGTTGTAGGAGATTTTTTAAATAATAATTTGGCACGTCTTTTTGAGATTCTTTACGCGTAATGACCAATAATTTATTGGCATCTAAAACCTCTGTTACATATTCGTAAACACCTTCTGTGCAACGCCAAATAATTTCATTCTGCTTGCTGCTTAAATTGAACTTTGCTAAAAAAGGAAGGTCTCCTTTTGCAGATGAACCAATAAAATTATTCATTAATAATTCACTACCATTGTTGGTTGTAAGTACAACTGATCTGCCAAATTGATTCTTACTAGTAACAGGTGTTCCTGGATCATTATAAGCATCGGTTTGGTTGCGTTCGTATAATTTTTCTACAGTATTAGTAGTGCTATTAAACCTGCTTATTTTACTTAATTGTTTGCTACGTAAAACTTCTTGCACCAATGCAAGTGTTGCATTGCCCCAACTAGTTCCTGCATAGCGCATTTGTGTTTTAAATAATTGTATTGGGTTGCCAGTAAATGGTGCACTTAAAGAAAATACAGCATCGTGGTATTCCATTTTGTTTTTTATTAAACCACTATCTAATGGCATTGCCCAAGTAATGGTGGCTGCTTCGTCGTCGCGCCAATCAAATAGTCGGGGAACATTTTGTGTATTGTCATTGCCAGAGGGTGTTCCTTCTGAAGAGGGTAATACGGCCACTATTTTTACCACTGCTCCTTTTAAATCTGTTATAGCAATTGTTGCAGGAAATCCATAGGCAGTTACTAAATAAGAAAATGGTTTTTTAATGATGCGTTGTAGTAAATATTTTTTGTCGGGCGATGTGCTAAAGCTTGCCAATAAACAAGGTTTTCCAACAAGTGTTTCTATGCCATTTTTATTTTGAATAAGTTGCGTGCTGGCATAAAATTCAAACAATTGTTCGTCGTATGGCGATTTGATTAAATCTTGAAAAGTAGCGCTAGGAGCGGCTTTTCCTAAATTTTGTTGTATAGTTGGCCCTTTGGGAGTAATAGATTTTTTAGGAGCCATATTGGCTGGCTGAATAGCTGATTTGTATAAAATGGTTTGGTCGTCGAGCCAAATAAAAGCGCTTCCTAAAACAGTATTAACTGCTTGCTTATTTATTTTCACTGCTTTTTTGGTTGCTATATCAATTACATATAAATCAATATTTGTAGCATTGGTATTAGTAAAAGCAATTTTTGTTTCGGAAGGGTTCCAACTAATATTACTAGCTAAAATAGTTGCTGGCAAACCACTAATAGTTGCCACTTGTTTTGTTTGAATATTTTTCAACACAAAATTGTTCACATAGGTTTGTCTACTTGGCGAATAATTATTTGGATTTAATCGTAAGCCTGCAATGCGTATTTCTGGTTGTCCTAATTCTTCTACTGTTGGATAAGAGTTGCGCTCACTTAATAATATCCAATTAGCCTTACTATCTATACTTACACTTGGTGTTGGTTTAGCCAAAAGCAAGTCTGCAATAGCTTTTGGAGGCATTTGATAACTCATTGCATCTTGTGCTAATAAACTGCTTGTAAAAAATAATCCGAGAACTGCTGTAAATAATTTGCTATTCATTTTCATACTTTAATTTTATTATTGAAATACGCGTACATAATCTATTTCCATACGTTGCGGGAAAATGGAATCGTCTATTCCAAACTTCCCTCCCCAAAATCCACCAATTGCTACATTTAACAATAAATGGAAAGGTTTGTTGAAAGGCCATCCTGTTTGATCGCTGTGTTCGTTTTTAAATTGGAAGTATACCATATTATCAACCCCCAATTTTATTGTTTCGGCATCCCAATCTAATTGGTACACATGAAAATGTTCGGAGCAATCCATCACTGGAATGGAATCGGTTTTTTGTGTGCCAATGGTATGGTAGTATTTTTTACAGTGTACCGATCCGTTAATCATTCCATGATCGAATCCTACATGTTCCATAATATCTATCTCGCCATCGTCGGGCCATTTAAGTGGTGTGGTTGATGCCAACATCCAAATAGCAGGCCATGTTCCGCGGCCCTTAGGTAATTTGGCTCGAACTTCAATTCTTCCATAAGTCCAGTCGCCTTTGCCTTTTGAAACAAGTCTTACAGAACTATAATTTTTATTTTGAATCGATTCTTTGTGTGCTTCAATAATTAAATTGCCGTTTTCTACTCGGGCATTTTTTAATTTTTGTGCGGTATAATATTGCGCTTCGTTGTTTCCCCAGCCATGTCCGCCAGTATCGTAACTCCATTTTTTAGGGTCTGGGAGGCCTTTGTAATTGAACTCGTCGCTCCAAACTAGTTTTCGTTGTTGCTGTGCAGAAAGGCTATTAAATAAGAGAACTGCGCAGATACTAGCTAATAAATACTTGTGCATACAGTGATTTTATACGCGGAAGTTAATAATAAATTTGCCCATAACTGATTATGCCATTATTTTTGTGGAGTAATGAAGCAAACAACACAACTACACCACCATCATCATAACTTGCCTAACTGGTAAGCTATTGGTGTTTTTGTATTTGAATAAAACATTAAAAAGCTTACCCTCGGGTAGGCTTTTTTCGTAACCAACCATGCTAAAGTGGTATTCTTTAGCGCAATTGAAATTATTTTTATGTTAGAAGCAAGCAGTCAAAACAGTGTAACGCCTCCAGTAAAACTTAGGTTAGCCATTCAAAAAAGTGGTCGTTTGCACGATGATTCTATTCGTTTATTAAAAGAATGTGGCATTGATATTAGCAATGGGGTGAATAAACTAAAGGCCGATGCCAGTAATTTTCCAATAGAAGTTTACTTTTTACGCGACGACGATATTCCTCAATATGTTGAAGATGCTGTTGCCGATATTGGTTTTGTAGGCGAAAACGTAGTGTTTGAAAAGAACAAAAAACTAATAGTTGGCGAAAAATTAGGCTTTGGTAAGTGCAGGCTTTGTATTGCTATTCGCAAAGGAGAAGACTATACAGGTGCAGGATTCTTAGCCAATAAACGGATTGCAACTAGTTACCCAGTGTTGGTTCGCCAGTTTTTAAACAAGAACAATATAAATGCCGAAATTCATGAAATTAGTGGGAGTGTAGAAATTGCACCTGGAATTGGATTGGCCGATTCTATCTGTGATTTAGTGAGTAGTGGATCTACTTTGTTTATGAATGGATTGAAAGAAGTAGAAACCATCCTTGAATCTCAAGCGGTTTTAATTCAAAATGAAAACCTATCTGAGGCTAAAAAGCAATTATTGAGCCGATTATTGTTTCGTATTCAGGCGGTTAAAAAAGCCAAGAACAACAAGTATATTCTACTCAACGCGCCAAATGATAACCTCGAAAAAATCATTAGTTTATTGCCAGGCATGAAAAGTCCTACTGTTTTACCTTTAGCAGAACCAGGTTGGAGTAGTGTTCATAGTGTATTGAATGAGAATGAGTTCTGGGATATAATTGAACAATTAAAAGAAGCGGGAGCCCAAGGTATTTTGGTAATTCCAATTGAAAAAATGATTGTTTAATGCTATTGATAAATGATGCAACTAATTAAATTTCCAGAAAAACATCAATGGGCGTCCATTTTAAAAAGGCCTGTTTTTGACAATACCGCCTTGGTTGGAACCGTTCAATCTGTATTAGGTGCGGTTAAAATAGAAGGTGATGCTGCTGTAAAAAAATATACTGCTCAGTTCGATGGTGTTGAAATCAATGAAATTTTAGTTACTGAAGCAGAAATTGCAACGGCAATGGCTTTAGTATCTAAAGAATTGAAGGCTGCCATTATACAAGCAGTTGCCAATATCCGCCAATTTCATAATAACCAATTAGCACCCGTTGAGGTAATTGAAACCATGCCCGGCGTAAAATGCTGGCGCAAATCGGTTGGAATAGAAAAAGTAGGATTATACATACCCGGAGGATCGGCTCCTTTGTTTTCAACCATTTTAATGTTAGGTGTTCCTGCACAAATTGCTGGTTGTAAAGAGATTGTGCTTTGTTCTCCGCCCAATAAATCTGGTGAACTGCACCCGGCTATTCTATTTGCTGCACAATTAGTAGGCATTACAAAAATCTATAAAATTGGTGGCGTACAAGCGATTGCCGCAATGGCTTATGGTACCGAAACAGTTCCGCAAGTATATAAGATTTTTGGTCCTGGCAACCAATATGTAACCTGTGCAAAGCAACTCATTCAACAGCAAGGAATTGCTATTGATATGCCAGCTGGACCGAGTGAAGTATGTGTATTGGCCGATGCAACTGCCAATCCTGTTTTTGTGGCTGCCGATTTATTAAGTCAGGCAGAACACGGGGCAGATAGCCAGGTTTTACTAGTTACTGATTCGCTAACAATTGCCAATCAGGTTCAATCTGAATTAGTAAAGCAGTTAGATAAATTATCAAGAAAAGAATTGGCTATTAAGGCTTTAAATAATAGTACTTGTATTTTAATTAAAGATATAAACGAAGGAATTGAACTAGTAAATGCCTATGCTGCAGAGCATTTGATTATTGCTTGTGAAAATCCAGAAAACATATCGAATCAAATTTATAATGCCGGCTCTATCTTTTTGGGGAACTACTCGCCAGAGAGTGTTGGCGACTATGCAAGCGGCACCAATCATACATTACCTACCAATGGTTATGCAAAAGCCTATAGTGGTGTAAGTGTAGATAGCTTCGTTAAAAAAATTACTTATCAGCAACTAAGCCCTACTGGTTTAAGCAATATTGCATCCATTGTTGAATTAATGGCCGAGGCTGAAGGATTAGATGCCCATGCCAATGCAGTTAGGGTTCGACGCATTAATGAATTGAAAAACTAGGTCTATGTTTGAATTAAATAAACTTGTTCGATTTAATATCAGCCAACTAAAAGCCTATTCTTCGGCCCGTGACGAATTTAGCGGAGAAGCAAAAGTGTTTTTAGACGCCAATGAAAATAGTTTGGGTTCGCCCTTAACCAAATGGTATAACCGTTACCCAGACCCGCACCAACATGCTGTTAAATTGGCTTTGAGTGCTGTAAAAGGTATTCAACCAGCACATATTTTTTTAGGAAATGGCAGCGACGAATGCATTGATTTGTTGTTTCGTTGCTTTTGTGAGCCTGGCAAAGACAATGTAATTATCTGTCCGCCAACTTATGGCATGTACGAAGTGAGTGCCAACATTAATGATATTGCTTTAAAAATTGCGCCTTTATTACCCGATTTTCAATTAGACCTAGTGCATATTGAAACCTTGGTGGATGCCAATACCAAAATCATTTGGCTTTGCTCGCCAAACAACCCAACTGGCAATAGTTTGAATAGGGTTGATATGGAAACCATTTTAAATAATTTTAATGGGATTGTAGTAATTGATGAAGCCTATATTAATTTTGCCAAGCAGCAATCATTCATTCAAGAATTAGCCGAATATCCTAACCTAGTGGTATTGCAAACCTTTAGTAAGGCTTGGGGTTTGGCGGCACTTCGTTTGGGAATGGCTTTTGCATCAACGGCTATTATTGATATTATGAACAAGGTTAAGCCACCATATAATATCAACCAAGCCACCCAAGAATTTGCTTTAAAAGCATTGGAAGAAGTTGGTCAGGTAAATGATATGATTAAAGAACTAGTAAGCATGCGCCAAGCACTAGCCGAAGTGTTTGAATCGATGCCTACCGTAGAAAAAGTCTATCCATCCGATGCCAACTTTATTTTGGTAAAAATTAAGGATGCCCGAAAAATTTATGAATTTTTATTAACCAAGGGAATTGTTTTGCGCGATAGGAGTTCGGTTCAGTTATGTGCAGATTGCCTCCGCATAACCATCGGAACAGAAAAAGAGAATACCATTTTGGTAGATGCCATGCAAGATTGGTACCAAGTTCAAACAATCGCTTAATTATTCTGTTTTGATTTGTACATTCATTGTCTAAAAAAAATAATAACATGCTTAAAATTGTCCACTACAGTTTATTAGTAGCAAGTGTAATAGGATTTTCTGCAACCAATGCGTTTGCAAATCATCCAGTAAAGAAATTGTCTAAAACGCATATAGTAGCAGATACTATCAATGCAGGGTTAAAATTACCAACAGGTTTTGAAGCACTAAAAGTTGCCGACAACCTAGGACGCGCACGCCATATTGCCGTTACTGCTCAAGGTGATATTTATGTAAAACTAGGTAAGTTATCTAGTGGAAAAGGAACGCTTCGTTTGCGTGACAACAACAAAGATGGCAGGGCCGATGAAATTCAGTCTTTTGGAAATTTCATTGGAACTGGTATTGCCATTAAAAATAATTATTTGTACACTTCTTCTGACGATGCGGTATATCGTTACCAATTAAATACAAATGGAGAACTAATAAATGCCGAAGCCCCAGAAACAATTATTAGTGGTTTAATTAATCGTCGTCAACACGAGTCTAAATCAGTAGCATTAGATAATGATGGCAATATCTATGTAAATATTGGTGCTTATTCTAATTCTTG
>CAIKZP010000059.1 GCA_903831935.1 uncultured Bacteroidota bacterium | reverse complement strand
ACCGAGTTTAAATTTATATTTTTGAAAAGAGATCAGTTATGAACTTAAAAACTTCGCCAGCTAATTTGTTCCGTTTTACGCCAGACAAATACCTGGTCAATTTGCTCCGGAATTAGGTGGTCTTTATTACCGGAATCTCCACCATTTGATGCTAAGCTACTTTTAGGGTTTATTAAACTTCTTAAATAATATGGACTTCCAATAGTGATCTCTTCTCCAATTAACCATGTTTGTTTATTCGGTGCGGCCCAATGCTCCACACAAGCTGCCCAAATATCACTAAACCCTTCATTTAAGGCACCGGATTCATCTGCAACATATGCAAGATTCGCTGTGTATTGACATATCCCATGGCCAAACTCATGAGCACATACATCCAAAGATACCAATGGTCTAAACATATATGCCCCATCGCCATAATTCATACAATTTAAAGTCCCGTCCCAATATGCATTATCTCCAATATAATCATGTACAAAACTTATAGCAGAAAGTCCATTTCCATTTATACTATTTCGATTGAATACTGTACTCCAAAAATCTAAAACTTTTTCAGCACCCCAATGTGCGTCAATAGCAGTTTGATCTTGGCTAAAATTAGACCAATTACTTGAAGTCCAATTAGTATTTGAGTTTACAAAATCCCCCTGATTTGCTGCATTTAAGGTTTCTACATTAACATTGCTTCTTGTTTCTCTTAACCTATACCCAGTACTAAAAGAATCACCCGTAATTGACACTATTCCACTATATTTTGATTCCCCAACAAGTGGGACATTGTTATCATTAATTAGAGAAACATCGTTTATTATTGCCCCGGAAAATGCATTAACATAAATAATCTGTTCGTTTTTAGGAATGAAAGAAGAAATAATAAACCTCCATGAAAGTTCAAGGTTTTTTGATCCATTTTTATAATTCTTTGAAATAACTAATTCTCCTTTCGGATAATAGGTTGCATTATTATTACCAGTTATTTTTTTCAAAAATTCTTCAGAATTTAAATTTTCCCACTTATACTTTTTTGCACCAACATAAACTAATGATTTCAACAATGCATCTTTTTCACTTATTTTAGGAACTACTGATGAAATATCTATTTTATGAAAATCTCCGTTCACGGTTTCAACAACTCCGTCTTTCCCGTGGATTAAATATTCAGAATTTTCTACTTTTACACCTTTATAGATTTGTTGGTATTTTTGATGAGTAATTCCTAATTTATCAATACTTTCCTTAATTAAACTAAGGGAATCAATATTTTTCATTTTCAACAATGACTTCAAAAATTCATTTCCATCCCTTATTTTCCTAGGTGTTGAAAATTTAAATCGTGCAAAATTTATTTCCCCTTTTACATTTCTTTGAACTTCTAAAGTATCGTTACTAAAAACTTGTGCCTGCGATATTACGCATAGCAATAGCGTTATTGCTAAAAGCAATTTAAATTTAATAAACATAAATTAAGATTTAAGAAGGATTAAAAAACAGATTTTATATAATGAAAAAACAAACCATCCGGTCCAGGTTGATACAGTATCAATGTATCATTAAATATTCTATTTACACCAAGTGTTTCAGGGTGAGGGGTTCTTCCAATGTAGTCGGCAAAATGCATTACAAAGGTAGAATCACCAAAAACATTTACATGATCCCACTTTGTAGTGGTATCCAGTGTTAATCTTGCAGAATTTTTAAAGAGAATTCTATTAGTACTTAATTTCAAGTATAACCATTCCGTGCTATCAGAGGCGTTTTCTCTAATCATAGTAAAACCACCGTCAATATAAACAAGTTTCCAGGTTCCTTGAGAATAAGATAGAATTACGTCAAGAGGTTTATCGTTAAGAATAATATTGGTTCTAGAGACTTTTTTTGAGCACCCAGAGGTGGCGATAAACAACAAAAAAACACATAATTTAAATAAGATCCTCATTGTTTAATTTTTAATATGTATGTCGTCAAAGAAAGTGGACGATTTAGTTGTAGAGGGTTTCGTTGTTTAAATGTAGGATTTTTTCTTTTAAAAATAGTTGTTTTCGTCTTTTTAGGGACTGTTGTTTAATGAGTGCTCTTTTCTGTAGGATTTGTT
>CAIKZP010000058.1 GCA_903831935.1 uncultured Bacteroidota bacterium | reverse complement strand
TAAATTTTTAGCAGACGAATCGGGCCGCGATAGAATTTATCAAGCAAGAGAAATACTACTACAGCATATTGGAGATCCTATTACTATCAAGGAGTTGAGCCGAAAAGTGGCTATGAATGAATGTTATGTAAAAAAAGGATTTAAAGAAATTTTTGGCACCACCATCTTTGATTTTTACCAACAACAAAGAATGGAACATGCTAAGTATTTGTTATACGAAAAAAGCTTGAGTGTAACAGATGTATCGGCTTTATTAGGGTACTCATCCATTTCGCATTTTTCTGCCGCATTTAAAAAACATACGGGTTTAAAACCTTGTGAATTACTTAAATAGCAGGTAGCTTTTATTAGCATTCTTTATCGATTGATTTTCTTGTAATCATTGTATTCAATCAACTTGTAACTTTAGCCTCTTAATCATTTACTATGCAAAAATTAGTTTGGGTACTAGTGTTGTTTTTATTTGCTGCTTGCACCAATAATAAAGTAGATACCATTGTGCACCATGGGGTAATTTATACCGTTGATTCTGCTTACACTGTTGCAGAAGCTATGGCACTGAAAGATGGTAAAATAGTGGCAGTGGGCAGCAATGCCAATATCCAACAAAACTATACGGCTAAAGAAAATATAGATGCCAAAGGGCAAGCGGTGTATCCTGGTTTTATAGATGCCCATGCGCATTTTGTAGGATATGGCAAATCATTATATCAGGTAGATTTATTTGGCACCACCACTTGGCAAGAAGCAATAGAACGCGTGAAAGACTTTGCTGCCAAGCATCCAGACTTAATTTGGATTCAAGGACGTGGTTGGGATCAAAATCGTTGGCCAGGAAAAACGTATCCAACCAATGAATTATTAAATCAATTATTTCCAGATAGGCCTGTGGTTTTGCAACGAATTGATGGGCACGCATCTATTGCCAATCAAAAAGCATTAGACCTTGCTGGCATCAATGCCGGTCAAACAATTGTTGGTGGATCTATTGAATTAAAAGATGGAAAATTAACGGGTGTATTAATTGATAATGCCGATGACAAAGTGTACAAACAAATTCCATCGCCCACTAGTGAAGTATATTTAAAATGGTTGCAAGCTGCACAAATGATGTGTTTCGAACAAGGCCTTACTACAGTTACTGATTGTGGTTTGAGTTACCAAGATGTAGACATGATAGACACGCTTCAAAAAGCAGGAAAATTAAGTATGCGTTTGTTTGTAATGCTTAGCGATAATCCTGCAAACTTGGCTAAGTATTTAAAATTGGGTCCTACCAAAACCGATAAATTATTTGTAAAAGGATTTAAAGTTTATGCCGATGGAGCCCTTGGTAGTCGTGGCGCTTGCTTAATTCAACCGTATAACGACCAAAAAGGATGGCAAGGGTTTTTATTAGAAAATAAATCGCATTACGATTCTTTGGCACAGGCATTAGCAAATACCGATTTTCAAATGTGCACACATGCAATTGGCGACAGTGCTAACAGAGAAATGCTCCATGTGTACAATAAATATTTAAAAGGAAAGAACGATAAACGCTGGAGAATTGAACACGCACAAATTGTACATCCTTCAGATTTTAATTTATTTGGTGCAGCAAGTATTATTCCTTCTGTACAACCAACACATGCAACAAGTGATATGTATTGGGCCGAAGAAAGAATTGGAAAAGAAAGACTAAAAGGTGGATATGCTTTAAAACAATTACTACAACAAAATGGCTGGTTGCCACTGGGTACCGATTTTCCGGTAGAAGATATTTCTCCATTCAAAACATTTTTAGCAGCGGTGGCTCGTAAAGACGCCAAAGGGTTTCCAGCTACAGGATTTCAAATGGAAAATGCCTTGAGCCGAGTTGAAACCATTCGTGGAATGACCATCTGGGCTGCCAAAGCAAGTTTTTTAGAAAAAGAAGTGGGTAGTTTAGAAGCAGGAAAAAAAGCCGACTTTATAATATTAGATAAAGACTTAATGAAAGTGCCTGAAACCGACATTTTAAAAGTAAATGTTAGTGCCACATATATAGGTGGAATGAAAGTGTATCAAAATATGGTAGTAAATCGTTCGTCAAATAAGCAATAGGTTTAGTTGCTCCAAATGCATTCATTTTTTGAATACTGAAAACTAGTATCTTTAAAATGAAAAATTAAACCCAGATGCCATTGCCTCGCTTGCCAAAAACTATCTTGATTGTATTGTTATTGGTTACGGCTGTGCTTGCTACATTGTGTTTTTTTTCAAACAATACTCGCGTAGATTTTAACGCCGATGTAAAGCCCATCCTTAATAAAAATTGCATTACTTGTCATGGAGGTGTTCGACGCCAAGGCGGATTTAGTGTATTATTTAGAGAAGAAGCACTTGCTAAAAATAAATCAGGTAAAGTAGCCATCATTCCTGGCGATCCTGAAAATAGCGAACTCATTAAAAGGTTATCATTAACCGACCCCGAAGAGCGAATGCCCTATAAGCATCCAGCCCTTTCTAATAATGAAATTACTATCCTAAAAAATTGGATTAAACAAGGCGCTAATTGGGGAGATCATTGGGCATATACACCTGTTCAAGCGCCAAAAGTTCCAAACAATGGTGTAGGTCCTTTTGGTTTGCTTTGGAAACCAGGTTTTATAAAAAATGAAGTAGACCAATACATTTATCAGTCAATAAAAAAACAAGGATTAACCACTTCTAATGAAGCCGATAAAGCCACACTGTTAAGACGTGTAAGCCTTGATATTACAGGCATGCCAGCAACTTATACACTTGCAGAAAATTATTTAAAAGACCAGTCAGAAAAAGCATACGAGCATTTAGTAGATACACTTTTAGCCATGCCAAGTTATGGCGAAAGATGGGCAGCAGTATGGATGGATTTGGCCCGATACGCCGACACAAAAGGCTATGAGCGCGATGATTCAAGAACTATATGGCGATACCGCGACTGGTTAATTAATGCCTTTAATGAAAACAAACCTTACGATCG
>CAIKZP010000057.1 GCA_903831935.1 uncultured Bacteroidota bacterium | reverse complement strand
TTTACCAAATACTTTGTAAAACCAATTGATGGTTTTATTACCATGAGTCAAAAAGTATTCAATGACTTAAGCTTATTTTCTACAAAAAAAGCCATTCAAACACCGCATCCTTTGTATGATAATTTTGGAGAAGCAATACCAAAAGATCTTGCCAGAAAGTATTTGAACTTACCAATTGATGCGCCGATCATTTTATTTTTTGGATTTATTCGTGCTTACAAAGGCCTTGATTTATTATTAGAGGCAATGGCCTTATTACAAGAAAAAAAACAGGCTAATCCTAATATGGTAATGCCTACATTATTAATTGCTGGAGAGTTTTACGAACAAAAAGAAATTTATACTAACTTAATTGATTCACTCCAATTAGCGCCTTCACTCATTTTAAAAACAGATTTTATTACCGACAGTGAAGTGAAATATTATTTAAGTGCCGCTGATTTTGTTATTCAACCTTATAAGCATGCAACCCAAAGCGGTGTAACGCCATTAGCATATCATTTTGAGAAACCAATGCTAGTAACCAATGTTGGCGGATTAGCCGATTTGGTGCCACACGAAAAAGTGGGTATAGTAACTGAACCAACAGCCAATGCCATTGCCAATGGCATTGAACAATTGTATCAATTAGGCGAAGCACATTTTTTACCGCAACTTCGTTTAGAAAAACAAAAATATGGGTGGCCTGTTTTAACCAAAGCCATTATTGATTTAGCAAACCAAACTGAATCATAAAATTTGCAAGTATGAAAAACAATATCAAACAAATCATTGCAGACTCTATTGAAGTGAAACAATCTTTATTAGCCAACGAACAATTATTGGCTACTATTAATGATATAGTACACACGGTTACACTTGCATTTGAAAATGGTTTTAAAGTACAGTTTTGTGGCAATGGTGGAAGTGCTGCAGATGCACAACATTTGGCAGCAGAATTTTCAGGACGATTTTATAAAAACCGCAGAGCTTTACCATCCGATGCATTGCACTGCAATAGTTCTTATTTAACTGCAGTAGCCAACGACTATAGTTATGATGAAATTTATGCCAGACTAGTTGATGGCACTATGGTTAAAGGCGATGTATTAATTGGTTTGAGTACTTCTGGCAATTCATCAAATATTGTAAAAGCATTTGAAGTGGCACAAGCCAAAGGTATTATTACCATTGGGTTTACTGGCGCTACTGGTGGTGCTATGAAAAACTTATCTAACCACTTAATTAATATACCATCAACCATTACGCCACGCATTCAAGAAAGCCATATTCTGGTTGGTCATATTATGTGTGAATTGGTTGAGCAACAAATTTTTCCAGGATAATTATTTTACAATAGATTCTCAAGCATATGTTTTCTCTTTCTACAACCAATAATAACTGGACACTTTTTTTAGACCGCGATGGTGTTATTAATTATGAAAAAGATAACGACTATGTTTTCAGCTGGCAGGAGTTTAAATTTTACGACACCACTTTAAAAGCACTAGAAATTTTAAAACCCTATTTCAACAACATCGTTTTAGTAACCAATCAAAAAGGTGTTGGAAAGGGTTTAATGACAGAAACTGCCTTAATTGAAATTCATACCAATATGCTTGCTGCTATTGAACAAGCAGGAGGTACTATTCACCATCTATTTTATTGTGCCGATTTAGATGACAATTCTATTAACCGGAAACCCAATCCTGGCATGGCTTTTCAAGCAAAAGAAGCAAACCCTAGCATTGACTTAGCGCAAAGTATTATGGTGGGTAATAGAACAAGTGATATGGGATTTGGTAGAAATTCGGGTATGCACACTGTTTTTTTGGCTACAACGCACCCAGAAGTTAGCTTTCCTAATCCGCTAATTGATTTACGCTTTAATAATTTACTTGAATTTGCAGAAGCAGTTGTGGCTGCAAGGAAATCTTAAAATTCTTACGCAATTTTTAATCTAACTAAGTTTTCATTTCGTTTGTTGGTATCTTAGCATTCATGAATAAATTATTAGCACTGCTATTTTTTATTTTTTTGGGCTTTGTTTCAAGGGCACAAAAGAATCCTACACATGATCGGCTTAGCCAATTAGAAGCAGGCATTAAAGGCTATGCTAATGATATTTTGAACGCCCCTGAAATGATAGACCGATTTAGGGCAGATAGTTTGTTTACACGTGGCCTAGTGCAAGCATTAAAAACACCCTATTCATTTGGTTATTCGTTTGATTCTTTGCAAACTATTTCTTGTTTATATGCACCTGATAGTAGTTTTAAAATTTTCACTTGGCAGGTAATGAAAGACTTTAGTTTTTATCGTCAAAAAGGCGCTATACAAATGCATACTAGTGATGGATCTTTAAAGCTCTATCCATTATTTGATTTTTCGGAGTATACCGATAATCCAACAGATTCCGTTCGAACAAATAGCAATTGGATTGGTGCTGTGTATTATAATATTGTTCAAAAATCTTACAACAATAAAAACTACTATACACTTTTAGGCTACGATGAAAACAATGCTAAGTCTACCAAAAAATGGATAGAAGTTTTAAGTTTCAATGAATTGGGTAAACCAATATTTGGTGGATCGTTTTTTAGTTATCCGCCAGATAATATTAAACCGCCCTTACCTGCACTTCGTTTTTGTTTGGAATTTAAAAAACAAGCGGGTGCTAAACTCAATTACGAGCAAGCTATTGACCGCATTATTTTTGCACATTTAGTAAGTGAAAATGGAGAGCCCAAAGAAAAGCAAAGCCTTATTCCATATGGAACCTACGAGGGTTTTAAATGGCTTAATGGCAAATGGGTCTACGATAAAACAATAGAAACTTTGTTGAGTAAATAAAACTGGTTAGTCTAGTTTTAATACTGCTAAAAATGCTTCTTGTGGAACTTCTATATTTCCAATTTGACGCATTCTTTTCTTTCCTTCTTTTTGTTTTTCTAATAGTTTACGTTTTCTACTAACGTCTCCACCATAACATTTTGCTGTTACGTCTTTGCGCAATGCACTAATGTTTTCGCGCGCAATTACTTTAGCGCCAATGGCTGCTTGAATAGCAATTTGGAATTGCTGTTTATTTAAAAGGTCTTTTAATTTTTCGCATAATTTTCTTCCAAACTCATTTGCTCTACCTCTATGAATAAGTGCACTAAGTGCATCTACTTTTTCGTTGTTTAACAAAATATCCATCTTCACAATATCTGCTTCGCGATAACCAATTGGAGAATAATCGAATGAAGCATATCCCCTAGTTTGACTTTTTAATTTATCGTAAAAATCAAATACAATTTCAGTTAAAGGCATTTCAAAAACAAGTTCAACACGTGTTGGTGTTAAATAGCTTTGGTTAATTAATATGCCACGCTTACCCAAACACAAAGTCATAATATTGCCAATATAATCAGGCATTGTAATGATCTGTGCACGAATATAGGGTTCTTCAATTCTGTCTAATTTAGTAGGATCAGGCATTTCGGCCGGATTGTTCACAATCAATTTATCGCCTTTAGAAGAATAAGCAAAGAAACTTACGTTGGGAACAGTAGTAATAACTGTTTGATTAAACTCGCGCTCTAATCTTTCTTGTATAATTTCCATGTGCAATAGACCAAGGAATCCACAACGGAAACCAAATCCTAGTGCTTGTGAAGTTTCTAATTCAAAAGTGAGTGAAGCATCATTGAGTTGTAATTTATCCATACAATCTCTTAACTCTTCGAACTCATCTGTATTAACTGGGTAGATACCTGCAAATACCATTGGTTTCACTTCTTCAAATCCATGAATCATTAATCCAGGATTATTAGCCAGTGTAATAGTATCTCCAACTTTAACTTCTTTTGCAATTTTAATACCAGTAATAATATAGCCAACATCACCTGCTTTCACTTCGTCTTTGGGTGTCATGGTAAACTTCAAAACCCCAACTTCATCTGCTATATAATCCATGCCTGAAGCAACAAATCGAATTTTATCGCCTTTTTTAAGAACCCCATTTAAAATTCTATAGTACACAATAATTCCTCTAAAACTATTGTAAACGCTATCAAAAATTAGTGCTTGTAATGGTGCTTCATAACTTCCTTTGGGTGCAGGAATGCGCTCAATAATAGCGGCTAATATTTCGTCAATACCAATACCTGATTTTCCACTTGCCAATAAAATATCTTCTGCTTTACATCCTATTAATTCCACAATTTGATCGGTCACTTCTGGAATTTTAGCACCATCCATATCAATTTTATTAATCACCGGAATGATTTCTAAATTATTATCGATTGCCAAATATAAATTGCTAATGGTTTGTGCTTGAATTCCTTGAGAAGCATCAACTAATAATAATGCGCCTTCGCATGCCGCTAATGCCCTACTTACTTCGTAACTAAAATCTACGTGGCCGGGTGTATCAATAAGGTTGAAAACATAATTTTCACCTTTATAAGGATAGTTAATTTGAATCGCATGACTTTTAATAGTAATCCCTTTTTCACGCTCCAAGTCCATATCATCCAAAACCTGGTTCATCATATCTCGTTCGCCAATTGTTTTGGTATGCTCCAACAATCGATCTGCCAAAGTACTTTTACCGTGGTCTATATGTGCAATGATGCAAAAATTCCTAATATTCTTCATAAGGCTGCAAAGATATGAGTGGGAATGACAAAAAGTACTATTTCAATATTATTACGGACCGATTTGCTAGAGAAACTAGAAAGAGGTTAAATTTGACACTTTATGTTATACGAAAATGAATCAATAAGGATGTATTTTAAGGACTAATCCATTGATTTAAAGTAGCAGAAGAACAAACGATGATGGGCAATTCAGATAAAATTGGTACAAATATTAAACAGGCTAAGTTTTTGTTGGAACTCAACGAATTGGTTGGGATTCCTACCGAAACGGTGTACGGATTGGCTGCCAATGCCCTAAACGAAGAAGCGGTGATTAAAATTTACCGCGCAAAAGACCGACCAAGTTTCAATCCTTTAATTATTCATTTGCCTTGCATAGCTGCCATAGAAACCTATGCGATTCTAGACCCTATCAGCGAAAAATTAGCGCATTCTTTCATGCCAGGACCTTTAACCTTACTACTGAATAAAAAAGATATTATACCCGATTTGGTAACTGCAAGTAGTAAAAAAGTAGCAGTTAGAATTCCACAGCATCCACTTACTTTGAAACTTTTACATTTATTAAATTTTCCTTTGGCGGCGCCTAGTGCCAATAAATCTGGCTATGTGAGTGCTACTACGGCCAAACATGTACTGGATGGATTAGGAATGGATATTGCGTATGTTTTGGATGGCGGAAATTGTGAAGTGGGCCTTGAATCAACCATTGTTGAAGTAGTAGACAATGCAGTAATTATGCATAGAATTGGCGCCATTTCTGCTGAAGCAATTGAGTTGGTGAGTCAATTAAAAGTAATTGATCCTGCAATATCAGAAGCACCTGTTACACCTGGTCAAATGAAAAGTCATTACGCAACAAATGTGCCTTTGTATATTGGCAATATTGAAGCAATGATTCAAGAACACCAAACTAAAAACATTGCCACTATTTCTTTTAATAAAAGTTATGATGGCATTATCAATGGTCACCAATATGTACTCTCACCCAAAGGAGATATAAATGAAGCTGCACAACATTTATTTGCAGTAATGCGCTTGATTGATGATTTTCATTTTGATATTATTCTTACAGAACGCTTTCCTAACGAGGGTTTGGGCAGGGCTATCAACGAACGCTTAGAACGCGCGCAAGCCATCCACAAATAAAAACAGATATTCACTATACCATAAAGCATAGCAAATACCTGTTCTAAAGTATGATTAATTGATTATGGTAATGCGTTGATGATTGCAACAAATTCATCTACAATTAATGAAGCCCCACCAACTAATCCACCATCAACATCTGGCTGAGAAAATAATTCTACAGCATTAGAGGCTTTTACACTTCCACCATATAATATAGAAATAGAATCCGCAATTGCAGCACCGTATTTAGCAGCTAATTCAGCTCTAATAAATGCATGTATTTCTTGCGCTTGTGCACTAGTAGCGGTTTTGCCTGTTCCTATAGCCCAGATTGGTTCGTATGCAATAACAATTTCTTGTAATTGCGCTGCCGATAAATGGTACAATGATTCTGCCAATTGTTTAGCTACAAATTCATTTTGTGTATTGGCTTCACGAATAGCCAAAGGTTCGCCGCAACAAAATATTGGTTTCATGTTATTTGCCAAACAGATATCTAATTTTTCGGCTAATAACTGATTCGATTCATTAAAATATTCTCTACGCTCTGAATGACCTAGCACTACATATTCAATTCCTACAGATTGTAAAATTTCTACCGACACTTCGCCAGTATAAGCGCCACTTTTTTTATTAGAACAATTTTGTGCTGCAACAAAAACATTATTCTTTCCTGCTAATTTATTTACAGCCATTGGCAAATAAGGAAAAGGCACTGCAAACAATGCTTGTTGGTGTGCTTTTAAATCGTGTGGCTTCAATAAAATATCGGTTAACAATTGCTCACCTTGTTGTAAGGTTAAATTCATTTTCCAATTTGCTGCTGCAATTTTTTTTCTCATGCTATTGTAAATTTCTAGTTGACTATTTGATCAATTTAAACAAACTTAAATTGACTTTTTAATTTAATGAATCTGTTGGTATAAGGCTTGCAAAACTATTGTTTCTTGGTCGTTTAAAAAATCATGCTTTAGTTTTTTCCAATTATCAATAGCGTATAATGCTTTTTTAAAATCATATTTTCCCGACTCTATACCCCAACTAAAATTATCAATGATAGTTGGTAATAATCCTGCGCCAAAAACATTACAACTCACACCAATAACTGTTCCTGTATTGATAGATGTATTAATAGCAATACGAGAATAATCGCCCATTATTAAACCACATTTTTGCGAAACAATTTGATAAGTATTAGTGGCAAAATTCCAAACCTTTACATCACCAGCAGTATTCTTTACATTACTATTAGTAGCACCTGCACCAATATTGCACCATTCGCCAATTACTGCATCGCCCAAATAACCATCGTGTGCTTTATTGGTATGACCCATTATAACTGCATTTTTTATTTCGCCTCCACCCATACACAATGGCCCTAAACTTGTTGCGCCATATACCCTACTATTCATTTTCAACACTGAATTTTCTCCTAACGAAAATGGTCCACGAATACAAGTACCTTCCATTACTTCAGCATCCTTTGCAATATAAATAGGTCCTGTACTTGCATTGAGTGTACAAAATTCCAACTTCGCTCCTTCCTCAATAAAAATTTCAGGTGCATTTATTAAATTAACAGTGGTAGAAATTGTTTGAGAGCTACGACCCTTGGTAACCAAAGAAAAATCTGCTCTAATAAAACGATCGTTCCATAGCATAATTTCCCAAGGATATTTGATTCGTTGAACAGTGTTAATTTTAATTTGCGTTTTAAAATTCAATACACTCGCATTAAAATCTTTTGCTGCAATTTCTAAGTTTCCAGCAACCAATCCAATCTCATCAACCAAACAAGTGTCTGGTGCTAATGCTAATATGCTTGCTAACAAAGTATCGTCTAAAACTATGGCTGCATCAACCCATAAATGAGGCCCATTTGGTATGGCAGAATATAAGTTTTGTAAGTAATTACTAGTATGAATGAATATGTTTTGAGAAGTGCTTAAAGCCCATCTTTCTTGGATGGATAAAATACCAAAACGCAATGAAGCCACTGCTTTGGTATATGTTAAGGGGAACAGGTGATTTCGATTCGAATTATCAAACAGTACAATTGACATTCGGCAAAATTAACTGAATATTCTAGAAAATGACACGAAACAAGCCCTAAGAATAGCCCTGAATGATAAAATAATAGTCAATTGTTTATTAACTTGCAGCCCTAATTCATCAAAGTAATTAATATGAGCTTAGGATATTTTTCTTACCCTTTACCAGTAAATGAACCCGTTTTAAACTATGCACCAGGAAGTGCTGAAAAACTTGCTTTAAAAAATGCAATTGCAGATTTAAAGAAAAAGCCCTTAGATATTCCTATGTATATTGGCGGAAAAGCCATTAGAACGGGCAATAAACACGATATTCATCCACCACATGAATTGAGTTTTACCCTCGGTTCTTTTCATGCTGGAGAAGAAAAACATGTGCACCAAGCAATTGATGCAGCACTTAAAGCAAAAGATGCTTGGGCAAATATGAGTTGGGAAAACAGGGCTAATATCTTTTTAAAAGCCGCTGATTTATTGGCTACAAAATATCGTTTCTATATTAATGCTGCCACTATGTTGGGGCAAAGTAAAAATGCATATCAAGCAGAAATTGATGCGTCTTGTGAATTGATAGATTTTTTAAGATTCAATGTGCATTTTTTAAGCAAAATCTACCAAGAGCAACCCATTTCTAGCCCAGGAATGCACAATCGACTAGAATGGCGTCCATTAGAAGGATTTGTTTTAGCTATCACTCCATTTAATTTTACTGCTATTGGTGGAAACCTTCCTACATCAGCCGCTATGTGTGGCAATACAGTTGTTTGGAAACCAGCCAATACCCAAATATATTCTGCACAATTATTTATGCGGATACTTAAAGAAGCTGGCTTACCAGACGGTGTTATCAATTTAATTTATGTTGATGGGCCAACAATTGGTAAAGTTTGCTTTGCGCACCGTGAATTTGCAGGTGTGCATTTTACAGGATCAACCGGTGTATTTAATGGTATGTGGAAAGTAATTGGCGAAAACGTAGGTAACTATCGTTCTTACCCGCGCATTGTTGGCGAAACAGGCGGAAAAGATTTTGTTATTGCACATAAATCTGCCAATGTAGACGCAGTGGTTACGGCATTAGCCCGTGGAGCTTTTGAATACCAAGGACAAAAATGTTCTGCTGCTTCAAGGGCGTATATTCCTAGTAATATGGCCGAAGAAGTAAAAACAAAACTAAAAGCTGCTTTATTGTCTATGAAAATGGGAACGGTAGAAGATTTTAGCAATTTCATTAATGCAGTGATTGACGAAAAATCATTTAACAATATTGCCAAGTACATCAACAAAGCAAAAACCGATAAAAAAGCCAGCATTTTAGTGGGTGGAAATTTCAGCAAATCGAAAGGCTATTTTGTTGAGCCAACGGTAATTGTTACCAAAGACCCTAAATACACCACTATGTGCGAAGAGATTTTTGGGCCAGTGTTAACCATGTATGTATACGATGCCGAAAAATTTGAAACCACTTTAGAATTACTAGACAATACTTCGGCATATGCTTTAACTGGTGCAATTTTAGCACAAGATAGAGCCGCTGTTGAATTGGCAACCAATAAGTTACGTAATTCTGCCGGAAACTTTTATATCAATGATAAACCAACTGGTGCTGTTGTTGGTCAACAACCTTTTGGTGGTGCGCGTGCTTCTGGAACCAATGATAAAGCAGGTAGTCAGTTAAATTTATATCGCTGGTTGAGTGCTAGAACCATTAAAGAAACCTTTAATCCGCCAACTGATTACCGTTATGCTTTTTTAAAGGAAGCTTAGTAGTAATTAACAAATTTTAGCAGAATTGTGGATGATACGAATTTATGTATTCACTTAATCTACACATGGCTGCTATATTAGCCGATAAACCCTATATTTGCCCCTCAAAATTTTCATTTAGTGTCAACGAAATTTTCAAAAGAAACTTATCTCTACTGGTACGAATTGATGCAATTGATTCGTCAGTTTGAATTGAAATCAGAAGAAATGTACAAAATGGCTGGAAAAATCCGCGGATTCTTTCATGCTTATATTGGACAAGAAGCCATTGCTGCAGGTTGTATGACGGCCACTCAACAAGGTGATCCTTTCATTACCGCTTACAGAGACCATGGTTTGGCTTTAGCAAAAGGCGTTTCTGCCAATGCTTGTATGGCTGAATTATATGGTAAAGCCACTGGTTGTGCCAAAGGAAAAGGTGGAAGTATGCACTTTTTTAGTTTAGAACACCGCTTTTTTGGTGGTCATGGTATAGTTGGTGCGCAAATTGGTACTGGTACAGGACTTGCTTTTGCAGAAAAATATAAGGGTACAGACAATGTAGTCCTTTGTTATTTTGGAGATGGTGCTGCCCGTCAAGGGATGTTGCACGAAGCCTTCAATTTGGCAATGACTTGGAAATTGCCAGTTATTTTCATTTGCGAAAATAATAATTACGCCATGGGTACTTCTATTGAACGTACTAGTAATGTGGTGGATATTTATAAACTAGCCGACGCTTACGAAATGCCAGCAGACAAAATTGATGGTATGACTGCAGAAGCGGTACACGAAGGTGTTGCACGTGCTGTAAAGCGCGCAAGAGAAGGCGATGGTCCTACTTTATTAGAATTAAAAACATACCGATACAAAGGACATTCTGTATCTGATCCTCAGAAATATAGATCCAAAGAAGAGGTTGACGAATACAAAGACCAAGATCCTATTAATAAAGTAAGAACTACTATTCTTACCAATGGATTTGCAACAGAGGCCGACATTAAAGCTATCGACGATAGAATTGACGCCATTGTAGAAGAAAGCGTTAAGTTCGCAGAAGAAAGCCCTTGGCCTGATGATAGCGAAGTTTACAAAGACGTTTATATCGACCAAAACTACCCTTTCATTGTTGATTAATTTTTATAGAACACATTTCAAAATAGAATTATGAGCGAACACCACAATGCATATACAGAAGAACATGATAGCGCAGTTAAATTGCTTCATTTCTGGCAAAAAAATCAAAAGACAATTTATACTTTAGTAATTGCCCTAATTGTTATTGGCGGCGGTTGGTTTGGATATACTTCTTATATTTTAAAACCAAAAGAAGACAAAGCAGCTGATGCGATTGCGCAGGTTCAAATGTACTTTAGGGTTGATTCGTCTAATTTGGTTTTAAATGGCGACGGTCAAAACAAAGGCGCTTTGTACATTATTAACAATTATGGTGGAACAAAAACGGCCAACCTTGCTAAATTTTATGCAGGTGTTAGTTATTTACACTTAGGTGATTTTAATAATGCCGTTAAGTACTTAAAAGATTTCTCTACTAGTGCTAAACAAATTCAATTGTTGGCCTTAGGTAATTTAGGAGATGCATATGCAGAATTAAATCAAAAAGATGATGCTATTGCTACTTATAAAAAAGCAGGTACTATTTTTGAAAATGACGAAGCTAATTCTGCAGAATATTTATTTAGAGCAGCTTTACTTTCTGAAACAATTGGTAAAACAAAAGAAGCTTTAGAAATATACAAAGATTTGAAAACTAAGTATCCTAAAACAGACAAAGGTTTTCAAGCAGATAAATACATCTATCGCTTAAGCGTTGAAAAAAACTAACTGGTAACAGAATATGGCTACCAAAGGAAATACAGACTTACACAAAGGCATCCCTACAATTAAGGATGCCTTTGTTGTTATAGTGAAAACAGAATGGAATGCGGCTATCATTAATAAGTTAGAAGCAGGTTCAAAAAAAATATTAAAAGCAAGTGGCGTAAGTTTTAAAACACTAACAGTTCCTGGTGCTTTTGAAATTCCATTTGCAGTAAAAAATCATTACACCTATTGTAAAACAGTACCTGATGCTTATATTACACTAGGAACCATCATTAGAGGCGATACACCACATTTTGATTATGTATGTAAGGCAGTTACTGATGGCGTGTTACAATTGAATTTATCGTTAGATGTGCCGGTAATTTTTGGTGTACTAACTGTAGAAAACGAACAACAAGCAAAAGAGCGTATTGGCGGTGTTCACGGAAACAAAGGAGAAGAATCGGCTATTACTGCTTTAAAAATGATTGCATTAAATAGGAAATTGAAATAACCTTAAAACTACCTCCCCGGTAAATGAAAGTACAAATATTTATACCCTGTTTTATAGACCAGTTATACCCTACTATAGGATTTAACATGGTAAAAGTTTTAGAAAAAGCAGGATGTGAAGTTATTTATAATGCGCAACAAACCTGTTGTGGCCAACCTGCTTTTAATGCTGGTTTCTGGGGTGAATCTAAAGAAGTTTGTACCAAGTTTTTAGACGATTTTGAAGGAGCAGAATATATTGTTGCACCAAGTGCTAGTTGTATTGGTTTTGTGCGCAATTATTATCCTAAAATTTTTGACAATTCTGCACACTTACAAAAAGCAAAAAAAATTAAAGAACGTGTTTTTGAGCTTTCTGAATTTTTAATACAAATTTTAAAAATAGAAGATTTAGGCGCCAGCTTTCCAGGCAAAGCAACTTATCACGATAGTTGTGCAGGACTTAGAGAATGTAATATTAAGTCTGAGCCACGACAATTATTAGCCAATGTAGCAGGATTGGAAATTGTTGAAATGCATGATGTAGAAACCTGTTGTGGATTTGGAGGTACGTTTGCAGTAAAATTCGATCCTATTAGTATTGCAATGGCCGATCAAAAAATCACCAACGCTATTGCTACTGAAGCTGAATATATTATAAGCACCGATATGAGTTGCTTAATGCATATTCATGGCCGATTACAACACAATGGATCGCCATTAAAAGTGCTGCATTTAGCAGAAGTATTAGCAAGTGGTTATTAATATTCAGCCAACTTAATTACAAAAAATTATAATCTTTTTTCCATGGCATACTGGTTAATTAAATCTGAACCGTTTAAATATAGTTGGGACAAATTTGTGGAAGATGGCCAAACCTTTTGGGATGGTGTTCGCAACTATGGCGCTAGAAATAATTTGCGTTCTATGAAAAAAGGCGACCTCGCTTTTTGGTACCATAGCAATGAAGGAATGGAAATTGTAGGTATTGCAAAAGTGGTAAAAGAATCTTACCAAGATCCTACTACCCCAGATCCAGCATGGTTAGTGGTTGATTTTAAGCCCCTCAAAAAATTAAAAACGCCTGTTTCATTGGCTACCATAAAAAACGATCCACGCTTAACAGATATGGATCTGGTAAGACTAGGTAGATTGTCTGTACAAACCGTAAAAGAAGCCGAATGGAAAATAGTGATGGAATTAGCCAACACTAAATAATAATTATTTAGAAACTTCTATTACCAAATTAGCAGATTTTAAATTACTAGTACTAGCTACAATATTAATTTTTCCTGTTGCAGCATTTGCTTTTACTATAGCAATACACCTGCCTTTATAAGAAAATCTTTTGTTAGATAAAAAGGATTCTGTTGCTGTTAAATCGCCATTATCGGCACCTGCTAAAACACCTGCACCGGTTACACTAAATTCAATTTGATTGTCGGCATTTAAACATTCCACGTTGTTTTCATCAACAATAGTAGCAGTGATATAACATACATCATCCCAAGTATTTCCAACTGTTTTCTTTTCGGTTGATAATATAATTTTGGCAGGTGCTCCAGCCGTTTTTAATACCTGCGTAGCAACTATTTTTCCATTGTTTTTTCCAATAGTTTTTAATACCCCTGTATGAAAGGTAAATGACCATCCTCTTGGTGATGCATCGTCTGCAGGTCTGGGCTTGACACCTTGAGAAACCTCATTTAAAAACAACTCTACTTCATCGCAATTACTAAATACTTGCACTTTGGCTTCGTCGTAGGTATCAACATCTGTAGGCGACCAATCGTTGATCCACTCTCCTGCGCCTGCATTGCCTTCTTTTCGCATGGTATACACCATTGGCTCATTACTCCACCAACTTTTGCGTTGATAGCCTAAATGGCGCACAAAACCAGTTCTATCTAATAAGCCAGAACCGTGTACAACAGCAGGCCAATCAGATTCACCAATATAATCAATGCCCGTCCATAAAAACTGACCTGCTATATAAGGTTTGTCTCTAAACGGAATCCATGCTGCTTGTTCCGTTCTATTTTCTGTACCAATTTGTTTGAGTGTTGGCTTTTTTTCGTGTAAAGCCACTAGTTCATTTTCGCGATAATTTTGTCCTACAATATCCATGGTTTCTGCAAATCCATTTTCGTATACACGAGAAATTCCTGGACGAAATAGTGCCATTGTTACAGGTCTGGTACTATCTAAAGAATGTACTAAATCTTGTTGCATTTTATATTTTCTAAATCCAGTACTATCATTTAAATTATCATGAATTTCATTGCCAATACTATAAATTACAACAGAAGGATGGTTTCTATCACGCAACACTTGGTCTTTGGTATCACGCTCCCACCAATCGGTAAAATATAAATTGTATCCATTATCGGCACTAGTTTTTCTGGCATTCCAAGTGTCGAAAGTTTCATTCATTACTAGCATTCCTAATTGGTCGCAGAGGCTTAGAAACTCTGGTGCCACAGGATTGTGTGAGGTTCTAATACCATTCACACCCAATTCTTTTAAGGCCAAAATTCTTTTTTCCCAAACACCCAATGGAACAGCCGAACCAAATGCACCACCATCGTGGTGTAAACAAACACCTTTTATTTTAACTGCATTTCCATTTAATAAAAATCCTTTTTCTGCATCGAATTGAATGGTTCTAATACCAAAGATGGTTTTATAAGTATCAATAATTTTATTGTTCGCTTTAACAGTTACAATTGCTGTGTATTGATTTGTTTTTTCTAAAGACCATAATTGTGGTTGTGCAACAGTAAGGTCTTGGTCAACTATTTTTTGTTGCGCTGCAGCAATAGATAGTTTTGATTGATTGTTAGATACCACCGAACCATTTGGCGCAATGATACTTGTTTCAATGACAATATTATTACTTGCAGCAGATTGGTTTAACACTTGAATTTGTGCATGAACTGTTGCATTATCTGTACTTATTTTAGGCGTAGTTACAAACACGCCCCATTTGTCTATATGTGTAGTACCGGTACTAATTAATTTTACATGTCTATAAATACCAGATCCAGTATACCAACGTGAAGCTGGTTGCAAAGAATTGTCTGCACGCACTGCTAACACGTTGACTTTGTCTTTCCCAAAATTTAAATGTTTGGTTAATTCATACTGGAAGCTAATATATCCGTAAGGCCTTTTGCCTAAATGATAGCCATTGATCCACACATCACTATTCATCATTACACCATCAAACTCAATAAAAAATTGTTGGTTAGATTCGGTTGTATTTAACACAAATGATTTTCTATACCAACCAATACCAGTTTCAACATAACCACCACCCCTACCCGAAGTATTGGCTCTATTAAAAGGATATTCAATACTCCAATCGTGTGGCACGTTTAAACTGCGCCAAGATTTGTCATTATAATTTGCTGCAGATGCTTGTGCAATGTCTTGTTTAATAAACTTCCAATCTGCATCAAAAGAAGTAATTACTCTTTGTGCATTTGCAGAAAAAACAAAGCAAATACAAACTATAAGAAAAGTATATTTTTTATTAAAATGATTCATGATTATTGAATATTATTATGATTTATTTTTTAACTTTTAAATAAATTTTTATCTTATTTAAATTTTATTTTAGAATTATTTTTTATCGTTTTTATTAAAAGATTATTTTATTCATTTTTAGTTTTTTTTTACAAGACGCTGTATTAAAAATTAAATCATTAGTTATTTTAATCTTTCTTTTTGTTCAATTCCTCCTGCCGCTTGCTCTTGTTTTTTTATGGATACCCCAATGGATGTATTATTAAATTTCCAATCTTTTGTAAATTCTAAAACGCCAATTTGTTTAGCAGTGATGGTGCAATTGGTAAATACAAAATTTTCTAATAATGATTTTTCGTAACCAGTACCTACTAATGCATTGTTACAATTGGTAGCCACTACATTATTAATATAAATATTTTTTGCATGAGGAATGCCTTTTTCTGCAGGTAAAACCCTTTGTAGCATTGACTTCCAGTGTGCTGGTATAGAATCGTACACATATCCTTTTGGCAATTCAGAATAACTATACGCTGGATACCAATTTAAATTAAACTGAAAAGCATTGTTGACAGAATCAAGCGTTGAGTTCTGAAAATAAATATCTTCAATGGTACCACCCCTAGTATAAGCCGATTTAATTCTCAAACCATTGTCGGTATGTTTGGCATATAAATCTGTAGCCAATACATGCCTAATTCCGCCAGAGGTTTCGCTGCCAAGTGTAACGAGCCCTGCCCCACGTTGTGCAATACATTTTCTAATCACAACATATTCTGTAGGGCGATTCACTCTTAGTCCATCCCAATCGCGTCCTGCTTTTAAACAGAAATTATCGTCATTACAATCAATATTGCAATTTTCAATTAAGGCATAAGTAGAGGAATCAATATCAATTCCATCTGTACTAGGTCCGCTTCCGTCTTCGTTGTTTTTAATTACAACACCATCAACGGTAATATGGTTTGAGTATAATAATTGTACGGTCCAAAAACCTGCATTTTTAAAAGTCAACTCTTTAATAGTAATATTCGATGCATTTTGTACCAATAAAGTTCTTACGCGTTTAGCATCGTAATCAACAATCCAACGTAGGCCAATTTTGTCATAGTCTTTGCGCATTTTCCAGTACTTATCCCAACAAAATTTTCCCCTTGCATTTACCACACCAGCGCCAGTAACCGCAGCATTTTTTACATCAATTAAATTAATCAGTGCAGCCGGCCATTTCATTTCAATTCCAGCAATACGCGTATCAATTTCTGGATAATCTTTAAAATCAGTTGAACCCAATATAGTGACAGATTTGTCTATCATTAAATGCACATTCGATTTAATAAATATCGATCCTGTTACATATACGCCAGGCTTAAAACCTACAATGCCCCCACCAGCAGCAGCACAAGCATCAATGCTTTTTTGAATTTGTTGGGTGAT
>CAIKZP010000056.1 GCA_903831935.1 uncultured Bacteroidota bacterium | reverse complement strand
GCGTCATATTTTGCCGAAGGGCTTGTTATTACTTCAATGCTTTGAATTTGACTATTAGGAATAGACTGTAAGGCATCTGCAACACTATTGCCAAATATACCAGAAGGTTTGCCATCAATTAAAAATCGAACATTTGGGTTACCTAGTAATTCCACCTTTCCGTCTGCGTCAACCGTAATCATAGGGATTTTCTTTAATGCATCAGAAGCAACGCCACCTTGCGAGGTAAGGTCTTTTTCTAAATTATACACCAATTTGTCAATTTTATTTTCAATAAGTTGGCGTGTGCCTACTACTGTAACATCATTCAATTTAGAATTCTTTTTATTCAATAAAATAGGAGATAGGGCAGTGCTTTTAGTAACGATTATTTTTTCTGTATAGTCGGTGTATCCAATAAATTGAATGGTTAAAGTAAACTGCCCTTTAATGGTGTTCTGCAAACTGAAATTTCCTTTTTTGTCTGTAATACCACCATCAATTATTTTGTGTGTACTATCGTTGGTTAGAACAATGCTAGCATACTCAATGGGTTGCTTAGAAACAGCATCAATAATTTTACCCGATACAATCAGTTTTGATGATAACAGTTCTTTCTGTGCAAAGCCTGCGTTAATAAAAGAAAAAAAGAAAAATATAATTAGCAGTCTTTGCATATTCAATCGAGTTAATTAGATCGCAAAGAACGTATTTAAATCTGTATTGAATTTGTAGAAAACAAAATGCATTGAATTACATGCTTTTAAACGCTGTAAAACAATGCATTATACATTTGAATAGGAAAAAACTAAATCACATCAGGCAATAAATAGGGTGCACGATAGTCTCTACTTAGCATAGCGTTCGCTTCGTTTTCACCTTCGCCTATAAATCTTTCTGCTACTGGATCGAATTGTAATTGTCGCTCTAAACGGTAGGCAATATTTCCTAAATGAGCCAAAGAAGAAGACAGATGTCCTGTTTGAACAGGTCCGTTTTGAATACTCATATCTCTTGCTCTAACGGCGTCAAACCAGTTTTGAAAATGCAAACCTAATTCGCCAGATTCGCTTCGGCTTGGGCCTTTCTCTTTTTTCTCACCCAAAAAAGTTTCGTAAGTACCATATCCTTTTACCACCATATAGCCTTTTTCTCCATAAAAAATATTGCCAACACTTGCACCATCTTCTGAATTAGTATTCCAGTTTCTTACTTCAAACTGAATCATTTTTTTCAGTTTTGGATAGTGGTAAATAGAAGTTTGTATTTCAGGAACTTCTTTGCAATCATCCCATAAAAATTTACCACCCATTGACGTGATTTTTTCTGGCAATTGGTCTACGCCTAAACCCCACATGCATAAATCTGTTTCGTGAATACCTTGGTTGCCCACATCGCCATTGCCATAATTCCAATGCCAATGCCAATTATAATGTACCAAATTTTTTGTGAATGGACGCATAGGAGCAGGTCCACACCAAAGATCGTAATTTAATCCTGCAGGTATTGCTGAAATGCCTTTGTTTCCAATGTCTGGACGTCTACGATACACTAGTCCTCGAGACATATAAACGCGTCCTATCAAACCTTCTTCTAAATGTTTTACAGCTTCGCGAATAGCAACAGAACTGCGTAGTTGAACGCCGTGTTGTACAATGCGATTGTATTTATAAGCCGCTTCAATCATTTTTTTACCCTCATGAATATTATGTGTAGCAGGCTTTTCAACATACACATCTTTTCCAGCCTGACAAGCATAAATAGTTAATAGTGCATGCCAATGATTAGGAGTAGCAAGTGTAATTGCATCTATATTTTTATTGTCTAGTATCTTTCTGTAGTCTTGTTCAATAGCTACTTTTTTGCCATATTTTTTTTGAAAATTGGCAGCAGCTTCATTCAGCACAACCATGTCTGGATCGCAGAGCGCTACTACTTCTACATTTGATTTTGCCGACAAATTCATAATTTCTTCCACATGTGTTTTGCCCCTTCCATTTAAGCCTAGCACAGCTAAGCGAATTCGGTCATTGGCACCAATTATATTTGAATGAATAGTATTAGCAGGTTCGCCCATGGCAAAAGCGGTAGGCGTAACAGCAGCTACAACGGCTCCTTTAGCAGCCGATCTTAAAAAAGATCTTCTTGAATTATTTTTATTTTCCATAATTGAATATAATTATTTTAAATTTAAACAATGAAAAAAATACTACTTGTAATATTTGTTTTTCTTGGGGCTTCAACAATATTGTTTGCTCAAGAACCCAAACTGAAAAAGATCTTCAATGGTAAAAATTTAAATGGATGGAAATTGCCGCCAGATCTAACTTGTTGGACAGCAAGCCGTGGTGTGTTATTTGTAAAAAATAATGCAGAGAAAAAGGGAAGTAATTTATGGACAGAAAAAAACTACCAAAACTTTATAATAAGTGCCGATTTTTTAATGGGTGATGGCACTGTTGATTCAGGCATATTTTTGCGTTCAGAAAACGACCAAATTCAAATAGGTATTTCATGGTCTTTAAAACGCGATTTAACGGCTTCGCCATATTTGCCTAAATTAAAATATCCGGTAGAAGCCAATGTAAAAGATATTTTAAAACCAACAGATTGGAATACTATGAAAATAAAAATGGTAGATAAAACCTACACTGTTTGGTTAAATGGTAAAGAAGTAATGACATATACTTCAAAAGATATTCCTGCATCTGGCCCAATTGGTCTTCAGTTACATCCTGGAAATGAAATGTCAATTAAATATCGAAATATTCGATTAGCAGAATTATAAAAATTGGTTATGAAGATTGTTATTGTTGATGGGTATACTTTAAACCCAGGGGATCTTAGTTGGAATATACTTTCTGCTTTAGGCGAATTGATTGTTTATGACAGAACGCCAATAGAATTAATTGTTGAAAGGTGCAAAGAGGCAACAATTGTATTAACCAATAAAGTGCCATTTGCAAAAGAAACACTAGCAGCACTACCTAACTTAAAATACATTAGTGTTTTGGCAACAGGGTATAATATTATTGATACGGCTGCTGCAAAAGAACAAGCTGTTATAGTAAGTAATGTTCCTGGTTATGGCACTGCTTCTGTAGCACAGCATGTATTTTCTTTGTTATTAGAAATTACCAATCATACCGGAAAAAATGCAGGTTGGACTGCCGAAGGTAATTGGCAAGACTGTGCCGATTTTTGTTATACAGTTGCGCCCATTACCGAATTACAGGGCAAAACAATGGGGATTGTAGGCTTTGGCAATATTGGCCAAAACGTGGCATCAATTGCCATTGCATTTGGTATGCAAGTAATTTATTTTAATCCAAGTATAAAATCAACTGGTATAGGAACTCAAGTTACTTTAGACGAAGTTTTTGAACAGGCTGATTATATTTCTTTGAGCTGTCCACTCACGGCAACCAATCAAGCATTTGTAAATGAGGCACTGATTAAAAAAATGAAACCAACTAGTTATTTAATAAATACTGCCAGAGGGCAATTAATAAATGAAAGCGATTTGGCCATAGCACTCAATCAAAACACAATAGCAGGAGCAGCGCTAGATGTATTGTCTAAAGAGCCGCCACCAGCAAATAATCCATTACTAACTGCAAAAAATTGTATCATCACGCCGCATGTGGCATGGATAAGTACCGAAGCGCGTAAACGAATTTTAAGTATCACTGCATCTAATATTCTTTCTTATATAAATGGATCAGTTAACAATTGCGTTAATTAAATTACATTTGTTCGATAAAAATTGTTTCATTGCAGTCACCCATTTTTTTAATCACGCCACCATTTACACAGCTTAATACGCCTTATCCGGCCACTGCATATTTAAAAGGCTTTCTAAATACCAAAAACATTCCTGCCGTTCAAGCAGATTTAGGAATAGAAGTAACGCTAGAAATATTTTGTAAAGCCGGTTTAGAATTACTCTTTACAGAAATAGCATCCCGAAATGAAACGCATACACCCAATGTGCTGCGGATTATTTCAATGAAGGATGATTATATTAAAACAATTGATGGCGTAATACTTTTTTTACAAGGCAAACAAAATACACTTGCACACCTAATTGCGTCTCGAAATTTTTTACCAGAAGCAAGCCGATTTTTACAAGCCGATGATTTAAAATGGGCTTTCGGATCAATGGGTATTCAAGACAAGGCAAAGTATTTAGCCACTATGTATTTAGAAGACTTGAGCGATTTAATTAAAGAAGCGGTAGATGAACATTTTGGCTTTAGTAGGTATGCAGAAAGTCTCGGAAGGTCAGCCAATAGTTTCGATGATTTGTATGCAGCATTGCACAAGCCTTATACTTATTTAGATACTATTTTAATTAATATTTTAGAAAAAAAGATAGCCGCTATACAACCAGCAATGGTAGCTATTTCTGTTCCTTTTCCAGGAAATTTGTATACTTCATTGCGTTGCGGCGAATGGATTAAAAAAAATCATCCAAGCATTAAAGTGGCCATGGGTGGTGGTTTTGCCAATACCGAATTAAGGTCACTTTCAGATCCACGCGTATTTGAATACTACGATTTTATTACCCTAGATGATGGAGAAGCGCCAGTAGAAATTTTATGGGAATACCTTAATGGAAAACGCGCGCAAGAAGCATTGAAAAGAACATTTACACTAGTTAATAAAAATGTTGCTTACATCAATAACACAAGTTGTGCCGACTATAAGCAGGGCCAAGTAGGCACACCCGATTACAGTGATTTATTATTAGACAAATATATTTCTGCCATAGAAGTGGTTAATCCCATGCACAGTTTGTGGAGTGATGGACGATGGAATAAATTAACAATGGCACATGGTTGCTATTGGGGTAAATGTACTTTCTGTGATATCTCGCTCGACTATATTAAAAACTACGAACCAATAGCAGCAAGTGTTTTGGTGGATAGAATGGAAGAAATGATAGCGCAAACAGGGCAGAATGGTTTTCATTTTGTAGATGAAGCAGCACCGCCATCATTAATGAAAGCATTGGCCATAGAAATTATCAAACGAAAACTTGTTGTTAGTTGGTGGACCAATGTACGATTCGAAAAAAGTTTCACACTCGATTTATGTTTGTTATTAAAAGCTGCAGGATGTATAGCCGTGAGTGGTGGATTAGAAGTAGCATCCGATAGATTATTAAAACTAATTGACAAAGGAATAACCGTTGCACAAGTAGCAAAAGTGTGCAAACATTTTACAGAGTCTGGTATAATGGTGCATGCATATTTAATGTATGGATTTCCAACACAAACTGCACAAGAAACGATTGACTCACTAGAAATGGTGCGTCAATTATTTGAAACAGGTGTGTTACAATCTGCCTTCTGGCATTTATTTACCATGACAGCGCATAGCCCAATAGGATTGAATCCAGAAAAGTTTCAGGTTCGAAAACAATCCAACAAAATAGGAACTTTTGCCAATAACGATATACAACACGACGACTTGTCTGGAGCCGATCACGAAGTGTTTGGATTTGGATTAAAAAAAGCATTATTAAATTACATGCATGCCACTTGTTTTGAGTTTCCATTACAACAATGGTTCGAATTTAAAGTACCTAAAACAACCGTTACACCTGATTGTATTAAAAAATCAATAGAAGAGCCAGAGCTGGCTGTAAATGCCAATAATAAAGTACTGTGGTTAGGTAAGCAGCCGCAATTTGACATTATTCAAAAATCAAAAAAAGGAAGTACTTGGGAGGTGATGTCAATCAGTTTTCAAACGCTCAAAACAACCTATAGTATTAGTGTTGAACCCGAAAAAGGTGCTTGGTTGTTAGCCCTATTACCCAAATTAAATATTGCCAATCCCCAACAACTTACACTGCAAGCAATTAAAACAGATTATGAAAATGCAGGCCTCGAAGATTTTGAATTGTTCTGGGATAACAAGCCTGTTAATAGTTTGTATAAGGCGGGGTTATTAAGTGTTTAAAGTTAATAAGTATGCACTGCCAATATAGTTGAACTTAATTTGAATGCTATAACCAAATAATTAGTATATTGAAATCTATTAATAATTTCAAATACTGAATACCATGGAACGCAGAAAATTTATGCAACAAAGTTTATTAGGTGCAGGAGCTTTTATTCCATTTGCCAATAACTTTTCTCCAATAGAAAAAAAAATATTAAAAGAAGATATAAAGCCATTCAAGTGCGATTATGGATTTCATGATGGCACATTTAGAAATTTGGCAGGTACTGATTTTGTAGAGCAAATAAAATTTGGGTATAGTCAAGGATTTAGGTCTATTGAAGATAATGGTATGATGGGCAGAACGCCAGAAGACCAACAAAAAATTGGTGATACATTGGCAAAATTAGGTATGCGCATGGGTGTATTTGTACTTAGCTATGCTTCAAATGATACACTAGGATTAACTACCGGAAAAAAAGAGTGGATTGATAAGTTTACCGCTAATTGCAAAGAAGCGGTAGAAGTAGCCAAAAGAACCAATGCCAAACACATGACCATTGTTCCTGGATCTTTTGATCGGTCAAAATCTATGGGATATCAAACATCTAATGTTATTGAAGCAATGCGTAGAGGTGTTGAAATATTTGAGAAACATAATTTAGTAATGGTAATGGAACCTCTAAGTGATTCTCCAAATTTGTTTTTAAGATTTTCAGACCAAACTTTCGAAATCTGTAAAGCTGTGAATAGTCCTTCTTGCAAAATTTTATTTGACATGTATCATATGCAAAAAAATGAAGGAAATTTAATTAACAATATCAATAGTGCATGGGATGAAATTGGGTATTTTCAAATTGGTAATAACCCAGGAAGAAAAGAACCAGGCACTGGAGAAATGGATTATAAAAACATCTTTAAACATATCTACAACAAAGGCTATAGAGGTATTTTAGGTATGGAGCATGGTATGGCAGGTAAAGAAAAAGAAGGCGAATTAGCGCTAATAAAAGCTTATAGAGATGCCGATAGTTTTTAATTAAAATCTGTATAAAATAGTATATAAAAAAGCCGACTCAAATTTAATTGAGTCGGCTTTCTTTATTTAATATTGCATTGAGCGCAATAGTATAGTTAAAATATAAATTATTTAATAGATACTGGAACGTCTAAATTCTCCCAGCTCAAAACAAATCCTTTATCGTTAATAGTGTACACCAATCTTTCATTTAAAGCGGCAGATTTTTTTGGGGTTACTGTAATTCTTAAAACATCTTTTGTAGGATCTTCTGTAGTAGCGCCATCTTTTTTAACTCCCCACTGATCGGTTTGAGAATTCAAAATAATAGTCCATTCATTTTCGCCAACCAATGCAAATAAACTATACTTCCCAGCAGGTAAGGCTTTCCCACCAACTGTAATGTCTTTGTCTGTTTGAAAACTTGTTGCTTTATTAGCACCTGCTCTCCATACTTTATTGTAAGGAACCAAAGCGCCCCAAATTGGCCTTCCTTTTACTGATGGGCTACTATAATTAATAGTAATGGTAGCATCGCCAACTTTTCCAGTGGCTGTTGCTGCAGGGCTTGCTTGAGACCAGCTTATGGTAGTGGTTATCAACAAGATAACTGATAAGAAAATCGCTTTAATAAGTTTCATTTTTTTCATTTTATTTTTTTGTGGGATGTTTAAAGTTAAATATAGAATGATCAAATTAAGCAATATTTAATTAAAAAGATTGAAAGCGACTTATGTCACAATAATTAACAGTATTAAAGTTCAACTTTCGTCTAATAAACTCAATAGGTCATTAAATAGGTTTTTACTATTGATGACTGCAAAAAGTTATTATGGCAAAAATTGTTGTTCTAGGTGCGGGAGTTGCAGGTCATACCGCTGCATCTTACTTGCAAAGAAATCTGGGCAAAGAACACCAGATAACAGTGGTTTCACCATCGGTAAATTATCAGTGGATTCCATCAAATATTTGGGTGGGAGTAGGTAGGATGATGGCCGATGATATTAAGTTTGATTTAAGACCCTTGTATAAAAAATGGAAGATTGAATTTTTGCAAGCCAAAGCAATTAACTTTTATCCAGAAGGCGATGCAATATTACAAGAAGGATATGTAGAGGTTGAATATACCTCATCAGAAAAATCAGGTGTTCGCCAAAAAATACCTTATGATTTTCTAATTAATGCAACAGGTCCTAAACTCAATTTTGCAGCAACAGAAGGGCTTTTACCTGGCACAGGAAATATTGCATCTGTTTGTACATTTTCTCATGCAACTGAAGCATGGCAATTATTACAAGAGAAGATTAAAAAAATGGAACAAGGAGAAAAGCAGGTCTTTGTAATTGGTACAGGTAATCCTACGGCCACCTGTCAAGGGGCTGCTTTTGAATATATTTTAAATGTTGATTTTGAAATTAAAAGACGAGGCTTAGATGCACTTGCAGATGTTATTTGGATTACCAATGAATATGAATTAGGTGATTTTGGAATGGGAGGAGCGTTCATTAAAAAAGGCGGTTTTGTAACAAATACCAAATTATTTGCAGAGTCTTATTTTGTAGAAAGAAATATCACATGGATAAAAAGAGCAGGGGTTAAAAAAATAGATGAACATAAAATTTACTACGAAAATTTAGAGGGAGAATACTTAGAACAAAAATATGATTTTGCAATGCTTATACCCGGATTTTCTGGTCATGGATTTAAAGCATATGATAAACGAGGGTCTGATATTTCCGAACAATTATTTGCAGCAAATGGATTGATGAAAGTTGATGCTGATTATACACCAAAACCTTTCGAAGAGTGGTCAATAAATGATTGGCCACAAACCTACCAGAATCCATCTTTCCCAAATATTTTTGCTCCAGGTATTGCATTTGCACCGCCACATTCTATTTCAAAACCAATGAAAAGTAAAAATGGAACACCCATTTTTGCTACAGCTCCAAGAACGGGCATGCCATCAGGTGTTATGGGAAAAGTAACTGCAGAAAATATTATTGCATGGATTAAAACAGGAAACCCACAAATGGTGCATAAAGCAAGTATGGGAAAAATGGGTGCAGCATGTATTGTTTCTGCAGGATATGGAATGACAAAGGGCACTGCTGCAACAATGACGGTTAGTCCTGTAGTGCCTGATTGGGATCGTTTCCCCGATTGGGGTAGAGATATCAATTTTACAATGGGAGAGCCTGGGTTGGCAGGTCATTGGTTAAAATGGGCCATGCATTACATGTTCTTGTACAAAGCCAAAGGAAAACCATTTTGGTGGTTAATACCTGAATAAATTATTTCAATGCTTAAAAATAAATTATGGAAAACAGACTTATAATTACCAAATATTCCGATCAATACTATCCCCCAAGTCCTACAAGTTTTACTTTATTTTGGAGAAGGTTTATACCTTTCCAATTAATTCGATTTTTTGTTTTAAACTGGAAAATAATTCGCATAGTAGTAAAAGGACATACTTAGTTTTTTATTTTACTCCAGCGAATCCTAGTATTTTTTCTAAAGGGGCAAAATTTTGTAAACGAACTTTGCAGCAGATTCACGCCAACAAATACGGCAAGCCAAATCCAATTAATATTTACGGTATTTGTTAATACAATACTCATAAGTACTAAACTTCCCGCAACTGCTCTTACGATTCTTTCTTTCATTTTATTATTTTTTAAGGTTTAAAAACTAGCTTTCTCAACCGGCACTATAAAGGCCCTAATTGGGAAAGCGCTTTCTTTATTAAGATTGTATTGTATTACTAATTCCATTGCTTTTTCAGCATTGTCATTTGCTGTAAAACTAAAAATCATAGATGAATCACACTCCTCGTCACCAGCAGCAAACCATTCCTCCAACAAATTTGGAGGCTGGTTGTCTTTAAAGCCAACAATATCTGTTGTGCTGTGCACTTTTATTTCGGCTTGCCTTAATAATTTGTAAACAATTTCTTTATTCTCTTTTATACAGGTTACAATAAGAAATTTCATTTGGTTAGTTTTATTTGATTGGATATTTATTTCGCATCATTTTGTAATATAAAATTGGTACGACTAATAGTGTTAAGAATGTTGAGGTAATGGTTCCTCCCATCAATGAAATGGCTAGTCCTTGAAAAATAGGATCGAACAATATAATCACAGCGCCCAAAACAACAGCACCAGCTGTTAAAAGAATAGGAGTGGTTCTAACAGCACCTGCTTCTATAATTGCCTGCTTTAGAGGTACCCCTTCACGCAGTCGAATATTAATAAAGTCAATTAGTAATACTGAGTTTCGCACCATAACACCAGCCAGGGCAATAAATCCAATCATTGAGGTTGCTGTAAAATAAGCATGTAACATCCAGTGACCTATTACAATACCAATTAAGGATAAAGGAATTGCAGCTAACATCACCAATGGAACTACAAAGTTTTGAAACCATCCTACAATTAAAATATAAATCATTAAAATAACTACCGCAAAAGCAATTCCTAAGTCTCTAAAAACTTCATAAGTAATCTGCCATTCTCCATCCCATTTTAATGAAAAATTATCTTCTAAGGTTGGTTGGTGTGTATATTCTTCTGCTAGTGTATAGCCACTAGGTATTTTAATTGTTTTTAAACTATCAGATATTTTTGCAATTGCATATGAAGGACTTTCTAGTTCGCCTGCCATATCCGCTAAAACATACACTACTTCTTTTTGATTTTTTCGATAGATATTTTTTTGTTGGATATCTTTTACTACCACTACTAAGTCTTTTAAAGGCACTGTGTTTCCTTGTGCGCCTAAAACTTTAACATCTAAAATAGCTTCTATGTTAGATTTATTGGCATCGCTCAATTCAAGTTTAATACTTGTTTGGTTGAAAGACGATGGTTGGTATAAATTACCCACAGGCATCCCACTTACCGCCGCATTAATAGTGGCTGCAACTTGCGCTGTTGCAATACCTTGGCGCATTGCTTTTTCTTTGTCAACAGTAATATGATAACCCGCTTGATTGGCTTCTACCATCCAATCAACATCAACTACGTCTGCTGTTTTTTTGAATAAATTTTTAACCTGTTCAGCAATTTTAATTTGCTCATTGTAATTCGGTCCATAAACTTCTGCAACTAATGTAGAAAGTACTGGCGGACCTGGTGGTACTTCAACAATTTTTACATTTGCATTGTATTTTTTTGCAATGGCTTGAATAGGTCCACGCATTTCTTTGGCAATAGCATGGCTTTGAATACTTCTGTCTTTTTTGTCTACTAAATTCACTTGCACATCGGCCATATTCTCTGCTCTACGAAGATCGTAGTGTCGAACCAATCCATTAAAACTAATTGGCGCAGAAATGCCAATATAGGTTTGATAGCTTTCAACTAATTTTTGTTGCGCAACATAATCGCCAATATCTCTAGCAACTGCTTGTGTTTTTTCGAGCGTTGTTCCTTCTGGCATATCTATCACCACTTGAAATTCATTCTTGTTATCAAAGGGTAACATTTTCACTGCCACTGTTTTGGTATAAAACAACATCATAGAAGCAACCAAAATAACCACAATGCTAATAATAAAGGTCCAACGTTTGGCACGAGATTCTAATAGCGGATGAATAAATGAACGATAAATTTTATAAATGCCAGTAGACTCTAATGTATGTGGTTTGCTTTCTTCATGTGTAATTCCAATATGTTCTTTTTCACGTAAAAAGATATAGCCTAAATAGGGGGTAAGTGTTAATGCAACAATTAATGACAACATCATTGCAATAGATGCGCCTATTGGCATTGGGCTCATATATGGCCCCATCATGCCCGAAACAAATGCCATTGGCAATACAGCTGCAACTACTGTAAACGTAGCAAGAATAGTAGGATTTCCTACTTCGTTAATGGCATAAATAGCCGCTTGCAAAGGAGGTAGTTTTTTCATTTTAAAATGTCGATGCATGTTTTCAGCAATGATAATGCTATCGTCAACCACAATTCCTGTAATGAATACCAATGCAAATAGGGTAATACGGTTTAATGTATAATGCATAAAGTAATAGGCAAAAAGCGTAAGAGCAAAAGTTACAGGAACAGATAAGAAAACTACTAAACCACCCCTCCATCCCATAGCAAGCATTACAAACAACGTAACAACAACTATTGAAATAAATAAATGGAATAATAGTTCCGACACTTTATCACTTGCAGTTGCACCATAGTTTCTAGTTACAGTTAATTGAACTTCATTGGGTATTAAATCTTTTTTTAGGTGATTAACTTTAGCCAATATTTCTTCCGACAGTTTCATAGCATCGGCACCTTTTTTCTTAGCAACCGACAATGTGATGGCAGGATAATTAGAAGGATGTTCTTTGGTTAATTTTTCGGCTGCTTTACCATATCCAAATAATACATACTGGTTGGCGGTTTCAGGTCCGTCTTCAACTTTAGCAATTTGTTTTAAATAAACAGGCTGTTGTTGATTCATGCCAACAATTAAATTAACAACATCATCGGCACTGTGCAAGAAGTTACCCGTTTCAACAGTTAAGGCAGTATCTGTTTGCAGTAAGTTTCCGTGTTGCATTTGCATATTGCTTCCTTGAATCAATTTGCTAACCGATAAAAAATCAACATGGTTTTCGGCCATTTTATTTTTATCAACCAATACTTTAATTTCCCTGCTTCTTCCGCCTAGAATATTTATATCAGAAACATCATTGATTTTTTTTATCTCACTGCTCAATTCTTGTCCAATTTGCTTTAGTCGATAATCATCGTAGGTTTCACTCCAAAGTGTAATGCCAAATACAGGTACATCGTCAATAGCCCTAGTTTTAATTAATGGAAGGGTAACACCTTGAGGCATTTTGTCCATATTTTTCATTAACTCACTATACAATTTCACCAGTGATCGTTCTACATCTTCTCCTACCTGAAATTGCACTATCAACATTGCTTGCCCTTTCATTGAAGTAGAGTATACATATTCAACACCTTTAACATTCGAAATTATTTTCTCCATTGGTGCAGCCACTTTTGTTTCTACATCTTTAGGGTCAGCACCAGGATACCCAATAAAAATATCTGCCATTGGTACTTGAATTTGAGGCTCCTCTTCACGAGGAATCAAAAAAGTACTATAAGCACCAATTAATAAAAATGCAATCATTAGCAGTATCGTTAATTTCGACTGCAGAAATGATTTTGCTATATTTCCTGAAAATCCATTTTTCATGTTTATTAATTAAATTTGAGTACATGTAATTTGCTAGTAATAATTTCAATCAGTATTAAAAATTATTAGTGCT
>CAIKZP010000055.1 GCA_903831935.1 uncultured Bacteroidota bacterium | reverse complement strand
TTTGTAATAATTCTTTCACAACAGCGTACATGTCTGCATCGCCTTCTAAATGGTTAGCCTCATAGAAATTGCCCTGACTGTCTTTGGTTACATTGCGCAAATGAATAAAATGAATTCTATTACCAATAGCTTTTACCATGGCTGGCAAATCATTGGTAGGAGAAGCACTTAATGATCCTGTGCAAAAACAAACACCATTTGCAGGGTTGTTTACTTTGGTTAAAATATGAGTAAAATCATCGATATTACTTACAATTCTAGGTAGTCCTAAAATAGGAAACGGTGGATCGTCTGGATGAATAGCTAGCTTAATGCCGCACTCCTCGGCAACAGGGCTTATTTCCGATAAAAAATAACACAAATTATCTTGCAGTGCAGCTCTATCAATATCTTGGTAAGTATTAAGTTTCTCCAACATGTCTGCAGTAGTGGATTTCTTTTCACCAGGAATGCCATACATAATTACGCCTGCTAAATTGTCTAATTGCTTAGCAGAATAATTTTTAAAACGAAGTTCAGCAGCCAGTTGAATGTCATTACTATAAGACGCGCCAGCATTAGGCCTTTTCAAAACATAAATATCAAAAACGGCTAAGTCTATCCAATTAAAATATAGGGCTAGTGAACCGTCTTCCATAACATGGTCAAGAGAAGTTCTAGTCCAGTCATTTACGGGCATGAAATTATAAGTAATGATTGGAATGCCCGCTGCAGCTACATTTCTAATAGAAGTTTTATATTTTTCTATATAGTCTTTATAATTACCAGTTCTAGTTTTGATTGATTCGTGAACAGTAATACTTTCAACAACACTCCATGTAAGTCCCTTGCTTTCAATCAGTTTTTTTCTTTCAATAATTTCATCCAGCATCCAAATATCTCCGTGAGGAACATGGTGCAAAGCACTTACAATACCAGTAGCGCCAGTTTGTTTTACGTCTTGTAAACTAACCGGATCATTTGGCCCGAACCAGCGCCATGTTTGCTCCATTTTATATTTCATGCAGTAGATTTCTTATTGAAATTTAAATTGAAAATTATTTATTTAGCCATGGCTTTATAGCGCATCATCGCTTCAATATAATAATAGTCTGCATAGGTAAGTGGTGTGTCTACTTCTGAATTGCTTGGTAAATTTCCAACACTATGTTTTAAAATAAAACCACCATTTGTACCAATTGGAGCAGTATAAGTTTTAGACGCTAATGCACGAATAACTTGTTCAGAAAAAGCAAAATAAACAGCACTAGTTTTTGCGTCGGTATACTTGCATAATTCTAATAAGGCAGATGCTGTAATAGCTGCTGCAGAAGCATCTCGGTAGGTTGCAGGAATGTCAGGCGTGTTAAAATCCCAATAAAATATTTTATCGGCAGGAACACTAGGATGGTTAATCATGAATTGCGCAATGTCATTTGCTTGCTTTAAATATTTTTTATCTTTTGTAGCGCGATACATCACTGTATAACCATACAAACCCCATGCTTGACCACGTGCCCAAGCAGAAGGATCGGAATATCCTTGGTGTGTTTGTCTGATTAAAACATTACCATTTGTAGGATCGTAGTCAACAACATGGAACGAACTATGGTCTTCGCGATAATGGTTTTTAAGGGTAGTATTTGCATGCGTTACGGCAATTTTATAATAAGAAGAATCACCTGAATTTTTGGTAGCCCAAAATAATAATTCAAGGTTCATCATATTGTCAATAATAACTGGAAATTTCCAAGAGCCATGATCCCAAGATTTAATACAACCTGTAATAGGATTAAATCTGCTTGCTAATGATTTGGCACTATTCATTAAAATTTCATTGTATTCTTTTGAAGGGGCTAATCTGTTTGAGTTGCCAAAACTGCAAAACATCATAAAGCCTAAATCGTGTGTGCCTTTGTTGAATTGTTCTTTGGTTAATAAACTTTGACGGCTTAAAGCTTCTTTTAAAATAGCAGCATCATTTGCATTTTCATTTAAATACAATAAGGAGCCAGGATAAAATCCACTTGTCCACCAAGTAGAACTAGACGTTTCTAATTTTTTGGTAGCTAAATAAGTTTTTGGTAAAACGCCAGCAGGCACTTGGGTCATTAAAAACTTGTATTGGTTGCTAGCACCAATTAATGCATTGTCAACAATTTTTAAAAGGTCTGCTTTGGGTTTTGGTTGAGCGATACCAAATAATGAAAACATCAAAACAGTAAAAAAAAGTGGTAGTTTGATTCTATTATTCATATTATATTTTTCGAGCGATAAATTTACTAAATATCTTCTATAATAATGCTGCTAAAAAAAGCGGCTGTACCAAAATTTTGATACAGCCGCTTAAAATAACTATTAGTAATTCAATTGTTTATTCAACAATTTTATCCGAAGCAGGTACATTGGTTGCCGATCCAGAATAACCAATGTTTTGGTTAATATGTCCATCAGGGTTTGCCAAAATAGCATCCTGAGGAATAGGCCATAAAACGTGGTATTGACTTATTCTAAATTGGTCTGCGTGAACAGTAACAAAATTGGTTTTATAGAAAATATTCTTCTCTAAAATACGATCAATCATAAAATTAGAAGTAGAGAAATTTGCTAAAGTATAAGTTTTGCCATTATATGCTTTACCTGTAGAAGCAAAGATGTAAGCAATTCTAGTTAACTCAGTTTTACGAGGCTCTTCCCAATACAATTCACGTGCTCTTTCGTCTAAGATAGAAGCAATGGTAATTGCACCAGCATTTGTATAAGGAGAACAACCAGCCCTAGTTCTAACTGCGTTTAAATCAGCCATAGCACTAGCTTGATCGCCTTTCCAAACATAGGCTTCAGCACGTAATAAATATGTTTCAGCTAAACGGAATACATACCAATCGGAGTGACCACCTTGCATAGGTACATTCTCTGTATCAGGAACATAAACTTTGTAATGCGGCCAAGGATACCAACGACGCAAAGTATCTTCGCATAGTAGTGTTCCTGTTGGTCCATACAATCTAAGTCTCATACCAAAAGCAGTATCAACACCTTTTAAAGCTGGGTTGTTGTAGACCATTTTTTGAGGATACATCCAGTTGCCAGAAGTTGAGTCGTGACGGAAATCTTTTGTATCATCCCAAATTTCCCAATAGTGGTAAGATGTATTTCTACAACGTCCAATACCTCTACCATAAATGTTCATCATATCATTTACTGGTTGAGCAGTTGCCACCATACCTGTTTTACCCATAGGGGTTAAAATGGTCGTACCAATTGAAACACCTGGTGCAGTTTGACGCATAATACGCATACCTGGTGTTCCGTCTGTCCATGCACTTGGTGTGCCTAAACGATCAGTTACCAAGAACAAACCTTCTGTATTAGCAGCAGCGGCTTTATTTTCAGGACGGTGTAAATCCCAAGTAATGTTTTTTGTTGCATCAGATGCATTAACACCAAAACGTGCAGTCATTAATTTAAATGTACCAGCATTAATTACAGCAGATGAAGAAGCAATAGCATCGTCAAATAAACCAAGGGCCAAATTAATTTTGGTTAACAAATGGTAACAAGCACCTCTGTTTACATCACCTTTATCGGTAACCCAAGGAACATATTTAACAGCAGTTTCTAAATCTTGTTTCATTCTAGTTAAAATTACAGCACGTTTTACGGTGGTAAAATCAACTTTAGCCGTAGTGATTTCTTTAGTAGGACAAGGAACGTCACCAAATTGATTGGTTAAACGATAGTAGTCAAATGCACGATAAAAATAGGCCTGACCCATCAAAATGTTTTTATCGGCATCAGAAATTGCAGTAGCCGTTGGTAATCTAGAAATAATGGTGTTAGCCATACGAATACCTTTGTATTCTTGTATCCAATACCAACCAATTCTATTAAAATCTGCACTGTTTAAATTAGCATCTGGTTTAATTTGCAAATCCATGTTTTGCGCAGGACCCGTCTTGTCATCGGTTCCTTCTACAGAAATTTCAGAGAAAATTAATTCAGTAATAATAGGCGAACCATCACCATAAAATTCTGCTCTTAAGTTAAGGGCACAACCTGCAAGGCCGGCTTTAAAACCTGCAATATCTACATAGGTATTTTCAGGTGAATAAATCGACAAGGGCTTCGGCGTTAACCAGTCTTGTTTACAGCTCTCTAAACTCATCACACACAGTAGTATGATGGCAAGTAGGCTAGTGTATTTAATATTTTTGTTCATATCAATCAGTTTTTGTGGTTATCTTATAAGGTAAGGTTTATACCAAAATTAATGGTGTAAGGAGTTGGGCCGCCGCCAACATTAGATCCTTTATTTTCTGGATCAAAATATTTCCAGTTAGAAAATACTGCAGCGTTTACAACATTAATATAGGTTTTTAAACCATCAATTTTCCATTTTTTAGCTAATTCAGTTGGAATAGTATATCCCAAACTAATATTGCTAAGTCTTATAAAAGTAGAACTTCTATATACGTTCCAAGAAACACCACCACCTGCATTAGACATCATTGCAGCATAGTCATTAATTGGGTTTGATGGAGTCCAATAAGGACGTTGATAAAACTGAGAGCGATCATAGAAATTATCTACGTTTTTAGCTTCGTCGAAATTGGTTAACTGACCCATTTTAGCATACAATGTAAATGAGAAGTCGAAGTTTTTATAGATCTTAAATTCGTTACGTAAATTCCAAGAAAAGTCTGGAGTAGTATTACCAATAAATTGTTTATCGGCAATAGTATAAGTACCATCTCCATTGGTATCTTGTAATCTAAAATCACCTGGTTTATAACCAAATGTTTTAGCCAAAGCAGCATCTGCAGTTTGCCAAACACCTACTACATTATAGTTATAGATTGTTTGTATTGGCTTTCCAATAAACCATCCATTTGCAACGTCATCTTTTTCAGATACACCAATTTGTTTTCCAGCAGCATCAAAATCAGGTGTTGGTCCGTAAAGATGGTTAATTTTATTGCGGTTCAACCAAAATGAAATAGTTGATCTCCACTCTAAATTTTTGTTTTTGATATTGTTGGTATTGAAACTAAATTCTAAACCATTGTTTTGAACTTCACCTAAGTTGGCAAGAATACTAGTGAAACCAGTAACTGTAGGTAATGTTCTGTTAACCAACAAATCTTTGGTAACCCTAGAATAGTAATCAATTGAACCGGTAACAATTCCTTTAAAAATAGAGTAGTCGATACCTGCGTTGATAGAACTATTTCTTTCCCATTTCAAACCAGGGTTAGATAAATTGCTCGAAGAAACTTGTGCTACGTTGTAAGCAGCACCACCAGAAGTAACATAGGTATAAGTACCAGAAGATAAGTTCGACAATGCGGCATATCTACCAATTTCTCTATTACCATTTTCTCCATAAGAAACCCTAGCTTTTGCATAGTCTAGCCATTTTTCAGTGCCTTTCATGAATTTCTCTTCACTCAAAGCCCATGCAATAGCAGCAGAAGGGAAATTAGCTCTTGGGTTTTGTTGACCAAAAGCAGAATAACCATCACGTCTTTCTGTTAGCGTTAAAAAATAACGTTGGTTATAGTTGTAGTTGATACGACCCATCAAGGCATCAGCTGTTGAATATTGGTCGTCACTAGATACAATAGGTGTTTGTGTTGCAGACTGAAGGGCATTGAAACTCAAGTTATCGTTAGGTGCAAAACTTTCTGCGTGAATATTGGTATTCCAAGATTGGAATTTCTCTGCATTCACTAAGAAGGTTGCTTCAATTGAATGTTTGCCAAACTTTTTATTCCAACGCAATACGTTATCTAACTGCCAAGAATAAACAGTTTGGTTTCTTCTATCCACCACACCTTTTTTACCAGCAATAGTTGGGTTTAAAGCTGATTGGTGGTTGAATTCACGCAACACATCAAAACGAGGCGAGAAGTTTACTTGGTAAGAAAATCCTAGAGGCAATGTGCCTTTTACATAAATAGTAGAAAAGATATTATCGTACTTATACATTCTATCGGTATAAGCTTGGGTCATAAACGGATGTGTGTTGTTTCCCGGATCGTCATTAGGGCTATTCCTAAGTGTGAGTGGAAGGGTAGGCACATTGTTTACATCTGTAGCATAATAAGAACCATAAGGGGTTGTGTGTATCATATCAGCTAAAGCAACAGGTACAGAACTTTCATCTCTTTCTGAAAATTGAAAGTTTGCACCTACGGTTAAATATTTAGCAATAACAGATTCTAAATTTAAGCGAGCTCTTAAAGTTTTGTATTTATCACCAACAGTTAATCCTTGGTTTTCTAAATATCCCAAAGAAAAATAATAGTTATAATCTTCTTTACGTTGAGAAATGCTTACGGTATGATCGTGTTGCATTGCTTGTTGGTTGTAGATGATTTTTTCCCAATCAATTAATGTGTTGGCAGTATAATTGGCAATTTCTACTGGTTTTAAACCCAAGCGGTTTAACCAAGCAGCATTTAAATCTCCAGCAGAGCCATCTAGCGCAAGCCATTGTGTTGTTGAAATGCTAGAAGGAAGTTTATTAGGATTTAAAAATTTATATTGAACACCTGGTTTAGAAGTAGAGTCAAATCCGGCCATCGCCCATTTAACATCTTGGCGCCAATCGAGGAACTCTGTAGCATCTAGTAAATGTGGTTTGTTTTCTACTTTATTGTATCCAATATTGCTATTAAAAGTAATTACGGGTTTACCGCCTTTACCTTTTTTAGTAGAGATCAAAATAACGCCATTAGCAGATCTTGCACCAAATACGGCAGCAGAACTTGCGTCTTTTAAGATATCTATAGTGGCAATATCGTTAGGGTTAATATCTTCAAGGCCTCCAGGATAAATTACTCCGTCTAATACAATCAATGGACTAGAACTAGCAGTAAGGGTTCCCTTACCTCTAATTTGTAAACTAGCATTAGATCCTTTTGTACTTGCATCAAAACCAACATCCAAGCCAGGAGCATTACCCCTTAACATGTCTTGAACTGATTTTGGATTTTCGTTTTCAAGTTGTGTAGCTTTTACTTGAGAAACAGCACCAGTTAAATCTTTTTTAGTTCTGGTACCATATCCAACCACTACTATATCATTCAAGCCAGAAACTTGTTCGGCAAGTGTAACAGTTAAATTGGTGTTTCCTTTTGTTGAAACTTCTTTACTAGTGTAACCAGTAGAGCTAAAAACCAAAATAGAATTTTCTGGAACATTGTTAATGGTAAAAGTTCCTTGCGCATTGGTAGTAACACCACGCTTGGTTCCTTTAATTAAAACAGTTACACCTTCTAAAGGTGCCGATTTAGCATCGGTAACTTTTCCTGTAATAGTAGCAGGCGGAAGATTTTTTAAGCCTACTAATTTGTTTTCGGTACTGTTTGCTTGTAGAGCCGGTGCAATACTGCATAGGCAAAGCATTAAACAAACCGAATAGCGCATGAATCCCTTAGGAACATGGCGTTCGTTGGTTTTTTTTCTCATATGGCAATTGTTTTTTAAATAGTACCATACGTTCTTGCCTATCAATCGTTTAAATGCGACAAGAATGGCACTAAATTTTTAGTAAAATAATGCAGATAATTGAATAAGTGGCTGTTATTTAGCAAAATGTGTAAAAAATTTACGAAATTGTTTTCGTAAATAATAGGAACTACGCAAGATAAATTCCCCTAAATTGACCACTTTCAAACTGAAAATCTTGCCATATGTACAGAACCGTTATTAAAACAATCTATGTTTTATTGATTCTTTTGAATTTTTCATTTCAATTATTAGCAAATACGCCTAATAAATTTAAAAAATCGGGTGTATTTGAAAAAGACAAGCTAAAAAATAGCAAAGTCCTTGTATACACAAAAAATGGCAAAGGTTATGTGCACGATAATATTGCATCGGCAGTAGCAAGTATTAAAGAAATGGGGGTTGAAAACCATTTTTCAGTAGATGTTTCAGATGATCCAAGTGTATTTACCGAAACGAATTTAAAAAACTACCAATTTTTAATATTTACTAGCACTAATAATGATGTGTTTGATACAGACAATCAGCGCGTTCAATTTAGACGTTATATAGAAGCAGGAGGCGGCTTTGTAGGGGTACATTCTGTAACTGGTACAGAACGTAATTGGACATGGTTTAAAATGATGTTAGGAGAAACTTTTTCATGGCATGCAACTTTTCAAAAATTTAGTATTAAAAAATTAGACAATACACATCCATCTATGCAAGGGGTTCCTGCAATTTGGGAGAGAGAAGACGAATGCTATTTTGGCAAAGAATTGTATCCAGGAATTAAAGTATTAATGGCACACCAACTAAGTAGTTTAAATCCTAGCCAAACAGATTTGATTCAAAAAAATGCAGGATCTTATGCCAACTATTTTCCAGCAGTTTGGTACCAGCAATTTGATGGTGGAAATATTTGGGTAACTGCATTAGGGCATAGCAAAGAAAGCTATCAAGATCCTGTTTATAAAAACCATTTATTACAAGGAATACGTTTTATAGCCAATCAATTTAAAGGATTAGATTATTCAAAAGCACATGCCATTACTAGGGATGATGCTTTGTAAAACATTTAATTTAAAAATCGTTTTTCAAATCAATTAAACCACTAAGGTTTATCGCTAATAAAATAGCTAAAAATTAGTTTTAAAAAATCAATCAATTATTTAAAAATAACAATTCATTTATGCGCTTCAGTCAGTTTTTTTTAGTTGCTATGTTTATTTGTTTAAAAAGCTTTAGTCAGCAGCCAGTAAAGATTATAACCCTTGATCCTGGGCACTTTCATGCGGCATTGGTTCAAAAATCAATGTATCCACAAGTAGATCCAACGGTATATGTGTATGCCAAAAAAGGATCAGATTTAAATGCACATTTAGATAAAATAAAAGGCTATAATGCTGCTGCGGTTGCGCCAACAAAATGGATTGAAAAAGTATATGAGGGAGATGATTATTTAACTAAAATGTTGCAAGAAAAAAAAGGTAATGTAGTGGTGCTTGCGGGTAACAATCAATTAAAAACAGATTATATTTTACAATCAATACAGTCTGGCTACAATGTTTTTTCAGACAAGCCAATGGTAATTGATGAATCTGGATTTGTAAAACTAAAACAAGCATTTACAACTGCCCAAAAAAACAAATTACTCTTGTACGATATTATGACTGAGCGTTATGAAATCACCACCATTTTACAAAGAGCTTTGTCTATGCAAACAGCCTTGTTTGGTACCTTGCAAAAAGGAACTGTTGCCGAACCTGCAGTAACAAAAGAAAGTGTACACCATTTTTATAAATACGTTTCTGGTTCTGTGTTAACGCGTCCAGCCTGGTTTTTAGATACCAAGCAAGAAGGCGAAGGCATTGTAGATGTAACAACACATTTGGTTGATTTAGTACAATGGGAGTGCTTTCCAAACACCACTATCAATTATCAAAAAGACATTACTATTAATAATGCAAAAAGTTGGAACACTACTATTACCAAAGACCAGTTTTCGGAACTAACTAAATTGAATGAAATTCCTAGTTATTTAAAACCAACCACCAATGCAAATAATGAAATTAGTGTATTGAGTAATGGTGAGTTTAACTATACTATTAAAGGTGTTCATGCAAAAGTGTCTGTTATTTGGAATTACAAAGCACCAGCAGGCACAGGAGATACGCATTATTCTATTATGCGTGGAACCAAAGCCAATTTAATTATTCGCCAAGGTGCAGAACAACAATACAAACCAACTTTATATATTGAGCCATTAGTAGCATCTGTTGATTTTGATAAAACAGCGCAACAAATTATTGCAACTATTAGCGAACAATATAAAGGTGTTAGTTTAAAAAAGAACGATAAAGGATACGAAGTGATTGTTCCAGAATCTTTTAAAGAAGGGCATGAGTCGCATTTTGCACGTGTTACAGAAAAGTATTTAGATTATTTATTGAATCACAATATGCCATCTTGGGAAGTGCCGAATATGTTGGCTAAGTATTATACCACTACGCAGGCACAGAAAATGGCTGCAAAAAAATAAACAAATGAAAAGTTTACAAGTCCTTGTTTTATTATTAGCATTTACTTGTTTTTCAGGTCAAGTATTTGCACAAGCAAAAGCAAATACCCTAACACAAGGCACTTACAAAACTATTTTTGAAATGTTGCGCGATGTGCCGGGTTTAGAAGTTCAATTGAGTAACGATAAATCGGGGGGATCTATTACTATACGTGGCACCACTAGTTTAAAGAATCAAAGACCACCACTATTTGTTATTGATGGAAGTATTTATGGTGGAGACATTACAAATATTAATCCACAAGATGTAGCGGGTATTTCGGTATTAAAAGATGCTGCATCTACAGGGGCTTATGGCGCACAAGGCGCATTTGGGGTGATTGTTATTACCACCAAAAACGGTAAAGGTGTTGTAGCCCGTGAGGCAGTGGTAGAGAGCCATACAGGATCTGCGTATACTTATTTTATAGAACACAAAACCCAATTGTTAGTGTACGGTTTAAATGATGAAATAATTGTAAAAGGTGTTATCTTAAAACAGAGAGATAGTTCATTAGTGTTTATGGTTAAACGCAAAGAATTATTGGTGCCAATTAGCAGTATTAAAAGAGTAGAGATGGTTCCCGAATAATAATTGCTACACATCAATCAAATATCGATTTCGTAAATTATTATACACAATAATGAGCGTTGATTCGAAAAAAAATTCAAATTCACTTATATAAACGTTCATATGGATACAACAAATATATTCTCCTTAAAAAATAAGGTGATAGTCGTAACAGGGGGCACTGGAATTTTAGGTGGTGCCTTTGTTAAAGGCATTGCTAATGCAGGTGGCGCCGTGGTTATTTTAGGAAGAAATAGTACAGTAGGTAATGAAAGAGCCGACGAAATAAATGCAAGTGGCGGAGATGCTATTTTTATTGCAGTAGATGTATTAGAAGAAGCAGACTTATTAAAAGCCAAAGAAATTATTTTAGAAAAATATGGCAAAATAGATGGCTTAGTAAATGCTGCTGGCGGAAATATTCCAGAAGCAGTAGTACAACCAGATGCCGATATTTTTAATATGAATATTGATGGAATGAAAAGAGCCATGGTATTAAATTTATGGGGCACTATTATTCCTACACAAATTTTTGGTTCAGTAATGGCCCAAAAAGGATCTGGCAGTATTGTAAATATTTCATCTGTAAGTTCAAAGCAAGTAGTAACCAAAGTGCTAGGATATAGTATGGGTAAAGCAGCTGTTGATATTTATACGCAATGGTTTGGGGTAGAAGTAGCTAATCGTTTTGGCGATGCTATTCGTGTAAATGCCATCATGCCTGGTTTCTTTTTAACCGAACAAAATAGAACCTTATTAACGCAGCCAGATGGCAGTTATACCGATAGAGGAAACTCCGTTATAAAAAACACACCCTTTAAACGTTTTGGCAAACCAGAAGAATTAGTTGGAGCCTTGGTTTATTTATTAAGTGATGCATCAAAGTTTGTAACCGGTATGCAATTAGGTGTTGATGGTGGATTCACTGTTTTTAGTGGGGTATAATTTAAAAAATAAAGCATGAGCCATTTTTTTTTGACAGATGATTTTTTGTTGCAGAGTAATACTGCAAAGCGTTTATACCACGATTATGTTAAAACGCTTCCTATTATTGATTATCACTGTCATCTTCCTCCAGATGAAATTGCTAGTAATAAGCAATTTGCAAACCTTACAGAAATCTGGTTAAAAGGCGATCATTATAAATGGCGTGCCCAACGTAGTTTAGGTGTTTCAGAACATTTTATTACAGGCACTGCAACAGACGAAGAAAAATTCCATGCATGGGCTAAAGTTGTGCCACAAACCGTTCGAAATCCATTGTTTCATTGGACGCATATGGAGCTTAAAACTGTTTTTAATTTAACTGAATATTTAAATGAACATACTGCTGCTGGTATCTATCAATCTGCTAATGAGTTATTAAAAACAGAAGCATTCACCACACGTGGGTTGCTCTCTAAATTTAAGGTAGAATATGTAGGCACTACCGATGAGCCTTGGGATAGTTTAGAACATCACCAACAATTAGCCAATGAATCTTATGACATTAAAGTATTGCCTTCATTTAGGCCCGATAAAATTTTATTCATAGATAAAACAGCAGATTTTTTTCATTACCTCTTGGCATTAGAAACTGCTAGTGGTATTAAAGTAACAGATATTGCTTCTTTGCTTTCAGCCATTGAAAATAGGGTAGACTATTTTCATGCAAATGGCTGCAGGGTTTCAGACCATGGCTTTATGCAAATGCCAGCTAGTTTAAATTTTAGTTTGGCATTAGAAATAGAGTTTAAAAATTTCTTACAAAATAAAACCCAACCATTTTCCGATCCAGTATCATTTATGGGATTTGTGTTACTTGCATTAAGCCGCATGTACCACCAAAGAGACTGGGTGCAACAATTTCATTTGGGTCCTATTAGAGATAATAATACCCGATTAAATCAAAAATTAGGGGCTAATGCAGGATTTGATTCCATTGGAGATTTTCCACAAGCATTGGCAATGTCTTTATTTTTTGATCGCTTAGACCAATCGAATCAATTAGCCAAAACAGTCATTTATAATATCAACCCTTCTGAGAATGAAGTGTTTGCGAGTATGTTAGGAAATTTTAATGATGGTAGTATTAAAGGTAAAATGCAGTTTGGATCGGGCTGGTGGTTTTTAGACCAAAAAGATGGAATGGAAAAACAATTAAATGCACTATCTAATATTGGTTTAATTAGTACATTTATAGGCATGATTACGGATAGCCGTAGTTTTTTATCTTTTCCTAGGCATGAATATTTCAGAAGAATTCTCTGTAATTTAATTGGCGATGAAATGGAAAAAGGACTATTGCCAAATGATGAAAAATGGATGGGAGATATTTTAAAAAATATTTCTTATTACAATGCAAAATCCTATTTTAATTTATAAAATTTGGGTTCATTTTTTAAAGCCATTTATTTTATTTCTCACATTTAACGATTGAAAAAAATGTCAAACACAAGAAGAAATTTTATCAAACAATCAGCAAAAGCTGCAGCAGGAACTTATATTGCTTCTGTAGGATTTAGCGCAAAAAGTTATGCCAATATTTTAGGTGCTAACGACCGCGTAAGGGTTGGTGTAGTTGGTTTTTCAGACAGACACCGTAGTTCTCATATTCCTCCATTTATGAAGTACTACAAAGAAATGAATTTTGATATTGTAGCCGTTTCTGATATTTGGAAAAAAAGAAGAGAAGAAGGTGCTGCTTTCTTAAAAGGAAAAATGGGTCATGATATTACGGCTTATCGTAATAATGATGAGTTGTTTGATTCAAAATCGGTAGATGCTGTTTTTGTAAGTACACCAGATTTTCAACATGCTATTCATGCAGCACAAGCAGTAAAAGCAGGTTGCGATGTATACTGCGAAAAACCATTTGCAGAAACCATGGAAGACAATCGTAATGCTTTAAAAATTATTAAAGCGTCAAAACAAATTGTACAGATCGGTTCTCAACGCAGAAGCGGACCTAATTATACTGCAGCTGCAGACTTTATACAATCAGGAAAATTTGGTCCTATCACTATGGTTGAATTAAATTGGAATGTAAACCAACCAGGTCGTTGGAGAAGACCCGATTTAGTAGCGCAGTGTAAAGAAGAAGATTTAGACTGGAATAGATTTTTATTAAACAGACCAAAAGATTCATTTGATCCTAGAAAATTCTTAGAATACCGTTTGTTCTGGCCATATTCTTCAGGTTTGCCAGGTCAATGGATGAGTCATCAAATTGATACCGTGCATTGGTTCTCTGGTTTAAAACATCCACGTAGTGTTACAGCTAATGGGGGCATTTATCAATGGAAAGATGGTCGTAAAAACTGGGATACTATCACTGCAGTTTTTGATTATGGTCCTGCCAATGATTTAACAACTGGTTTTCAAGTGGTATTTAGTTCTCGTATGCATAATGGAGACGATAGTCCTAGTGAAATATATTATTCTAACGGTGGTGAATTGAATTTAATTACCAATAAAGTTTCACCAAAAGGCGGCATGAAAGCTGGTCCTGCTGCTGCAATGAAAATGCAACCAAATTTATTGCCAGAACTAAGTTTAACTGATTTAGAAGTTAAAGTTGAATCTGGTGCAAATACAGGGGGAGATGCACTTACAACTGCGCATATTAAAAACTGGATGGATTGTATTCGTAGTAGAAAAACACCTAATGCACCAGTAGAAGCAGGTTATAACCATTCTATTGCAACAATAATGACTAATGCGGCTGTTCATACAGGTGCTAAAGTTACTTTCGACGAAGCCACTCAAGAAATTATGGCCAACGGGAAAGCATTTAAATACTAATTAATAATTATTATACATACAAAGGGAAGCTGCAAAAGACGCTTCCCTTTGTTGTTATGGTTTAAGAGAACTAATGAATCAAAAAAACAAGGCAATCGCTGCAGTATTACTAGGTAATTTTTTCTTTGGAACTAGTGTAATTGCAGTAAAGCATATCACTCCAGTATTTTTGCCTCCAATGGCATTAACAATGGTTAGAATTATAGTTAGTGCTTTACTTTTTTGGAGCATGTATGCTTTTAATCCTGTAAAAATGGGGTTTGAAAAAAAAGATTTTCTACGTTTAGTTCTATGCGCCCTTGCTGGAATAGCATTAAACCAAAGTTTTTCTATACGCGGCATGTCATTAACTAGTCCTATACATGCATCTTTACTCATTTTAACAACACCTATTGTTATTACTTTTTTGGCTACATGGTTTTTAAAAGAAAGATTAAATCCATTTAAAATAGTGGGTTTTTTTTTAGGAATTTCAGGTGGCGTGTTATTGATTTTTTCAAGAGATTTGTCAATGGTAGCAGGAGGCCGACAGTCTTTAGGAGATGTTTTTATAATAATGGGTGCCATCAGTTATGCAACATATGTTGTTTCTTTAAAACCACTTGCGCTTAAATACAAAGCCAATCATATTTTACAATGGTTATTTCTATTTGGATTAATTATTGTTTTGCCAATTGGTTGGCATGATTTAGCAAGTGTACAATGGATTAAATTCGATTTGTTAAGTTGGATCTGTTTAGGGTATGTAATATTAGGTGCAACCTTTTTTGCTTACCAATTGATGAACTATAGTATAAGGGTACTTGGGGCAAGTGTAACAGGTTCTTTTTCATATACACAACCCTTTTTTGGAGCGATTGCTTCAATGCTTTTATTAAACGAAAACCTCAGTTTACCCAAAATTGCAGCTGCAATTCTAATTATGGGCGGGGTGTTTTTAACGAATTACAAGTCTTAATTAGTTACTTAACTAATAATTTACTCATTAAAGAGGTTAAAACTTGAATAAGAATACATACTTGTGTTGATTTAGTATATTAAGTTGTTGTAATACAATCAATTCTAATTGTCATTCGGTTATAATTTGATGATATTTTGTAGTTGGATTTCTATAATATAGTACATTCGTGTAGTAATTCCCCTACAAAATATGTTTAGCCACCGTCAAATTGATTTTGATATATTAAAGAAACGCGCCTTCAATTTACGATGGGCGTCGGTGGCAGAAGGTGTCATTCCATTAACTGCGGCAGATCCTGATTTTAAGTCTGCACCTGAAATTGCAGAAGCCATCAGTCAATTTTCGTTAGATAGGTATTTTTCTTATGCACCACCAGATGGCTATGCTTTTTTTAAAGAAGCAATGGCTGATTTTTTTGAATTAAAACGCAATATTAAAGCGGAGGCCAAATATATTTTTCCAGTTGATAGCGCCGCTGCAGGGATTGATATTATTTGCAAAGCATTTTTACAGTCTGCAGATGAAGCCATTATATTTAATCCGGTAGATTTTTTATTTAGATATGCCATTGAATCTAATGGCGGTATAGCTATTCCTTTTGCGGTACCTATTAATCCTGAAGAGGAACTAGACTATGCTGCATTAGAGCGTTTAATAAATGCAAAAACAAAAATGATTTGTTTGTGCAATCCATTAAATCCAACAGGGAAAGTTTTTAAAGCAGCCGAACTACAAATCATTGGCGAACTAGCAGTCAAACACCAACTAATTATTTTATCGGATGAAATTTGGAGTGATATTATTTTCACGCCAAATGTTTATACAAGTATTGCATCTATCTCAAACGAAATAAGGCAGCAAACCATTGTGGTTACAGGGTTTAGTAAATCATATGGATTGGCTGGTTTAAGAATTGGCGCATTAATGGCATCGAACGAATTGCATTATAATTTATTAATGCAAGCGTCGAATCATTTATCAACAGTTCATGGATCTAATGTGTTGGCGCAAGTAGCAGCAACAGCAGCATTAACAAAATGTAATTATTGGTTAGAATCATTTGTGCAACATTTGCAACGCATGCGCAATATTTGTGTGGGCCGATTGAATGAAATGCCAGGCATATCTTGTTATGCGCCACAAGGTTGTTATGTAGCGTTTGCAAATATTACAGGAACAAAATTATCAAGTAACCAAATCAGCGAAATTTTATTGAAAGAGGCAAAGGTATCGGTTGTGCCAGGTTTGCCCCAATGGTTTGGTACTGGTGCTGATGGATATATTCGAATTAGTTTTGCAACTTCAGAACAATTATTGCTAGAAGCTTTTTCTAGAATGGAAACAACCCTAAAATCCATTGTATGAAAATAGTAATCATTGGTGGTGGCATTGGGGGTATGGCATTGGCTATATTATTGCATAAAAAAGGCTACTCGGTAAGTGTTAACGAAAAAGAAACCAAAGTGCCCAATATTGGCAATGCTTTTTTAATGCATTCCGACGGGGTTTCTGTATTAGATATGTTTTCCTCTTATTCAACGGTAAAAGAGTTGCCGGGCAAATTCATTGACACATTTATTTTAAAAGATCCTAACGATACTGCACTGAAATATTTAAAATTAGATCCCTGGCAATGTATTAAGCGTCCGGATTTAATTAATTATTTGTATTCTCTTTTACCTGCAAACAAAATAAAATCAGGTAGGGTGTTCTCTCATTTTTTATATGAAGAAGAACAAGTGATTGCTGCAGTATTTAACAATGGTGATATTGAGTTTGGCGATGTATTTGTAGGTGCAGATGGATCTAATTCAAAAGTTAGAACCACATTATTTGGAAAAACAAATTTCACGCCAATTGAAGTGAAAGAAATTATTGGTGTTGTTCGTTTGCCTTCAGTAGCGCAAAACCATTCGCACCAGTTTACTAAGTTTTTAAGTCAAGAAAAAGGGCTTTCTTTTGGTTTCATTCCTACTTCTAATGAAGAGTTAGTTTGGTTTATGCAATACGATGTAAAACTAATGGAACTTGTTAATGATACACCCAATTCTATGCGCGCTTTGTGTTTAGAATTATTGAAAGATTTTCCGGAAATAGTTCAAGAAATTATTCAAGCAAACGATTATGCTACAAGTTATATCTGGAACACAACCGACTTCGATTTATTGCCATCATTCCATAAGCAAAATGTAGTGCTAATAGGCGATGCTGCTCACTTGGCTGTGCCGTTTACAAGTGCAGGAACTACCAATGCATTAATTGATGCAAAAGTATTATTTGAAAAAATTATTACAGGAAATGATATACAAAAAATCTTTACTAATTTTTATTTAGAAAGAGCCCCATTTGTAGAAGAACATACATTACTTGGCCGAAAAATTAAACAAACATTTCTACATCCTAATAAAGCGCAGATAGATGAAATTGAAATTCCACTAATTACGCACAAGGAATCAAAAAACAAATTAGCGCCAAAATATAAAAAAGTACACTTGTTGTATTTTACAGATCCTATCTGTTCTACCTGTTGGTTAATTCAACCACAATTGCGCAAGTTGAAATTAGAATATGGCGACTATTTAGAAATTGAATATTGTATGGGAGGGCTTTTGCCTTCTTGGAATAATTTCAAAAGTGGTCCTATCACAAGTCCTGAAACTGCTGCTAAATATTGGGATGAGGTTGCATTAGAGTATGATATGCCAATTAATTCTTCGGTATGGTTAGAAGACCCTTTGCCTTCGTCTTATCCGCCATCAATTGCTTTTAAAGCAGCACAAATGCAAGATATAGACAAGGCAATCATTTTTTTGCGAAGAATCAATGAAATGCTATTTGTAGATAGTAAAAATATAATTGAAAATGTATTGTTGCATAAAGCAGCATTCGAAGCAGGTTTAGATGCTGCAAGATTAATGCGCGACTTGGAAGGGAAGGCGCAATTGCTTTTTGAAGCCGATTTAGAATTAGCCAAAAGTTTAGATATTACGAGTTTGCCAACTTTTATTTTTGCGGATAAATACGATCATTCAGTTGTATTAAAAGGATTTCAAGACTACAAAAAATTTGAAGAAGCTTTATTGCAATTAATACCAAAAGCCAAGAAAAAACCTATTAAAAAAGACTACGAAAATTTATTTAAAATCTATCCAACCTTAACAACCAAAGAATTTTCATTTTTAAGTGATTTAGAAATGGATGCTTCAGAAGCCTTGTTATTAGACTTATTTGAGAAAAAGGTATTAATTAAATATAATAGCCAACAAAAAGGCACAATTTGGAAATTAAGTGAGTAGCGGCAATTAAAAACTACCTTCGCAGCTCATTTTATAATTATGACGTTTCAGGATTTAAATTTAAATACCCCATTGTTGAAGGCTTTAGACGAAATGGGCTATACGCATCCAACCACTATTCAACACCGTGTTTTCTCTATAGCCATGTCTGGAAAAGACGTTTGTGGCATTGCTCAAACAGGAACTGGTAAAACATTTGCTTATTTATTGCCTTGTTTACGTCAGTGGAAATTCAATAAAGACAAAGACCCTCAAATATTGGTGATTGTGCCTACTAGAGAATTGGTGGTACAGGTGGTTGATGCTGTAAAGGCGCTTACGACTTATATGAGTGTTGAGGTGGTAGGGGTTTATGGCGGCGTAAATATCAATACCCAAAGAACTGCTTTAGAAACAACTGGTGCTGATGTAATTGTAGCTACACCCGGCAGATTATTTGATTTAGTGATGCATGGTGCATTTAAAACCAAGTTTATAAAAAAAGTAGTGGTAGATGAAATGGACGAAATGCTAAATCTTGGCTTTAGAACCCAATTAAAAAACATTGTAGACTTATTGCCTGCTAAACGCCAGAATTTATTGTTTTCAGCTACTATAACAGATGAGGTAGAAGCGCTAATGGAAACTTATTTTAACGACCCTGTAAAAGTAGAAGCAGCACCAACAGGAACGCCACTAGAAAATATTATTCAAACTGCTTACGAGGTTCCAAATTTTTATACGAAAGTGAATTTATTGGAATTATTGTTAACCGAAGATACATCAATGACCAAAGTATTGGTGTTTGCCGTAACCAAAAAATTAGCAGACGAACTCTTTGAACAATTAGACGCAAAATTTCCTGGAACCGCTGGTGTGATTCACTCTAATAAAGAACAGAATCATCGATTTAATACAGTAAAACAATTTAAAGAAGGGAATTATCGATTTATAATAGCTACAGATATTGTGGCCAGAGGAATAGATATTGCAGAAGTAACCCATGTAATTAATTTCGACACGCCCGAAGTGCCAGAAAATTATATCCACCGTATAGGACGAACAGGAAGGGCCGATAAAAAAGGTATTGCTATTACTTTTATTACTCCTAGCAGTAAGCCACAGCAATTAGCCATTGAAACCTTAATGCACTATCAAATTCCTATTTTGCCATTGCCAGAAAACCTAGTAATTTCTGAGGTGTTAACCGACGACGAAATGCCAAAGGTGTATATGAAAAATATAGAACCCAAACTGCCTAAAAAACACGAGGCTGGTCCAGCATTTCACGCAAAATCGGCCAAGAACTCGAGGGTTAATGTAAAAGTGAAAAGAAAGGATACCATGATGAAAAAATATGGAAAACCTATTAAGCGAGCGCCCAAAAAGTAATCAGATAAGCCTATTTTTACGATAGGCTTATTTTTTACCCAGAATACATTCCCAATGCGTCGACTGTTTTGTTTGTTTTCTTGTATGCTAATTGTGTTTATAAACCTATTAAACGCACAGCAAAATCCAGTACAAACTATTAAAGGAACAATTGTAGAAAGAGCTATTAGCAAACCATTAAATGGCGCCACCATTGAATTACTCAATGCAGCCAAAACAACCAGTATTTCGGATGATAAAGGTTTTTTTAAAATTGAGGGAATTCCTGTTGGCAGACATTCACTGCGAATAAGTTATGTTGGCTATAAAACGGTTACCCTAAATAATTTATTGGTTGAATCAGGCAAAGAATTAGATGTATCAGTAGAAATGGATGAAGAGGTACAAACCACCCAAGAAGTGATTGTACAAAGCAAACCTAATAAAGCAAAGCCTCTCAATCAATTTTCATTGGTTAGTTCAAGAATGTTTAGCGTAGAAGAAACTAGGCGATTTGCTGCTAGTATTAACGACCCCTCACGAATTGCAACAGGCTTTGCTGGCGTTGTAGGCAATGGGAATAGTAATTCTTTAATTATTCGAGGAAATGCCCCAAATGGCCTGCTATGGCGCATGGAAGGGGTAGATATTCCAAATCCCAATCATTTTGCATCGGTAGGAACTTCTGGGGGAGGTGTATCAATATTAAGTGCCCAGTTATTAGCCAATTCCGATTTTATGACAGGTGCATTTGCTGCAGAATATGGGAATGTATTATCGGGGGTATTTGATATTAAATTACGAAAGGGAAATGCCAATAAAAGAGAACACACTTTTTCTGCTAGTGTTATTGGTATAGACTTTGCAACGGAAGGCTATTTTAAAAAAGGATCGGGGGCCTCTTATTTAATTAATTATCGGTACGGTTTTTTAAGTTTGATGCAAAAAGTTGGTATTAATATTGGCGAAGCACCCACCACTTTTCAAGACCTATCTTTTAATATTTATTTACCAACAAAACATATTGGAATTTTTACCCTTTTTGGGTTTGGTGGATTGAGCCAACAAAAAACAGTGCCCGAAACAGATTCTATTTTATGGACAAGTTCTACCTCTGCAAGATCTGGTAGATTAGATTTGAGTAATACTGGAGCAGTAGGGTTAACCCACAGTGTTTTTTTATCGCCCAAAACAATTTTAAAAACAATTGTTAGTGTTAATGCTAGTAATATAAAGGCCGAAAATTCTAAGCTTGATAAATTTAATGGGCCACTCATTTTTACAAGAATCAATCAGTTTCAAGAAAACAATACGGTTGTATCAATGGTAGCAACACATAAGTTTAATAAATACTTGTTGCTAAAACTTGGTATGTATTCTAGTTTTAAAGGATTCGATTTGCAACAAAGAGAAGCAGTAAATAATGTATTAAGTAATAAAGTAAAATCAACTGGCAACACCGAACTAAATAATTATTTTTTGCAATTTAAAGTTGATCCAATAAATAGGTTGAGTATTCAATTTGGCATACACGGGCAATATTTTGCACTCAACAAAAAATCTGTATTAGAACCAAGGTTTGGTATAAAATACATGACAGGTAAAACACAGTTTATTTCTTTTGGATTTGGTAAACATGCGCAGATTCAGCCGCTAGGTAATTATTTTGCAAGAATTAAAGTAGGGGTTGATACACTACAACCCAATATGGGTTTAGATTTTAGCAGGGCTAATCATTATGTGTTAGGATATTCTATTCAATTAGCACCTAATTGGAATTTAAAAGCAGAAGGTTATTATCAGCGGTTGTATAATGTGCCAGTTTCTGCATTAACACTAAGTAGTTATAGTTTAATTAATCAAGAAGACGACTATGCCATTGTTCCATTGGCCAATAAAGGCGATGGAAAAAATTATGGAGTAGAGTTTACCCTCGATCGTTGGTGGAACGACCAGTTTTATTTACTCAGTACACTTAGTTTGTATAATTCCAGCTATATGCCATCCGATAGGGTATGGCGTGATACGCGTTATAATTCCAATAGTACGTTTACATTTTTAATGGGCAAAGAATGGAATATAAAAAGAAAGCGGCCTTCAACAATTGCCATCGATTTAAAAATGATAGAGTCTGGAGGCGTTAGGGTAACACCAATAAATGTAGCACAGTCAATTGCCCAAAAAACAACAGTGCTTGATAATTCAAGAATCTATGGCGAAAAATTAGCCAATTTTTTTAGAATAGATTTTCAAATGGAATGGAAGTTTCAATACAATAACAGAACAGGCAGTGCCATTATTGGGGTACAGAATTTATTAAATAGAAAAAATCCATATAACCAATCTTTTGATGTAGCACTAGGTAAAATAAAGTATAGTTATTTATTAGGTTTGATTCCTGTGATAGGGTATAAGGTAGATTTTTAATAATGATTATCTTATTTGATTGGTTTTTGAAATTAAGTCTGCAACACCTTTTGATCCTAACTTTTCGCTAATATTCTTTCTATGCGTTTTAATAGTGAGTTCACTTAAATAAAGTTGTGCCGCAATTTCCTTACTCGTTTTTCCATCTGCAATCAATGCAATAATTTCTTTTTCTCTTTTGGTTAATTTTAAGTTATTAGCAAAATTGTCTTCAATAGGAATATTTACAATAATGTTTGGATCTAAATAGCGCTCATTTTTTGTTAATTGTAATAGGGCTTCTTCTAAAATATGTTTCCCGGAAATTTTTAAAACATAGGCATCTCCCTTAAACTGTAAAATTTTCAAACCAATATCCGATGGCTGATACATAGTAAGTGCCATGATTTTTAAATTATGGTAAAATGATTTTAACTGACTAATCATTTCAATGCCATTATGTGGCGGGATATTTATGTCTAATAATAATATATCAATGTTATTGCTTGATATTAAGCGGTGTAATTCATCAACACTATTTGTAATGAATGCCAATTCATATAAAGGATTATTGGTAATAATATTGCTAATCCCTTCAGCAAACAGAACATGATCGTCTATAATGCCTATTTTAATTTTTTTCATGTAAAAGCTGGTTAAATTCTATAGAAATATTAAAGCCATTATTTTCGCTAGTTTCTATTTTGAAACTTCCGTCTAAAATTTCTACCATTTTTTTAATGCTTTTTAATCCAACACCCGTTATTTCATTTTTATTCGACATTCCTACTCCGTCGTCTTCGGCATAGATAGCAATTAAATTTTGTGCTGTCATAATTTGTAAAAAAGCATTTGTTGATTTTGAATGTTTTAAAATATTTTGAACAATCTCTTGTATAATCCTATATACAATTATTTCGTATTGGTCTAAAATTTGAAGTTTAGGCCCTATCCATTCAAATTGTATATTGATATTGCTATTTAAATTTATTTGTGTAATCCATTCTTCAACCGCTTTAAACAAACCTTTGTCTTGTAATAGAATAGGAGAAAAACTATGACTCATTTTTCTAACTTCATTTCCTAAAGAGGTAATATTCTGCGCTAGACGATTACGTCCATCTTCTGTTAACAACATATTATCTGTTTCAAGCCTTAATAAACCAAGGTTAGCGCCAACGGAATCGTGTAATAATGATGAAATCCTTTGCATTTCCTTTTCTTGGTAATCTACTATTTCCTTGAAAATCCTTTCTTGTTGGTCTTGGTTTTTTTTATACAATAGTTCAGATTGATTCTTATAATAATTATATCTCCAAGCAAGAGCAATAGCCATTACCATTGTTTCCCAAAAGAATCCCCAGTAGTTAGATTTTGCCGTAAAGAAATTATCTGTAACCAAATCGTTTTGATGTAGGCTGTATATTGAAATAAAAATATTAGTACCAATAAATGATATCATTGAAAAATTAGCATATCGTAATTTTTTATAGTAACAATAAATTGATTCAAACATTAAAGTAAGCATTAGCAATGGCGATAGTATTCTACTTGCATAAAGCCAATAACCTTGTATTTTATATGAGCCAGCAATAGATGATGCCATTGAAACTACAAACACTATTAAAAACCCTAGTGTTAACCATTGATTAAATAAATAAAGTTTTGGAAAATGTTTAGGTAATTCAACAATCCTATTAAAAAATTGAATGAGTGGAACTATGCTTAAAATGAAAGCGGCTGGTCTAATTAAGTCATTTAGTTCTGGGTGAAAAGGGTATAAGTATTTAAACAAAAGCCCTTGGTCGGTACATAAATAAATTAATAACATTGATTGAAACAATGTGTACCATATGTATAAGGATTGTTTTATAACAAGGTATAGGCTTATGTTTAAAAATATAATAAACAATCCTAACCCAATAATTATCCCTAAAACAATATTAATGCTTTGAGTTTGTGAAATATAGTAATTTTCAGAACAGTAATTTATTGGCATTTCTAAGTTCGAATATCTTTTGTCGGCCATTATTATAATAAAACAATTCTTATAATCAGCAGCATTTATATCAAATACAAAAGCACTATTAGGAATTGGTCTAGTATTAAAATTGGTATTATCGCCAGTTTGTTTAAACGTTTTTACAATACTGTCTTTATTAACAATCCAACATTGTATATAATTAATATGCGGATTGTTAATTTGTAAGTACTTAAATGAATGGTATTTTAAAATTGAATTAACCGGAATTTTAAACCATACACTAGTAGATAAATGGTTTAAATTCTTCTTGTTATTTAATAATGGTTGCCAGAAACCCTTATTGTTTGATTGGTTAAAATTTTTAATAATAGGGGTGCTTAATAAAGGGTCAACAGAAAATGCGTATGAAATAGAATCTACTGCATAATTAATTTCTAAGCCATCCGACTTTATTCTAAGTTGTGCAGATAGGTTAATAGCAAATGCAAAGCACAAAAAAAGAGTCATTAATTTACTGCGCATCATTAAAAATACATTTTTCTAATTTTCAAACTATTTTAAGTTTAATAAATACTCCTTTATAGGTATATTTTAAATTCCATTCTAATTCTAAATTGCATTCGGTAGAAAACTTTGACCCCTAATCAATAAAACATAAAAAATTTATGAAAAAGTACCTATTTGTGCTGTCGACAATTATTTACATAATTGCTTGTGCTCCCGCTAAACCAATCCAAACTCCAACAACTACAATTTCTTACGATAATGCACCAGGTGTTACTGGTAATGCAAGAGAACTTGTAAGGGTAACAAATGATCCTATTCCGGAATTTAAACCAAAAATTAGTCCGGATGGGAAAAAAATGATTTTCTATACACGCGACGATAATAAAGTGGGTTTAGAAAAATGGAGTATTGTTTATATTAAAATAGGAGAGCCAGGTAGAATTCCATTAGTAGGCGCATTCATTGCAGATCCTAATTGGATGCCAGATTCAAAAGGATTTATATTTCAATATTTACAACCATCTAAGCCGGTAATTTGCAAAGGTAATATTGATGGAAGTTCAGGTATTTCGTATGTATCGCCATCTGGTATGGGTGATTTCGACGGATCTCCACAAATGTCTACTGATGGCAAGAAAATTTTATTTCAAACAACTATTGGCGGAGGCGCACAAGTTTGTATGATGGATATTACTGGAAACAATTTTACGCTATTAACAAAAGGGTCAAGTCCTTTTTGGAACCCTAACGGAACTGGTTTTATATATGAAAATATAGTTGGTCAACACACGCAGTTGTTTTACTACGAGTTAAAATCTGGTCAAAGCACACAGTTAACTTCTGGAGATAATAGTAATTATTCTCCTACTATTAATTTAAAAGGCGATAAAATTGCTTTTGCTTCTACCCGTGCCAACAACAGACATATTTTTACTGCCAATATTTCGGGTAGTGAGGTAACACAAATCACCCAAGGAAATACCATTGATGACTATCCGGTATTTAATGCCGACAATATGATTTTCTTCTGTTCTAATGCAGGTGGTGTATTGAAAAAAACAGTTACAACAAAAGCCACTCCTAATTTTGGAATGGGTGCAATGGGTGGAATGTCGCGATTAGGTACCTTGCCTCCAGCTTTGAATACAACACAAACGCTAACCCAATTATATAATATTGCATTAGGAGATTATTCCGATATATGGAGTGTTCAAATTAAGTAGCATTAATTTTTCTTTTGTTGGTTATTAGCTAACTACCAATCGAAACTATTTCAGATTTTTAATTGTAATGCATCAACACAAAGTATAATGCTTTGTGTTGATGTGTTTCAGTATTCCTATTTTTTATCCCCTTATTATTATACAATGTATTTTTTATACTCCTCTAATTGTTTAAAGAAAATCAGTTTTATATTTTCTTTGTTTTTTTTAATGTTTTGGTTGTCTAATGCTGCAATAGCTAATACCAATAGTCTAATTAAAACAGACTCATTATCAAAATTATTAATTGAGTTAAAAAACACTGCAGTTAGCCCTCAGCAGCAAGAACCAGATCCATTATTTATACAAGATTCATTGGCCTTGGTTGATTTTTATTATAGCACAAATGGCGCTAATTGGACCCAAGGGTATTATTCAACTGAAGCCCCTAATTTTAATTGGTTAACAACAGCGCCACTAAGTACTTGGCATGGTGTGTCGGTAAATATTCAAACACATAGAGTAATACAATTGTTTTTCGACAATGAAGGGCTTAGTGGAACCATTCCAAATTCCTTTCAACATTTAACCGCATTAAAAACCTTGCATTTTACAAATGGAGACCTTACAGGTAATTTGTCATTTCTTTCAACACTTGTAAACTTGCAATTCTTAGAACTATGGAGTAACCATTTTACAGGTGATTTATCTTATCTCCTTAATTTAACACAACTCCAAACGATTTATTTAAATAACAATAATTTGGCTGGACCAATACCAGTTTTTTTTCAAAACATTTCAAACCTTAAAATACTACAACTAGCTAATTGTAATATTGGTACAGAAATCCCTTTGTTTTTAGGTAATTTAACAAAGCTTCAAAATATAAATTTTAATCTATGCCATTTAAAAGGAGTAATTCCAAGTAATTTTTTGGGGTTGAGTAATTTAAAAGCATTAGAAATAGCCGGCAACCAATTGCATCAACTAACAAATATTTCTTTAAATGTTTTAAACAATTTAACTGTTTATAATTTTTCTAATAATTTCTTTAATTATACCGATTTAGAATTTGTTTTACAGAAAACAAATTTGCCGCAAAATGATAATTATTGGTGGTTTAAAAATCAAAATCAAATCCCTTTTCATGTAACAAACGTAAACAATACTAAAAGGTTGTCTATTACTGCTGGAGGCATACTTGAAAACAATACCTATAAATGGTATTATGGAGATGATTTAGTGGCAACGATTGTAGGTGATTCAACTTTTTATCCATCGCAATTTGCACGTGGTTCTGCAAATTATAAAGTAGTTGTAACAAATACTTTAAGTACTAAAATGAGTTTAAGTTCGCCTTATTTTTATGTTATTACATCTTATTTTAATAGTCCAAATCCGGATATTAATCCGCTTCCAGATATATTGTATCATTGCGCTAATGCTGTTAATACACCTACTGCAACAACGCCATATGGCACAACATACGCTACCACCAACGATCCTGTAATATTTACTGTTTCGGGTAATTATGTCATTCATTGGGTTTATGATGATGGTAATGGAGATATAAGTTATCAAACACAAAATGTAATTGTATCGCTTACAGATTTGCCTGTGCCAGATGTAGATGAATTGCCAACTCTAGTAAATACTTGTAGTGTAACAGTTAATAATATTCCAACAGCAACTGTGCAATGCACTACTAAAATAAATGCTACAACTACAAATCCATTGGTCTACAACCAAATAGGAACCTATGTGATTACTTGGAAATACGATGATGGAAATGGACATATAGCAACCCAAAATCAAACAGTAATTGTAAACAATAATCCAATACCAACTATTGCTACATTGCCCGATGTAACAGGAGAATGTTCTGTAGTAATTACTAATGCTCCAACAGCTACCAATTGTAATAATGAAAATTTTGTTGGTACAACTAATGACCCATTAATATATCAATCAGCAGGAGTATATGCCATTAACTGGAAATACGATGATTCACAGGGTAACGTTTCTTATCAAACACAAACCGTTATTGTTTCGTTGCCAAATACTGAACCTGTTCTTGACGCGCAAGCATTACCTGATTTATTCGATAAATGTTCACTATTAAATATTGCCATACCCACTGCAACAGATGCATGTGGTAACAAAATTTATGGAGTTTCAGATACTTATTTTGAGGATATATGGGAAGATAGTGGAACCATTACTTGGTCGTTTACTGATGCTAATGGAATGGTTATTTATCAAACCCAAAACTGGTCTATTTTTAATGATGTTCCACCTGTTCCATTGGAATTAAATTTGCCTAACTTAAGTTTTCCAGTAGGTACACAACCAATTTTAGAATATCCTTTAGCAACAACTCATTGCGATGGTGAAAATACTCCTGAGTTGTACAGTGCCTTTGATTTTAATATACCAGGCGTTTATATATTAAATTGGATACATCACGATACGCGTAATTATAATCTTCAAACATTACAAGATCAAATATTAACCATCACACCAAATGCCAACTCGCCAAAACCAGATGTAAATGAGTTGCCAATTTTAACCGGTGAATGTTCTGTAGAAATTGTTAATTATCCAACAGCCACTAGTGTATTAGGAGAAACAATTATAGGAACACCAAGTGAACAAGTTTTTTATGCAGTAAATCAATTAGGTGTTTTTGGAACTATGAATTGGACTTACGATGACGGCCATGGTAATTTATTTGTGCAATATCAAAAAATATTTAGAAAAGATATTACGGCTCCTATACCTGTATTGCCAGAGTTGCCAACAATAACTAGCAACGTAAATGAGCCGCTTGATCCTTACGATTATATGCCAATGGCACTCGATAATTGTGATGGAGAAGTAACTGGGCAACCAACTAATTGGGATTGGTCTATCTATTATTCAACACCCGGAACCTATAACATTACTTGGCAGTATTATGATAGTTATGGAAATATTAGTTCACAACAACAAACCCTAATTATTACCAATCCAAATGCATTACCACAACCTACTGTTTCAGAATTGCCAACCATAACTTCAGAATGTTCGGTAAATATTATTGACATTCCAACTGCAATTGGTGCAGACGGACAAACAATACAAGGCACTACAGCAAACTCTACAAGTTATGCTGCTCAAGGAACCTACACTATTACCTGGACTTATGATGATGGCATTGGAAATTTTACAACACAAGACCAATTAGTAATTATAAAAGACGAAAGTGCACCAATACCAGATATGGTAAGTTTACCTGAATTAATTTCAGCTTGCACATTATCTGAAATAAGTATTCCTACAGCAACTGATAATTGTTCTGGAATAATTTATGGATCGCCAGATATTGATATTAGTGGCGGGTTTGCGCAAGGCACCGACATAAATATTACTTGGACATTTTCAGATGCCAATGGCAATAGTACAACTCAAATACAGCATGTAGTTGTAAATGATCATATTCCACCAGTGCCAGATAGTGAATCGTTGCCAGATATTATTGGAGAATGTTCTGCTACAGAATTTGGTTATATTAATACACCAACTGCAACAGATAATTGTTCGGGTTTAATTATTGGGGTTCCGGATATTGATATAAATACTTTAAACACGCAGGGTACTTATTTAATAACGTATACTTTCACAGACAATAATGGCAATTCAAGTACGCAAACACAAAATGTAATAATTAAAGACGTCACAGCTCCTGTATTAGTGGGCGCTTTGCCTGGTGATAATAATGGTCAGTGTTTGTCGTCGGCACCTCTTGCGCCAGACGCTTCTATGATAGCTGATATGTATACCGATAATTGTTCACAAGTAACTGCAACATTAGTAAACACCTTATTAACAGGTAATAATATTACAGGATGGGAACTAACTTATACTTATGATGTTAGCGATGCTGCAGGGAATAATACAACAGCCAATGTAATATATAGTGGAAAAGACAATATAGCTCCTGAAGTAATTACCAATGATATTTCCGTTTCATTAGACGAAACTGGACATGCAATAATTACTGCCGAACAAATCAATAATGGATCATACGATAATTGTTCTGAACTAAGTTATCAATTAGATAAAACAGATTTTACTTGTAGTGATTTAGGTTTAGTGTTGGTAACCCTTACTGTTACAGATGCAAGTGGAAATAGTGCTGCTGGTTATGCAGTAGTATCTGTAGAAGATTTAATTGCACCAACTATTACAGCACCAGCAAATAAAATAGTTTCGAACGATAAAGGAATTTGTGGAGCAACAATTACCAATTTAGGCAATCCAATAGCAACAGATAATTGTAGTATTGATAATATTGTAAATGATGCGCCAGCCATATTTCCGGTAGGAAATACCATAGTTACTTGGACAGTTACTGATACTTATGGAAATGCAACTAGCGCAACACAACAAGTAACTGTAAACGATACCGAAGCGCCAACACCTGTTGTAGGATCTTTGCCAAGTATTACAGGTCAACAATGTTCAATTGTTATTCCAATTCCAAAAGCCATAGATAATTGTGCAGGAACTATAAACGGTACAACTACTAATTCATTGGTGTTTAATTCGGTTGGTACATTTGTTATAACTTGGAATTACAATGATGGTAATGGAAATATTAGCACACAAAGGCAAACCATTGTAGTAACTAAAGATCTTAAAGCCCCAGTTCCTACAATTGCTGTATTGCCATCACTTACAGGTCAGTGTTCGGTAACAGTTACCAATTATCCTACTGCAACCGATAACTGTAGTGGACTAATTACAGCTACTACCAAAAGTGCACTTAGTTATATTACGCAAGGAACCTTTACCATTGTATGGACATATACAGATGTAAATGGAAATGTTACTAATCAAAATCAAACAGTAGTAGTAACCGACAATATTGCACCAGTGCCAAATGTATTAGTACTGCCAGCAATAACAGCACAGTGTTCTGTAACCATTGTTACCAAACCTACGGCCACAGACAATTGTAAAGGAACTATTACCGCAACAACTGCAAATCCATTAACTTATACAACACAAGGAACGTATACCATTACCTGGAGTTACACAGATGGAAAAAATATTGCTACTCAAACACAAAGCGTTATTGTGAAAGACAATTTAGCGCCAGTGCCGAATTTAGCAGTATTACCAACCATTACTGGTCAATGTTCTGCAACAATTACAACAAAGCCAACGGCAACAGATAATTGTAAAGGAACAATCACTGCAACTACCACCAATCCGTTATCATATACTACGCAAGGAACTTATACAATTGTATGGACATATGCCGATGGTAATGGAAACAGTAGCACGCAAACTCAAACAGTTATTATTAGTGATAATATTGCTCCAGTGCCAACTGTAGCAGTATTGCCAACCATTACAGGTCAGTGCTCTGCCGCAATCACTACTATTCCTAAAGCAACGGATAATTGTAAGGGAACAATTACTGCTACTACAACTAATCCATTAAGTTATGCCACACAAGGAACTTATACCATTGTTTGGAATTATGCCGATGGAAATGGAAACACCACTACGCAAAATCAAACCGTAATTGTAAAAGACAACACGCTGCCAGTAGTAAAGACAAAAGCAGTAACAATTACACTAATTAACGGTGCGGCTACACTAACGGCTAGTCAGGTAGATAATTTAAGTACCGATAATTGTGGTATTGCTACAAGAACATTATCAAAAACTAATTTTGATTGTAGCAATATTGGCGCAAATATTGTAACACTCACTGTAACTGATGTAAATGGTAATAGTGCTCGTGCAACAGCAACGGTTACGGTAACAGGATTAATTCCAGCAGTAACAATTGCATCTGTTCCAACAAGTACGGTTTACACAGGAGGGGTTGCCACTAATTTATATTTAGGATATGGTTCTCAAACTACCAAGTTACAAGTAACAGCACCAACAACTGGCGCACCTTACACTTATATTTGGACGGGGGCTAACTTGAATTTATTAAGTGCAACAAATATTGTAGCACCAATTTTTACACCAATAGTTGGAGGGTATTATACTTACACTGTTACTGCTATAAACAAATATGGTTGTGCATCTACTGCAACTATTAATATTTGTGTAACGGATATTAGAGTAACGCCAACGCTTAATAGCAATGTATATATCTGCCATAATAATGTAACCCAAACTGTAACAGTTGCTCAGGTGCCAACTTATATTAAAACAACCACCACCGCAACAGATAAGTTAGGATCTTGCTCGCAAATAGCTTGTGCTGCACCAGCAACAATTGTAGCAATTGCACCAACGGATATTATTAGTATTAATGCAAATACAACTGCAAACAATATCGATGATGCGCTGAACGTAACAGTCATGCCAAATCCTACAAGTAATTACTTTACACTGAAATTAGAAAGTAAAAATCTAACGCCAGTTAATTTAAGGGTAGTTGATGCAAGCGGTAGAGTAGTAGACAATAAACCAAACCAGGCATCGAACAGTACATTACAAATTGGATTTAATTATGGAAGTGGAATTTATTTTGCAGAATTTATCCAAGGAAATAAACGCAAAGTAATACAGTTAATAAAAGCTAGAGGCTAAACAAAAAATTAAGGTCATTTTAAAATAATGTCAGATGAAATTCAGAAATATTATTTTAAAATGGCCTTTTAAATTGCTCAAATTATTTCAATTTATTTTACGCATTTATATAACTATTTATTGTATCTCAACAGCCAACCCCAATTTTTTATCAATAGGCATTGGGGCGTGATTGTCTGCTAAATATTTTTTTAATAATTGTGTAAGCTCTTTTGTTTTAGCCGTATTATTTATTGCAATATTAAAATGCTCGCCCATATCATTATTTAAATTGTACAATTCTTTATTGCCAGTTCTTAAATCGTACACCAATTTTAAAGCGCCTTTTCTAATTGCCGATTTGTAATTAATGCCAGGGCCATCTTGGTCAATCCATTTATTAGGATAATGCCAAACTAAAAATCTAGAAGAGTCTAATAAATTAGTTTGTTTAATAAAAGGCACAAAACTTTTTCCATCAATTTGTTGAATGGTTTTTTGTTTTGATAAATTAGCCATTGCAACAATGCTAGGATAAATATCTTCTGCAATAATAGGTTGATTAGAAACAGTGTTGGGTTGGCTTACAGCAGGCCACTTAATAATCATTGGTATTCGAATACCGCCCTCATAAACAGATCCCTTGCCAGCACGAAGTGGCAGGTTTTGCAAATGGGCAATTTTACCTCTTGCTGGCGAAAGACTCAATCCTCCATTATCGCTCATAAAAATAATAATGGTATTGTTGGCCACTTTTTTTTCTGTGAGATACTGCATAATATCGCCCAAACTTTTATCTACTCCTTCTACCAAACTGGCATATTTAGCTTGCGCAGAATCTAAGCCTTCCTTCAAATATTTTTTAAAAAATCTAGCGTCTGGTTGAATAGGCGTGTGTACTGCATAATGCGCCATGTTTAAATAAAATGGCTGATTGTTTTTAATAGGAGCGTCTAATGATTTTAAAGCTTCAATGGTTAAAGCTTCGGTTAAAAAACTATCCGTTCCAAAATAGGCTTCTAAATCGGGTACAGCTTGGTAACTGGTTTTACCCAATAAATTGCCATAATTATCTTTACCATAATAACTCTGTGGATGGCCAGCAGCATGCCCAGCAATATTTACCATAAAACCAAGGTTGTAAGGGTTTGCTTGCGGCGTACCTGCAGCACCCCAATGGGCTTTTCCTACATGAATAGTAAAGTAACCTGCTTGCTTTAATAATTGCGGATAACTAGTATAGGCTATAGGGCTGAGTCCATTCATTTGCCAATTACTTGGGTTGAATTGGGTGTCATTTGCATCGCTATTATCATTTTTATTAGGACTTGTCCAGTTGGTTACGCCATGATGCGCAGCATTCATACCAGTTAAAATACTAGTTCGGGTTGGGGTACAAACTGGAGTTGCATAGGCATTTGTGAATTTTACACCTTGTTTGGCAAGCAAGGCAATATTGGGTGTATGAAATTGTGGATTAGTAGCATCAGTCCATCCCATATCATCTACAATGAATAAAATGATATTGGGTTGTTTTTGAGCGATGGAATCTATTTTACAGACCCCAAGTAATATTATAAATAGTAAGAATATTTGTTTCATTATATGATTTTAGTATTCATTAAAAGTAGCATGTGATAATTATATACTCATTCGTTAAAGTATTGAATTTCGCTTATTTTATCAATAATCATTCAATTCTGTTCAGCTTTTCGCTCAAATTTGTTCCTATTCGCTAAACGGGAACAGATGAACGATTCTTTCGGGTACAATTGAGTTAATCATTTGATACTTTTCATCTTATTAAATAACCCGTAAATTAATTACATGAAAAAAATCATTTTATTCCTTTTTCTAGGAATTGTTGGATTTCAGCTTACCACAAGTGCTCAAACAAAAATCACCTCTGTGCACCTTTTTGATTTAAAAGATGCTAAGGAAGAAAAAAACTACTTAGAGAACATGAAATCATTAAATGCCTTGATTAAAGAAATAGGTTACTCTAATAACTACTATAGTTTTTCGAAAGTGAAGGAAGACGATAAATCTACTATTAACAGATACTGTACCATGGGCCATTGGGCATCAGAAGAAGCCTACAAAGCCATTCACGAAAATGCAAAGTTTAAAGCATGGGTTGAGGCAGATAAGAAAAATGGAGCAGGTACGGTTAGAGAAGAAATTTATAGAAGGTTGTATACTATTGACCTTAAATAAATGAATTAAAACTTTTGAAGTATTCCTACAAAAACAAAACCCACTCTAAAAGTGGGTTTTGTTTTTGTAGGAATTGCAAATCTATTGTTGCGCTAAACCATAACCATTTGTAATTTTCCCTTTCGATTTACTGATTGTTTCTGAAGGAATTGGCCAGTAAATTCTTGGAGGATCACCAGCTGAGGTAATGCCCGAAAGAATATTTCTTTGATAAACAGTCAGTGCATTTGCCATATCAATACCCCAGTTAGTTTTGGTATATCCTGCAGTTTGCAGAGTAGTTGCTTCTGCACTAGTTGGATTGATATAACGAAACAATCCCTGAATGGCAATATTGTGTGTTAGGCCTACTACTTTGCTGCTTATTGCTGCTAGTGTACTGAAATTGTATTGTCCTCTCCATGCAGGAAATGCTGCAGGATTGGCCAGTGTATCTGCACTTGCACAATCGTAAGTTAATGGATTTGTTAGGGTAACTTTTTTGGTCCATATATAAGCAGGAAAATCATTGCCATTTGGATAACGATGGTAGCCCAATGTTTTAAGATCGTTTACTGTTGCTAATAGATCTTGTTGAACAGCAATAGCTTTCTCAGAATAAGTACCTGAACGTATTAGATCCCAACGACGCTGTCCTTCGCCTAGTAGTTCCAATTTACGTTCTTCTAAAATGGCATCTTTTAATGCCTGTCCAGACAAAGCCAAGCTATGTAGGGTATTACCAAATGCTCTTTGACGAATTTGGTTTAGCAATGTAACAGCATCTACTTCTCCGATTTCTGCTTTTGCTTCGGCTAATAATAAAATAACATCAGCCATTCTTAATATTGGCCAGTTGATACCTGAATTTCTTTGAGCTGCAACGTATGGAGGATTCATTCGATTCTCATCCCATTTATTAGTTGAAATTCCACCAGCACTTTTACTTCCAGGTACAAAAGTCATCATCTTTTCATTGCCATCGCCATTACTTGCAGTAACAGTGGCACTTACATCTCTTCTGTGATCGGATGTTTCAAAGCTGCCATAATATACAGCCGGAACAATTCTAAGCGCACCGAAAGTTTTACAAGGAGCAGCATTGGAACTACCGCCATCTGATGGACGACCAAATGCATATGGATACTCGCTAGTAGTAGTTAAGGTTCCTCCCTGAATATTTCCTATTTCAAACAAAGACTCTGGACTAACGGTCAGATCTTGGAAATATTGGAAATGACGTTGAAAAGGATTGTTGGCATAGGTTCTAGTATCTGCAGCAATTAGCACTGATGTTCCAGCATTATCTACTGCTTTTTGTAAATAGGTTTTAGCAATTTGATAATAGTTCAAATAATCGCTACGACGTGCGTAAACACATTTATTGGCTTCGCTTCCTTTTTTGGTAAAAGTTACTTTGCCATATAAACCATCTACATCGGTACGAATGGTTTGATAGCCACCTGAATAAAGTGCAAGTTGACCTATTAAGGCATCGCAAAATGTTTTAGACATTCTTTCTGCATTGATACCGTTTTGTCCTAACTTATACATGTAAGGCTCAGCCTTCTGAAGACCACTGATTAAACTATCATAAATATCAAATCTTGAATTTAATGCATAATCTGTAATTACTTTATTTTCATAGCCATAAGGGATATCGCCAAAATGCTTAATTAAATCAAAATAGCAAAAAGCTCTCATGGTTACGGCTTCTCCGTATAGCTGTGTCCAGTCGGTTGTTTTACCAGCTGCTACATCGGCTTTGTATACGTCCTTGGTTGCAATGATATCTGCAAGTCTGCCTGCCAATGCAAGCGTTTGAAACAGCGCGTTGAATCCACCTGCAGCAGCATCAACACCTAATAAATCGGAGCGGCCAATAGCATTTATGTTATTAGTAGAACCATCTTCAGGATAGTATTCTGCATCGGATCCTACTGGATCATTCCAGCGGTATGTACCCATAACACAACTTTGGCGGTAGTTTGCATAACACCAGGATAGTGATTTAAATGTTTCTGATGGAGTAGTTGTTACGAAGTTGTCATCTACACTTGAGGGAGAACTTACTTCTAAAAAGTCCTTTTTACATTGTGTAAAAAGAAAGCAAAACGAAATGGCTGTGATATATTTTATATATGGTTTCATTATTTGCGTTTTATGTTGATTAAAAATTAAGGTTTACACCGAACACAAATGAACGGGCACGAGGATAAGCACCATAATCAAATCCTGATGTAGGATATACAGATCCGTTAGCGTTATCATTTGTTCCAACTTCAGGGTCTAAACCTTTGTACTTAGTAATGGTTAATAAATTATAAACGCTACCATATATACGTAGGTTGCTCATGTGCAATTTTGCCAATACAGTTTTTGGAAGAGTATATCCTACAATTAATGTATTTAAACGCAGGAAAGATCCATTTTCAATAGCAAGTGTTGAAGTCACACCTGTTTCGCTATATGACAATGGTAAACTAGCATTAGTATTCGCTGCATTTAACTCATCTGGCGTTTTTAAGCGCACCAACTGACCGTTCACTACATTGTAAATTTTATAAGCATTGCTCATGATATCTAACTTGTTTTGATAAACCCCAGCTTCTTTTGGTCCGAATAAAGACAATAGTTTATTTGCATTGAAAACATCATTACCAACACTGTAGTTGAAGTTTAAACCAAAATCGAGGTTTTTATACTTGACGCTCAAATTAAAACCTCCAGTATACTTAGGTGTGTTACTGCCAATGATGTCAAGGTCTTTGTCATCAACTTTACCATCTCCATTTAAGTCTTTGTATTTAGGCAAACCTGGGTAAGCAATCTGTCCGGTAGGACGATCGGTACCTGTGGTGATTCCATGAGTTACACCACCAGAAGAAGAAGTCAAATCAGCTACTCCTGTTTTTAAAGTATATAAACCATTGTTATAATTAAAATCATCCGGGGTATAAAAACCAATATTGGTTAACCCTCTTACCAAACCAACAGGTCTGCCAACAATTAGTTGGTAGTCATAAGCAGGGTAGGTGGCAGATCCATTCCAGCCTGAACCATAGAGTCCTGTTACATTATCTGCTAATTTGTCTACATTATTTTTATTGAAAGTGATGTTTCCTCCAAGAGTAATTTTCAAATCTTTTTTGTCAACAAGGGTGCCTAATAAAGAAAGCTCAATACCCTTGTTGCTTGTTTGTCCGATATTGTCATAAGTATAAGTAAATCCTGTGATGCCCGGAATGGTTGTTTGTAACAACAAGTCTTGGGTAGTGTTCCAATACGCATCAATTGTACCAGTCAATTTATGATTCAACAAAGAAAAATCTAAACCAAGGTCACGCGTAATAGTGGTTTCCCATTTAAGGTTTGCGTTAGATAAAATACTCGGTGTACTTAACTGATAGGCAGCAAGTGCAGCGTGGTTAATATCGTATTGAGATCTTTGGTCAGTTACAGATCCCCATGATTGTACATTCATTCCAGATGGAATATTATTATTACCTACTGAACCGTATGCTGCTCTTAGTTTTAAATCACTAACCCAATTCACATTTTTCATGAAATTTTCCTGAGAAATTTTCCAAGCTAAAGCGGCACCAGGGAAGTACCCCCAACGGTTATTTTCAGTGAATTTAGAAGATCCATCTGCTCTAAAAGTACCTGTAAAGAAATACTTATTGTTATAGCTATAATTCAATCTTCCAAAATAAGAATTTAAACGATCAGGCGTATTTACACTAGATGAAAATGCAAATACATTTCTTGCCCTATCGTACTGATTAATTTGAGCAAATGCAGTTTGTTTCGTAAAGTTTGAAGGGAAGTAGTTCGCTTGAATAGAAAGGCCAGTACCACCAGAATTGAATGCTTCGGTACCTGCTAATAAATTAAACTTATGATTTTCTTTTACAATGAATTCATAACTTAAAGTGTTAGCCCAACGCATGCCCCAGCTATCATTTTTACGATAGTCGGCATTACCAGCATACAATTTGTTGCCAGTAACATCATCCATGAATCCACTATAAACGGCACCAGACCAGTATTTGCGCTGACCCCAAAGTCCATTTCCGCTGATATCACTATGAAAATTCAAACCCTTAATAATATTGTAATTCAAAGAAGCCATTCCCACAAAATTCTGAGAAAGTGATAATGGATCATAATCAGCCATACGTGCAACAGGATTGTAATTATCCCATAAAACGTTCTTACCGTATTGTGAAATATTATTGCTCGCTGTTAAAGCAGCAAGGGATCCTAAAATATGATTGGTTGCAATTGGTCTGAATTGATAAGCAGATGAAAGGATTGATCCACCTCCACTTGAAGTACCTTCATCACCTAGCGTAGCAGTATTTGCATAACGGATATCTATGTCAAATGTAATTTTGTCTGAAATTTTTTGGTTGATTTTAAGTTGTGAAGTAATTCTTTTCTGAAAAGACTGAATCTTCATACCCTGATCATCTGAATAAGTTGCAGAGAATAATACTTTTGTTTTATCGGTTCCGCTAGAAATTGAAATTGCATGATTCGATGAAACAGATTGCTTATAAGCTTGTTTCTGTATATCATCAATTGGTAAGTTTTTGTAGGCATCAATTCCGCCAGAATTCGTTCCAGCATTGGCACCTAAACCATACAATAGTTCAAAGGGCGTTTGATAAGCAGCTCCATTTGATGCAGCGTTGGCCCAAACATATTGCAAATAGTTATAAGGAGTTAATGCTTGTAAATAAGCAACAGGGGTATTGATTTTGGTATAATTATTATAGTTGACATTTGTTTTACCAGCTTTTGCCGATTTCGTTGTAACCAAAACAACACCGTTCGCTCCTCTAGAACCATAGATGGCAGATGAAGACGCATCTTTTAATACGTCTACGCTTTCAACCTGATCTGCAGGAATATCATTTAAATTACCTGGGATACCGTCAATCAAAACCAATGCTTGGTTACTTTGAGAGATAGAACCACCACCACGAACACGGATATTGATTCCAGCTCCAGGACGACCATCCTGAGATGTAATATTTACGCCAGTTAATTTTCCCTGCATGGCCTGCGCAATATTTGCAACAGGTGTAGCAGCAATATCTTTTCCGCTTACAGATGAAACAGCGCCAGTTAAGTCACGTCTTTTGACTGTGCCATATCCAATCACCACCACTTCGCCCAAATTTTTATTGGTTTCTTTTAGTGAGATATCAATAGTAGTGCGGTTATTTAGTGCTTCTTCTTTTGATCCAAATCCCACAAAAGCAAAAACTAGTGTGGCATTTGCATTAGCAGATAAAGTATAATGACCATTTGCATCTGTAACGGTGTTTTTACTAATGCCTTTGATTTTTACGGAAACGCCTTGCATTAGTTGTCCGTTTTCGTCACGCACGGTTCCAGTTACTGTTTTGGTTCCTTGTTGTGCAATGGTTTGTGTGGTTATCATTAAAAAAAGCATTATGCCAAATGCAATTGATTTATTTAATGAATAAGAGATGGGTTGTAGTTTAAAGAATCGAAACGATTCCTTGTTGATAAAATGGCAAATTAGCAAAGACCAGGAAAATGGTGATTTTCTCATTATTCTTGACATAGAAATTGGTTAGGGCTGGAACAATCGTCTCCAGCAGTGATTAATTTATATTTTACGTCAGTCTGCCGAATGGCATTTGAGATGTATTCAAATGAAGCAATCGATTGAAAACGCGACGAAAATTAAACAATAAATTATTTTAAGTATTTCGAAATCTACGCAATCGATTGCACCAGAAAGGTTTTGTGGTGACTGTGGTTATAATAAGTTAAACATTGATAATTAAAGAAGTAATAAGTATTTATGCTACTGTAGAAAGCAAAAAAGCCACTCAAATGAGTGGCTTTTGCGGACCGGACGGTACACCACCAATAAAATGTAAGCAACGCTCGCAACTTGCAATTAAATCTTCTTTTTGCTGACTATAACTTGCTTCTACATAGGTAAGCTGACTGCATCCAAGTATCGCAACAAAAACCTCTACC
>CAIKZP010000054.1 GCA_903831935.1 uncultured Bacteroidota bacterium | reverse complement strand
TAATAAAAATTGAAAGCAAATCACAACCAGTTTGTTGGTTATAAAACACATCACTAAGTTGTTGTCAAAGATCGTAATAATAAAAATAAAATGCAAATTGAAACCTAATTCTCAACCCAACAACCCCAATTAACCCAAATCCAATCCCTCTAAATTAAAATCTTTTGGATACTTGCCTTTAATGTTTCGGTAGAAATCTTTAATGGTATTGGCATCTGTAATAGGATTGCCTGTCATGTAAATCAGTGGGCCAAATCCGGCTGTTTTTTTCTCGTAGTCTAAATAGCCCAAAAGTACGGGTACTTTGGCATTTAGTGCTACATGGTAGAATCCGGTTTTCCATTTATCTACCCAGCTTCTAGTTCCTTCGGCGGGTATGAGTAACATGAGTTCTTCGTTTTGTTCAAACAGGGTTACTATATCGTCTACCAGTTTTGTTTTTTTATTGCGCTTAACTGCTATGCCACCAATGCTTTCTAGTATTAACTTAAATGGCCACCAGAATAATTCTTTTTTTGCTAAAAAACGTAAGGGTGTTTTTAATTGATAGAATGCGGCTAGGGCATACACAAAATCCCAATTGGTGGTATGTGGTGCTGCAATAATAACGGCTCTTTTTACGCCCTCTGGGAGTGGACCTTCTATCTTCCAGCCATTCAGCCGAAATAACCAAACAAACAATTGGCGCATCTGAGATTTTTAAAACAAATAGAAATACTAGAACAAACCAAAAAGGGTTCCGTCTACTTTGCTAATGATTTGTCCGAAGTCTTCTTCGTTTTCTGCAAACTTATTTTTATCGCAATCGATAATTAATAAAGGGCCTTCTTTGTAACCATCTATCCAACGGTTATAGTGTTCGTTGAGTCTTTTTAAATAATCTAAACGAATATTTTCTTCGTACTCTCTACCTCTTTTTTGTATTTGTGATACCAAAGTTGGTACAGAACATTTTAAATAAATTAATAAGTCTGGCGGCTGTACCATTGTTTTCAATGTTTGAAAAAATTGGTAGTAGTTGTCGAAATCGCGTTTGCTCATTAAGCCCATCTCGTGCAAGTTTGGCGCAAAAATATTTGCGTCTTCGTGGATGGTTCTATCTTGAATGACGGTTTCTGTTCCGTGTTGAATTTCTAATAATTGTGCTAGTCTACTATTTAAAAAATACACTTGTAAATTGAAACTCCAGCGTGGCATGTCTTCATAAAAATCCATTAAATATGGATTATGGTCTACATCTTCGAACTGAGGTATCCAACGATAATGCTTGCTTAACATTTCGGTTAAAGTGGTTTTGCCGGCGCCGATATTGCCTGCAACTGCTACGTGCTTGGGTTTCTTTGGTTTTGCCATAACTATAGGTATGCTAAATAGAGATAAGTGAACGAACTTAATGAAAAGTTTTTATTCAACACAGATTATTAGAAATAACTAGCTTTCATTCATGCCAATAGCCGATCGAACAAGCTTTAGCGTTTCACTGGCGCTGGCCCTTGCTTTCTCTGCTCCTTGGCGGGTTATTTTGTGTAATAAGTCTTTATTTTCTTGAATATCTGCTGCTTTTGCCCTAATTGGTTTAATGAATTCTATCATATCGGCAGCCAACTGCTTCTTCATATCGCCATAACGGATAATGCAGTGGCCTTCGCTACTTGCATTAAAATCGTCTTCGAATTTGCCTACCACATCTGCGCCACTAACCAATCGCATCAATGTAAATAGGTTTTCTATATAGTCTGGTTTAGCCGAATTTGGCGTGCTAGGACCCTGGTCTGTTTTGGCTTTCATGATTTTTTTGCCAATCAATTCGTCGGTATCGGCAAGGTAAAGCGTATTCATTTGGTTCTCGCTCTTGCTCATTTTGCCGTTGCCATCTAGGCTGAGAATTTTTACAAGTTCGCCTCCATAATTAAAAGCCTGAGGTAGCGGTAATACATTGCCATAGCGATGATTAAAGCGATCGGCAAAATTGCGGGCCATTTCTAGGTGCTGTTCTTGGTCTTTTCCTACGGGAACTTTTACGGCTCTATGTATTAAAATGTCGGCAGCCATTAAAACCGGGTAGGTTAATAGTCCTGCATTTACATTATCGGGATTTAAACGTACTTTTTCTTTAAATGTGGTGGTCTTTTCAAGTTCTCCTTTGTAGGCCATTGTATTTAAGTACAAATAAAGCTCTGCAATTTCAGGTACATCACTTTGAACATATAAAGCCACTTTTTCGGGATCGAGTCCGCAGGCAATATTCTCTGCAACAACCCTGTTTACGCTGTTTCGCAGCTCTTTGGTATCGGGATGGGTGGTTAAACTATGCCAGTTTGCCACAAAAAAATAGCAGTTATATTCATCCTGCATCCGCACATAATTGCGCATTGCACCGAAATAGTTTCCTAGGTGCAGAAAGCCTGTTGGCCTAATTCCACTTAATACAACCTCTTTTGCCATGGCGCGAAGATAAGCAATGCAGTTAAGTTTATTGCATGGTCTGAACACTGCTTTGTAGTAACATTGCATAATCATTTAAAAGTGCCCATATCAGCCAAAACAATTACATATTACAATCGCCCATTGAATACTTAAAAGGAGTAGGGCCTTTGCGTGCCGATATGCTCAAAAAAGAATTAGAGATTTTTACCTTTGCCGATCTCTTAAACCATTATCCCAACAGGCATATAGACAAAACCCAAATTAACAAAATCAGTGATATTGGGGCCAATACCGATTATATTCAGGTGGCAGGTACGCTATTGTTTTTTGAAATAATTGGCGAAAAAAGGTCGAAACGATTGGTGGCTCAAATAAAAGACGCTTCTGGCATTTTAGAATTAACCTGGTTTCAGGGTATTACTTGGGTGCAGAAAAATTTAATTGTAGGAAGTAAATACCTGGTTTTTGGAAAAACCGGTTTTTTTGGGGGCAAGCCTCAAATTGTTCATCCAGAAATTGAAGCTTTTGTTCCGGCCAAAGCAGATGGCAGATCTTTTTTAGAACCTGTGTATCCTTGTACTGAAAAATTAAAAGCAAGGGGCTTGAATGGCCGACAAATTGGTAAGCTAACTTATGCCTTGATTTCTATTTTGCATCCCGATGAATTGGTTGAAAATATTCCAGCAAGTATTTGTAAACAATATGGTTTGATGGAACGCTACGAAGCGAATTGTCAAATTCATTTTCCTACTTCTGCAGCATCTTACGATAAAGCAATTGAACGCTTAAAGTTCGAAGAATTTTTTATTGCACAAGTGCGATTACAATTAACCAGACTGCAACGTTATAGAGTGAGCAGGGCAGTTGTGTTTGAAAAAGTTGGAGATATTTTTAATACATTTTATTCAAAATATTTACCCTTTAATTTAACTGGTGCACAAAAAAGAGTAATTAAAGAAATTAGAAATGATACGGCACGTGGGCATCAAATGAATCGTTTATTGCAAGGCGATGTGGGTAGTGGTAAAACGATTGTAGCATTGTTAAGTATGTTATTGGCTGCCGATAATGGATATCAAAGTTGTTTGATGGCACCTACTGAAATATTGGCCCAGCAACACTTTCATGGCTTGAGCGAATTATTAAAAGAAATGCCTGTTGAAATTGCATTACTTACAGGAAGCACCAAAACTAAAGAGCGCAAAAGAATTTTACAAGGTTTGTTAGATGATACGATTCATTTTGTAGTTGGTACACACGCTATTATTGAAGACATAGTACAGTTTAAAAATTTGGGTTTAGCAATTATAGATGAGCAACATCGTTTTGGTGTTGCGCAGCGTGCCAAACTTTGGGCAAAAGCAACACTGCCTCCGCATGTTTTGGTAATGACGGCCACACCAATTCCAAGAACATTGGCCATGACTGCTTATGGCGATTTAGACTATAGTATTATGGATGAATTGCCGCCAGGTAGAATTCCTATTACAACAGTACATCGCTACGAAACAGCTAGGGCTAGTGTAATGGATTTTGTAAAAACAGAAATTACCAAAGGCAGGCAAGCGTATTATGTGTATCCCTTAATTGAAGAAAGCGAAACACTCAGTTACGAAGATTTAATGCAGGGATATGAGCAAGTAAAAAGCTTTTTTCCAGAACCTGCTTATAGAATTAGTATGGTGCACGGTCGTCAACCGAATGAACAGAAGGATACCAATATGCAACGGTTTATAAGTGGCGACACGCAAATTTTGGTGGGAACTACCGTAATTGAAGTTGGGGTGAATGTGCCGAACGCTTCGGTGATGGTAATTGAAAGTGCCGAAAAATTTGGTTTATCGCAGTTGCACCAGCTTCGAGGTAGGGTTGGAAGGGGCTCCGAAAAAAGTTTTTGCATTTTATTAACTAGTGCTCGAGTAAGCAAAGAGGCCAAGGAACGTATCAATATAATGTGTGCTACGAATGATGGGTTTAAAATTGCAGAGAAAGACCTTGAAATCCGCGGTCCGGGTAGCATTGAGGGTACTAGGCAAAGTGGGGCACTGAATTTTAAACTAGCTAGTATTGTGAATGATAGAGAGGTATTAGAAAAAGCTAGAGCCGCCGCAGAACTGTTGTGTGAAGAAGATCAGGAGTTAAATATGGCAAAGAATTTGCAATTGAAAAATTACCTTCAACAGCAGAAAGGAAAGAATGGTTGGAGTAAAATATCGTAACTTATAATTAAATAATCAAATTGAGCGCTGTAACTAAAATAGGATTCATTTTTTTGTTGTCATTTTTTTGCCAGCAAGTTACGGCGCAAGCATACCTTGAGTTTGTTGAAAATAAAGGTCAGTGGGAAAAACAATTAAGTTATAAAGGCGATTTAACAACAGGGGCATTTGCCTTAAAAAAAGATGGTGGCTATAGAATGCTATTGTATGATGTAGCTGAAATAAATGCGTTAAGCGTTCACCAAACACATGACCAAATAGTTGATAATAAAGAAGGTCGTGACACCAAAAAAATTATTCCAAATGCTGCAACGGTGGGTGAGCCCAATACCATGCATTCGCATTTATACGATGTAAGTTTTTTAAATGCCAATCCTGCGCCAATTGCAGTTCCCGACAAAGCATTACCGAGTTATAATAATTATTTTATTGGTAATGACCCAAGTAAATGGGTATCAAATTGTCAATTATACGCTGCCATTACTTACAAAGATTTGTATAAAAATATTGATGTTAGGTACTATTCAGAAAATGGCAAATTAAAATACGATTTTATAGTGCATCCGGGTGGCGACGTTAATCAAATTGCATTGTATTTTTCTGGCACCGATGGATTAAGTATTAAAGACCAAAATCTATTAATAAAAACATCGGTTCAAGAAGTAAAAGAGTTGGCGCCGTATAGTTATCAATTAAACAATGCAGGAAAAAAAGAAATTTCTTGTAGTTATGAATTGAAAGGAAATATTGTACGTTTTCATTTAAACCAACCGATTAATAATAAAGAAATATTGGTGATAGATCCATTAATATTTTCTACCTATACAGGAAGTACTGCTAGTAACTGGGGATATACGGCAACCTATGATAGTAAAGGAAATTTTTACGCAGGTGGCATTGTTTTTGGAAATGGTTTTCCTGCAAGTGTTGGCGCCTATAGCACCATTTTTAGTGGGCCTAATAATAATGGCTTTGATATTGCCATTATGAAGTTTAATTCTACAGGAACGAGTAGGGTATATGCTACTTATATTGGTGGATCAAATGGAAGTGAACAACCCCATAGTTTGGTAGTGGATGCAAATAATAATTTAATCATTGCAGGACGTACTTCTTCATCAAATTATCCTGGCACTAAATATGGTGTGGGAGGTGGTGGTTGGGATATTGTTTTATCTAAATTAAATAGTTCGGGTACTGCTTTAATTGGGTCGAGAATTATTGGTGGATCAGGAGAAGATGGCGTGAATATTAAGGATAAAGAAATTTGTAAATCAACAGCAAATAATCCTGGTTGTGCAGAATCTATTAATAGAAATTATGGCGATGATGCCCGAAGCGAAGTGATTGTTGATGATGCTGGAAATATTTATTTGTCTTCTTGCACACAATCAACCAATTTTCCTACTGCTAATGCTACACAAACTACAAATGGTGGTAGAAATGCTGCAACAGGCCGAGCACAAGATGCAGTTGTTTTAAAATTTGATCCTACCCTTACTACTGCTTTATTTAGTACTTATTTGGGTGGCAATGATGATGATGCCGCATTTGTACTGGCCTTGAATCCATCGAACAATGATATTTATGTAGCGGGTGCTACAGTGAGTAGTGATTTTCCCGGAGACAAAACAGGTAGTGTTACTCCAGGTTTTATGGGTGGATCAAGTGATGGATTTGTAGCCATATTTGATAACAATGGGGTGCTAAAAAAATCAACCTATTTTGGCACTGTAGGTATTGATTTAATTTATGGCATTCAGTTCGATAAATTTTCGTTCCCTTATATTATGGGAACCACTACTGGTGATATTCCTGTAACGAATGCAGTGTTTAGTGTGAATGGTTCTAAACAATTTGTAACAAAATTATCGCAAGATTTAAATAGCATTATTTTCTCTACCAATTTTGGAACACCATCTGCTATTCCTAATATTTCGCCAACTGCTTTTTTAATTGATCGATGTGAAAATATTTATGTGTCTGGTTGGGGTGGATTGGGGAATACATTTAGTAAAACACCACCAGACTATCCTAGTGCTGGAACCAAGGGTTTATTAGTTACACCTGATGCTGTTTTAAACAGTACAGATGGCAGTGATTTTTATTTTATTGTACTTGAAAAAAATGCAAATAGTTTAAAATACGGTAGCTTTTTTGGACAAAATGGAGGCAATTACCCCGACCATGTAGACGGCGGTACTAGTAGGTTTGATAGAAATGGCATTATCTATCAGGCAGTATGTGCCAACTGCGGTGGAGGTGCAAGATTTCCAACATCGGCTGGTGTTTGGTCGCAAACAAATGGAGCTTTAAATGCACAACAAGGCGGCTGTAATTTAGCTGCTATTAAAATTGCATTTAATTTGGCAGGAGTTGGTACAGACTTAGTAGCAACTATTAATGGACGCTCTCGCGACACTTCTGGTTGTGTGCCTTTAACGGTTGATTTTGAAGACTCATTGGCCATGGGTAAAATGTATGTTTGGCAGTTTAACGATGGCACAAAAAACGATACTACTTTTGCCCCTAAAAATTCGCATGTATTTACTGCTATTGGAACTTATAGGGTAAAATTAATTTCAATAGATTCTGCAAGTTGTAATATTGCCGATTCGTCTTACTTGAATTTGCGTGTTAGAAATGACGAAGCAATTATAGGATTTACGGCTACTAAATTACCGCCATGCGCTTCTTTAAGTTATCAGTTTACAAATAATTCTACGCCACCAGTTACCGGCACTGCCAAGCCTTTTAAAGCGAATTCTTTTTTATGGATTTTTGGTGATGGTACTACACAATTAACAGGCACGCAAACACTAGTTCATACTTTTATAGCAGCCGGCACTTACGATGTGAAATTGGTTTTATTAGACACCAATTATTGTAATCAATCCGACACATTTACTTTACAAATTAGAATTTCACCAAATGTTGCGGCAAGGTTTACTACCCCTGCTTTGGGCTGTTTGCCTTATACTGCACAGTTTACCAATACTTCATTAGCAGGGCAAGATTTTATTTGGAATTTTGGCGATGGATCTCCTTTAAATACACAAACAAGTCCTAGTCATTTGTATGCAAGTTTAGGATCTTATGTGGTTACGCTAATAGCTATTGATACCAATACTTGTAACAAAGTAGATACTACTAGGTTTACCATTACAGTTAGCCCTAAACCTATATCGGCCTATATTTATTCGCCTCAACCAACAGAGCCTAATACGGCAGTTAGTTTTAGTAATAATTCATCGGGGGGTAATTTGTATAAATGGATTTTTGGCGATGGCGATTCAACTGTAACATCGGTAAAATCGGCTATTGTAAAACATATTTATCCAGCAACAGGAACTTATAATGCTTGTTTGGTAACTTATAATGCCGCTGGTTGTTCTGATACAGCATGTCAGGCAATTTCAGTAACTATTAATCCTATTTTAGATATTCCAAATGCATTTTCACCTAATGGAGATGGGAACAATGATATCATTTATATACATGGATTTGGTATTGCACAAATGACTTGGCGTATTTATGATAGATGGGGTAATTTAGTTTTTGCTTCTACTAGCCAAACAGAGGGTTGGAATGGTTTATTAAATGGAAAGCCATTAGCACAAGATGTATATCATTATACTTTGCAAGTTGAATTTAGTACCAAAGAAAAATTATTAAAAAAAGGAGATATCACTTTATTGAGGTGATAAAACATGAAGCAGTTATTTAAAATATTAGTAAGTATTTTCTTTTCCATTGTAGTAATAACTGCTAGTGGACAGGGCTTGCATTTTTCGCAATATTATAATGCGCCTTTATTGGTAAATCCTGCCAATACTGGATTTAATCCCGACTACGATTTCAGGTTAGGCGGCAATATTAGAAATCAATTTGCAAACCTTGGAACTGCCTATAATACAATGGGTATTTGGGGCGATGCGCGCATTATGCAAGACCGTTTTGAAAATGGCTGGATTGGTATAGGTGGCGCTATTTTAAAGGATGCAGCAGGTGGCGCTGGAAGCCTTACTGCCACAAATGTTTCAGGCTCAATTGCCTATCATCAAATGTTAGGGTATAATAGTTTATTGAGTGGTGGATTTAGTTTGGGATATGTTACTAAAACTATTGACCTTTCTAAGCTTCGATTCGATAACCAATGGAACGGACAATTTTTTGATATTAGTATTCCGGCAAACGAACCATTTGCTTATAATCAAGTTGGATACCTCGATTTACAAGTAGGGATCAACTACGCTTTTTTTGCATCGGACAATGCCTATTTTAATGCAGGTATTAGTATGATGCATGTGAACAGACCAAGAGAAAGTTTTTTTGATGCTAGCATTGCAAACAATCAATTAGATAGAAGGTATACGGCTTTTGCAAATGCCAATATTAAAATTGGAAATCTATGGATTGTTAACCCCAATATTTATGTAAGTAAAATGGGGCCAAGTTGGGAAACAGTTTTAGGTTGTAATGCCAACCGTAATTTAAGTGGCGATGGATACCAGCAATTAATAGTGGGAATGTATTATAGAAATAACGATGCATTAATACCTATGATTGGCTACCAAGTGAACGACCTTAAATGCACTTTTAATTATGATGCAACCATTTCTTCGCTAAGCAGCATCAATGGATCAAGAGGGGCTTATGAAATGTCTATTATTAAGTCGGGCATCTTTTCTAATTCCTCTAGCGGCATTAAATGCCCTACAGTTAAGTTTTAGTGCTTTATTTCAATTATTCTTTGGTTAAAATGGGCTTTCTGCAAATGCTTATTCATTTGTATGGATGTTAATTTTTATCTTGCAGCAAATCAACCGTTTTTTATGAAATATTTACCGTTGGATACCAAGCTTTTTATAGACAACAGAAAACGTTTTGTTGCTTCAATGCGCCCCAATAGTATTGCAATTTTTGTAAGCAATGACGAAATTCCTTCTAATGGAGATGCCTTGCATGCATTTAAGCAAAACACCGACCTGTATTGGTTAACAGGCGTTGAACAAGAAGATTCTATGGTGATTTTGTTTCCAAATTGCCCTGATCCAAAATATAAAGAAGTATTGGTATTGGTTCGTCCTAACGAATTAAAAGAAAAATGGGATGGCAAGCGTTTGCGTGCAAAAGAAGCCACAACTATTTCGGGTATTAAAACCATTATTTGGCTAGATAGTATTGATGCTTTGTTGCAAACCTGGGTTCATTTAGCTGATATTATCTATTTAGACTCTAACGAAAACGATAGAAAAGCATCTTTAATTCAAACAAGGGAATACCGCTTTATTTCAGAAATGAAAGCGCGTTATCCTTTACACCAATACGATCGTGCCGCCAAAATAATGAAAGAGGTTCGTGGCATAAAATCAAAAGCAGAAGTAGAAGTGCTGCAAAAAGCAATTGATATTACAGATAAAACTTTCCGTCGCTTGCTTAAGTTTGTTAAGCCTGGCGTAATGGAGTATGAAATTGAAGCAGAAATATTTCATAGTTTTTTAAGCCAACGTGCAACGGGTCCGGCATACGGCAGCATTATAGCAAGTGGCGATAGGGCAAGAACTTTGCACTATGTTTCTAATAACCAAGAATGTAAAAATGGCGAATTAATATTAATGGATTTTGGTGCAGAATACGGTGGATATTGTGCCGATTTAACACGTACTATTCCTGTGAATGGTAAATTTTCTGCCCGTCAAAAAGTAGTGTACAATGCTTGTTTGCATTTACACAATTATGCCAAATCAATTTTAAAACCAGGCATTAGTATTGTTGATTATACCGAAAAAATTGGCGACGAAGCAACAAGTCAGTTTGTAAAAATTGGTTTGATTACTAAGGCCGATGTTAAGAATGAAGACAACGAAAATCGTGCGTACAGAAAATATTTATACCATGGCATTTCGCACCATTTAGGTGTTGATGTGCACGACCTAGGAACCAGAACAGCGCCTATTAAGGCTGGAATGGTGTTTACCATTGAGCCAGGTATTTATATTGAAGAAGAGCAAATGGGAGTAAGAATTGAAAACAATTTTTGGATCACCAAAAATGGCAATATTGATTTGATGAAAAATATTCCTATTACCATTGAAGAGATTGAACGTTTGATGAAAAAATCATAGAACCAATTACATGAAAAAACAGATTCCAAATCTTTTTACATTAGGCAATTTATTTTTTGGATGCATTGCCATTGTGTATATCATGCAGTCTGGTTTAGCGCTTTCTGTAGATGCTAGTGGCGAAAACTTAGTGGAGATACCTGAACGTATTTATATGGCAAGTATTTTTATTGGGATTGCTGCAGTAATAGATTTCTTTGACGGGTTTTTAGCGCGCTTATTAAAAGTGCCTTCAGAAATGGGTAAGCAATTAGATTCATTGGCAGATGTGGTGAGTTTTGGTGTGGCGCCCGGTTTAATTATTTACCAATTTTTACGCTTGTCATTTGCGCAGCAATTGGGTGGTTTAGAAATTAATACATTGTTTTTGTTGCCGGCTTTTATTATGCCTTGTGCTGCGGCCTATCGATTGGCAAGATTTAATATTGATACCAATCAATCGTATGGATTTAAGGGTGTGCCAACTCCCGCAGCAGGACTTTGGATTGCTTCATTTCCTTTGGTGTATTGGTTTGCAAAAGATGTTTGGATAATTAATTTATTGCGTAGTTATTGGTTCTGGTATGCCATCATTATTATTGCCTCTTATTTGATGGTTTCTACTTTACCAATGATGGCTTTAAAATTTAAATCATTTTCGTTCAAAGCCTTGCTACCATTTATTATGCTAGCTATTATTACTATTGTTGGTGCCGTTGTTTTTGGATGGTTAGCGGTAACACTGAGTTTTATAGCTTATACAATTCTATCTTTGTACTATAAATAACTTAATTAAAGATTATATATGACTTATCATGTTCAGATTAAAGTAATGCCTTTAAAAGATTTATTAGACCCACAGGGTAAAGCAGTTTTAGGTGGTTTATCTAACCTAGGATTAACTACTATTGCCGATGTGCGTGTAGGTAAACACATTACTTTAGATATTGATGCTGAATCAGAAGCGGCGGCTAAACAAATTGCAACAGATGCTTGTCAAAAATTATTAGCCAATCCTGTGATGGAATTTTTTGAAATAGAAATGGTAAACTAAGTGTTGTACCTAGTTCCAACACCACTTGGTAATTTAAAAGACATTACGCTGCGTGCTTTGGAAGTATTGCAACAGGTAGATGTTATTTTGTGTGAGGATACGCGGACTTCTTCAAAACTGTTGAATCACTACCAGATTCACAAACCTTTATCGCCTTATCACCAACATAATGAGCACAAAATTGTGCCGCATATTGTAGACCAATTAAGGGCTGGAAAAACCATGGCATTAATTACCGATGCAGGTACACCAGGCATTTCAGACCCTGCTTTTTTATTGGTTAGAGAATGTATTAAATACGATGTGGTTGTAAATTGTTTGCCCGGTGCTGCTGCATTTGTGCCAGCACTTGTTAATAGTGGCATTCCTACCAATCGATTTGTGTTTGAAGGGTTTTTGCCTATGAAAAAAGGCCGACAAACCATGCTCAAGCAACTCGCTACCGAAGAGCGCACCATAATTATTTACGAAAGCCCCATGCGATTAGTAAAAACACTCGAAGAACTTGCCCAGTATTTTGGGGCAGATAGAATTTGTTGTGTAAGCCGTGAACTCACCAAAATGTTTGAAGAGAACAAACGAGGTAGTTTAACCGAAGTAGCCGCCTACTTTAAAGAAAAATCGGTGAAAGGCGAAATTGTAGTGGTGATTGCAGGTAAGGAATAACTCCACTTAATTATTTTTTCCTATTTCTTCTAGATATTTGCAGACATTTATACCCTAAACCAATTTTATGCGTCATTTAGCAATCGTATTACTATTTGTTATTGCAGTTTTTCAAGCAAATTCTTTGCAAGCCCAACCAGATCGTTGGCAGCAGCACATTAAATACAATATTAATGTAGCAATGGATGTTGTTTCTAACAAATTGAATGGTACAGAAAAAGTAGAGTACATTAATAATTCGCCAGATACTTTAAATAAAGTGTTTATCCATTTATACTGGAATGCGTTTCAGCCAAATAGTAGTATGGATGTTAGAAGCAGAGAGTTGGGTAAAATTTTATTAACCAATAGAAGGGGCGACCAAACACCAGATTGGGATGCACGTGTAAAGGATAGAATTAGTAAATTATCTCCTACCGAAATTGGCTACCAAAAAGTAAATAGCATTAAAATAAATGGTAAAGACCAACAATTAATAGAACACGAAACTATTTTAGAAGTAAGATTAGACAAAGCTATTTTACCAAAATCTAAAACCATATTAGACATTAATTTCGAAGCACAAGTTCCTGTGCAAATTCGCCGCAGTGGTAGAGACAATGCAGAAGGGGTGCGTTATAGCATGAGTCAATGGTATCCGAAATTGGTAGAATACGATTACCAAGGTTGGAATGCCAATCCTTATATAGCAAGAGAATTTTATGGTGTATGGGGCGATTATGATGTAAAAATTTCGATTGATAAAAACTATATGATTGCTGCAACAGGTGTATTGCAAAATGCCAATCAAATAGGATTTGGATTTGAAGGAGCCGGCGTTAAAGTTCCTGCAGCAACACAAAATAATTTAACCTGGAATTTTACAGGGTCTAATATCCACGATTTTGTTTGGGCTGCCGATCCAACATTTAAGCACCTTTCTAAAAAATCGGCATCAGGGGTTATGTTACATGTGTTTTATAAACCAACCGATGCACGCAATGACAGTGCTTGGGCCAATGTATTGTGGGCTGCCGACAAAGTATTACCATTTATAGAAAAGCATTTTGGAAAATATCCTTACCCACAATATTCCTTTATTCAAGGTGGAGATGGTGGAATGGAATATGCAATGGCAACCTTAATTAAAGGGCCAAGTTTGGGAACTGTTTTTCATGAGTGGATGCATACTTGGTATCAACAAATTATGGGAACCAACGAAAGCTTGTTTCCTTGGATGGACGAAGGCTTTACCGATTATGCAACAGGTGAAGTGTCGGACGAGTATTATCAAAACTGGGCGCAGTTATCGCCACATACATCGGCTGGTGCAAAATCGGGCCTTGTGCGTATGAATGAAATAAATAAAACAAAATTGCCGCTACACCAATCAGGTAGTTTTGAAGGATATATTAGTTTGGCAAAATCTGGTTTTGAAGAACCATTGAGTACCCATTCAGACCATTACAATACCAATTTGGCTTATGGTGCTGCCTCTTATTCTAAAGGAGCAACATTTATGGGTCAGTTAGGATATATTGTTGGAGATAGTATTCGCAATAAAATAATACTGAATTACTACGACCAATGGCATTTTAAACATCCTAATGCCAATGATTTTATTAGGGTTGCAGAAAAAACTTCTGGCTTGGCTTTACAGTGGTACAAAGAGTATTGGGTGAATAGCACCAAAACCATTGACTATGCTGTTGGTGATATTAGTACTAAAGACAATAAAACTTTTGTTACAATAAAAAGAATAGGCAAAATGCCAATGCCTGTAGAAGTATTGTTAACGTTTAAAGATGGCACTAAAGAATTGCATTATATGCCTTTAGATTTGATGTTTGGAGAAAAGCCAAATGAATCTGCTGTTAATAGAATTGTACACAAAGAATGGCATTGGACGCATCCAGAATATCAACTAGAAACTAGTAGGCCAATTCAAGATTTAAAATCCATTGAAATTGACCCATCTTATAGAATGGCGGATATTAATAAAACGAACAATAAATTGGTAATACCTGATTAAATTTTCAGGTATTATTCAATAAATATTTAAGATACAAATTGCATAAAATACCCTACTTATTTTATAGCGTTTGCTTACTCTTTGTAGGCCAAGTTGTTGCCCAAGGCAATAGGCAGCCTTTTGGTGTAAACCTTTGTGGCGCTGAGTTTGGCTTAAATCATTTGCCAGGAACTTTTGGTAAAGATTATATTTATCCCAACAATATTTGTATAGATTATTATGCCCAAAAAGGAATCAAGCTAATTAGTTTGCCCTTTAAGTGGGAGCGCATTCAGCCAGAATTAAATAAGCCTTTAAATACAGCAGAATTAAATAGGTTATTGCAGTTTATAGCTAACTGTAATAAATATGGCATGCAAGTATTATTAACCCTGCAAAACTTTGGGCGCTATAGTAAAAATGGTGTTGAATATGTATTGGGTTCAGCACAAGTTTCTCGAAAAAGTTTTCAAGATTTATGGTTGAGAATTGCAACAGTATTAAAAGATAAAAAAAATATTTACGGCTACGATGTAATGAATGAGCCACACGATATGTTGCCTAATTGTCCTTGGCATGTATTGGCGCAAGACGCCATTGATGCCATTAGAACTGTAGACGAAGTGCCGGCTATATTTATTAATGGAAACTCCTATGCAAATAGCGAAAAATGGTACGAGTATAATGCAAGCCTGATAGATTTATTTGACCCATCCGATAAAATAATTTACGAAGCACATTGTTATTTTGATAAAGATTATTCGGGCAGGTATGTTGCTACTTGTGGCGATGATTTTCGTGTATACGACGAGTGTGAAGCTACCGAATACACTGGCATAGACATGGTTCGGCCTTTTGTAGATTGGCTAGAGAAATACCATAAAAAAGGATTCATTGGCGAGTATGGAGTACCTAATAAAGATGAAAGATGGTTGGTGGTTTTAGAAAACTTTTTAAACTTTTTGCGGCACAATAAAGTGAATGGCACTTATTGGGCAGGAGGTCCTTGGTGGCATGATTATAAATTATCGGTAGAGCCAAAAAATGGAAAGGATACACCGCAAATGAAAGTGTTAGAAAAATTTAAATACACCAACTAGTGGTTTAGTTTTTTCCAGCATGAATGATATACTTCTCTTGAAAATATTCTTCCGGGAAAATTTTATAAATCGGCATCATTTTAGGACGCAATCCGCTTTCAGAAATTTCTTGGTTAAGGTCTCCACCTTTTAAACAAATTAGTCCGTTTACAATATCGTGGTGGCTGCCTTTTCGAAGCAAGGGGTTGGCCCAGGTCCATAAATCTTTCAGTGGCGCAACCGCACGCGAAATTGCAAAATCAAATTTTCTATTTTTTATTTCTTCGGCCCTAGTATGTTGTGTGGTAATATTTTTAATGCCAGCACCTTCGCAAACAGCTTCTACAACTTTTAGTTTTTTAGCAATGCTATCTACCAAATGAAATTCGGTATTTGGAAAAAAAATAGCCAATGGCACGCCAGGAAAACCGCCACCACAGCCAATATCAATTATTTGACAACCGGGTTTAAATTCAACTAGTGCTGCAATACTTAAAGAATGCAATACATGGTGTAAATAAATACTGTCGATGTCTTTGCGAGACACTACATTTATTTTTGCGTTCCATTCGGTGTATAAAGCTTCTAATGCCGCAAATTGCGCTATTTGTGCTTCGGTAAAATCGCTGAAATATTTCAGGATTAATCCCAGTTTTTGCGGGGTGCTTTCCATATAGCGGGTAGTGTGAAAATGTAAAAAAAGAACATCCAAATATCCAGAAAAATAAACCAAGGCCATAGGTCGGCTTCGTTTAATTTTTTCATGGCTTTAAAGTAAACAATGGATTGAATGAATAAACGAACACCAAAAACAGCAAGTGCCATCCACCAATTAAAAAATATCATAGATACTGCTAGCAATGGATAAATTAAAAACAAACTAAACGAGTACCATCCTAATAAAAATTTATGGCCTCCTTTGTAATAACGAGCGGTAGAAAAATGGCGGTATTTTTGAGACATCCATTCGTTCCAAGTACGTTTAGGATCGCTAAGTGTATGTGCACTATGGTCAATAACAATAGTGGTGTTTTTTGAATTTGCTACTTGGTTAATAAACAAATCATCGTCGCCACTTGGTATTTGATTGATAGAAGAAAATCCTTTGTTGCGTAAGAAGACCTCTTTTTTATAACTCAGGTTTCTGCCAACACCCATATAAGGTTTGCCAGCTAATGCGTAAGACAAATATTGTAAGGCAGTGTGAAAGGTTTCGAATCGAATGAGTTTATTGAGGATGCCTGGTTTTTTATGGTATGCGCCATAGCCCAAAACAATTTCGGTATTGTCTTTGTATGCGTCTTGCATTTTTTGAATCCAAAATTCAGAAGCAGGTACACAGTCGGCATCGGTTAATAATACAATCTCATATTTGGCGCTGCGAATACCCATTGACAAAGGGAATTTTTTTCCAGTAATCATTTTGGCTTCTTGCGTAAGTTCTATATGATTAATGGCTTTGAATGTTTTTTTAAATTCATCAATTAAGTAACGGCTTTCATCGGTTGAATTATCGTTAACCAATACTACTTCGTGCGAACTTTTGTATTGTTGAATTAAAATGCCTGGAAGGTTTTTCATTAAATTATTGGCTTCGTCGCGCGCACAAATCACCACTGAAACCGGATGCTCCATAGAATCTGGGGTAGGAGGCATGCCTTTAAAAAATGCCAAACGTCTAAAAAAGAAAAGATAATAAAGAACCTGAATGGCTATTACAGTGCAGAAACAATAAAATACAATTGCCCACAATATCGACGGTATCATCATTTGGCAAAAATAGCAGATATAGGGCCTGATAGTGTACGCTTTGTGTGTATGTGGAAAAAAGATGACATTTGCAAAATGGCGGCACTAGCATTTAATATTGAGTCTGAATCAGGAAAAGCCCGTGCGGGTACTATTCAAACCGATCACGGAACCATACAAACACCCATTTTTATGCCAGTTGGCACGGTGGGAAGCGTTAAAGCGGTTACGCAACAGCAATTAAAATTAGACGTACAAGCCCAAATTATTCTTGGGAATACCTATCATTTGTATTTAAGACCAGGAACCGAAGTGCTTGAAGCTGCAGGTGGCTTGCATAAATTCATGGGTTGGGATCGACCAATATTAACCGATAGTGGCGGCTACCAAGTATTTTCATTAGCAGCAAATAGAAAAATTAAAGAAGAGGGGGTGATTTTTCAATCGCATATAGATGGGAGTAAACATTTGTTTTCGCCAGAATCTGTGATGGATATACAGCGCAGTATAGGAGCCGATATTATAATGGCTTTTGATGAATGTCCGCCATATCCTTCAGACCATAATTATGCCAAAAAAAGTATGGAATTAACCCATAGATGGTTAACCCGTTGTTTTGATCGATTGGCTGAAACGCCCGATAAATATGGCTATACACAGAATTTATTTCCAATAGTTCAGGGAAGTACGTTTAAAGATTTAAGAACGGCTTCTTGCGAATTTATTGCCTCTAAAAATGCTGCAGGAAATGCAATTGGCGGATTAAGTGTAGGAGAGCCTATTGAAATGATGTATGAATTTACCGATTTGTGTTGCAGTATTTTACCCGCCAACAAACCGCGTTATTTAATGGGTGTAGGCACTCCATGGAACTTATTGGAATGTATTGATTTAGGGATTGATATGTTTGATTGTGTAATGCCTACTAGAAATGGACGAAACGGCATGCTCTTTACCACACAAGGCGTAATTAATATCCGCAATAAAAAATGGGAGAAAGATTTTTCGCCAATTGATATAGGATTGCCATCGGAACCAAGCCAATACTATTCTAAAGCCTACATGCGCCATCTATTTGTTTCTGGCGAAATTTTAGGTTTACAACTAGCCAGCATTCATAACCTAAGTTTTTATTTGTGGTTAGTGGGAGAGGCGCGCAAACACATCCTACAAAATACTTTTACGGCTTTTAAACAGCAAATGCTGCCTATTTTACAACAGCGTTTGTAATGAAATGGCCTTTATCTTTGTTAGGTAACACATGAAAAAAATAGACTGGTACATACTTAAGAAATTCTTAACCACGTTTTTCTTTGCCATATTCCTTTTTGCCGTTATTGCGGTAGTTGTGGATGTGAGTGAAAAGACCGATGATTTTGTAAAATCTAATTTAGGATTTACAAGAATTATTACGCAGTATTATGCTGGTTTTATTCCCCATATAATAGCCTTGTTGTTTCCTTTATTTGTATTTATTGGTGTAATATTTTTCACATCAAAAATGGCCGGACAAAGTGAAATTATTGCCATTCTTGCTAGTGGTACTAGTTATGCTAGGTGGCTGCGTCCTTATTGGATTGGTGGCGTATTTCTTGCAATTATTCTTTGGTTTTCTAATCAATATATTGTGCCCAAAGCCGAGCAAATAAGGGGTGGATTTGAAGCCAAGTATATTGATGCCAATTCTTCGTACAACGCCTTGCTACAAAAGAATAACAATATTTATTTGCGCATTGATTCCTTTACGTATGCGGGCATTTTTAACTACGATACTTTATCGAAAAGAGGCGGTCCTTTTTTTATGTATAAGTTAAAGGGCAACACCATTGTAGAGAATCTACGTTCAGATGAAATACTTTGGGATAGCACCAAAAAATGGAAGGTTACAGGTGTTATTGACAGAAAGTTAGATGGCATTAAAGAAACCATGCGCTTAGATTCTAATCAGCACATGAATTTTAGTTTTAAACCAATGGATTTAAATAGAGATAAATACACCAAGGATAAACTCACTACGCCAGAATTAAACCGGTTTATTAAGCTCGAAGAAATGCGCGGATCGGAGGGTTTAAATGAATTAAAAATTGAGCGATATAGAAGAGATGCCACTTGTGTAACCGTTATATTACTCACATTAATTGGGGCCATTGTAGCAGGAAAAAGGGTTAGAGGAGGCAGTGGGGTACACTTAGCAGTAGGGTTTGTAATTGCAGCATTATTTATAGTAATCAATCAGTTCTCTACCATATTTTCAACCAAGGGGAATCTTAATCCTTTGTTAGCGGCTTGGATACCCAATGCTATTTTTTTAATAGTAACCATTGTTTTATACAGAAAGGCACCTAAATAAAGCTCCTAATTAAATATCCCTTAAATGCTTGAAATCTTTTGTTAAGCAAGGCAAGTTTGATTACCTTTAACGGCCTTTATTAAGGCTTGTTTTATAAATCACAGACCTCATGGAAGTTATTAAAGAACGGTTCAGACAAAAAGCAGAACTAGCAAGCAAAGAAATTAAAGATTTGCTTAAAGAACACGGAAATAGAAAGATTGGTGAAGTAACACTCGCACAGGCTTATCAGGGAATGCGAGGCATTACTGGGCTAGTAACTGAAACCAGTTTGTTAGATGCACAAGAAGGAATTCGTTTTCGCGGATATACCATTCCAGAATTACAAGTATCATTACCCAAAGCACCAGGTGGAGACGAACCTTTACCAGAGGGCTTATTCTATTTAATGTTAGTAGGTGAATTACCTACCAAAGAAGATACCGAATTAATTACCAACCTATGGCAACGTAGGAGTCATGTGCCTAATTATGTATTTGCAACCATCGATGCATTGCCAATTAGCGCGCATCCAATGACCATGTTTGTTACAGGCGTAATGGCTTTGCAAACAGAAAGTAATTTTGCAAAAGAGTATTCTAAAGGATTAAATAAAAAAGATTATTGGAGTTTTGTGTACGACGATGCAATGGATTTAATTGCACGCCTACCAAGAATTGCAGCCTATATCTATCGCAGAAAATATAGAAATAACGAACATATTCAACCCAACGGTTTATTAGATTGGGGTGGAAATTTAGCCCATATGATGGGTTTTGAAGACCAAAGCTTTAAAGAATTGATGCGTTTGTACATGACTATTCATGCCGACCACGAAGGTGGAAACGTATCTGCACATACCACACATTTAGTTGGGTCTGCATTGAGTGATCCTTTTTTAAGTTATGCGGCAGGAATGAATGGATTAGCGGGTCCTTTACACGGATTGGCTAACCAAGAAGTGATTAAGTGGATTTATGAAATGCAAGAATCATTAGGAACAGAAGAACCATCAAAAGAACAAATTGCCGACTATGTGCAACAAACACTAGCTGCAGGTAAAGTTGTTCCAGGATATGGTCATGCAGTGCTTCGTAAAACTGATCCACGCTTTACTGCACAAATGGAATTTGGTAAAAAACATATGGCAGATGACCCAATGGTTAAAACTGTTTGGAATATCTACGAAACCGTTCCACCAATTTTACAATCATTAGGCAAGGTTAAAAATCCATGGCCAAATGTAGATGCACATAGTGGTGCATTACTCGTTCACTATGGTTTAGTTGAATACGAATTCTATACTGTTTTATTTGCCGTTAGTAGGGCACTTGGTGTACTAGCAAGTCTTTGCTGGGATCGTGCATTGAGTTTGCCATTAGAACGTCCTAAATCTGTTACTACCGCAGCTGTTAAGTTATGGCTTGAAGGGAAGGAAGAAATTTGGGAGTAGTGATTTATTTAGTTTACTATTCCACCTTTTCTCAAAATTTAAATATTGTAATCCTTACTAATTAAGGGTTACAACAATATTATTGTGAAGTAATTTCTACATTCGAAGTTTAATCAACTAGCGAAGACGGAAATTTTCCTTTTTGAACTTGCACTTCAGTTGTCTGTATTATTTTATCTTTTATTGTAAGTGATTGACGATATTCTCTTGCTTCAGCTATTTTTGTAAACTGAATTTCTGCTTTTGTTTCTTCAAGACCGCCGTCACGGGTAAGAACGTACATCGAGTGGTCATTCGTGACGCTCAGCCAGCGGCCAAGGATACGTACCCTCCGTCCCGACTCTGGTGCTGGGTGACGTACAATCGACTTTACCGTCTTCCAGGCGAAACCGTCGCCTGTCCACCCGCGAGACTCTACCTTATCGGTCAGGTCAATAATCTCATGCGGTTCTTCGCTCCTGATCGGAGCCGAGGCGTGTAGCATGGCAAAGGCTTCTTCGACTGGGCCATGCCAGCCGCGCCCAAAGATGCCGCCTCGCATTTCAACATGGGACTCAGGACCGACAGAGCAGCCCTGACGCACCTTGGCGTGGAAGCCATTGACGG
>CAIKZP010000053.1 GCA_903831935.1 uncultured Bacteroidota bacterium | reverse complement strand
TGTTGGTGCAAATACATCTTCATAAACGCCCCATCCTTGTTGTACTTGTTTACCTGTGGTACTACCTACCCAAGTAACTTTTGCTGGATGCTTGGTAGATGAATCAGGAAAACAACTCAGCTGCGGATATGCTGCAATTGCTGCTGATGCGTGACCTGGCATTTCTATTTCTGGAATGACAGTAATGTATCGATCAGCTGCATATTTTACAACTTGCTTAATTTCTTCTTGGGTATAGAATCCGCCGTATTTATTATTGGTATTGCCAGTTCCAGGATAGCGACCAATGATGGTGCCATTTCTAAAGCCACCTACTTTGGTTAGGTTTGGATATTTTTTTATTTCAATTCTCCATCCTTGGTCTTCGGTTAAATGCCAATGAAAATTATTCATTTTGTGCATGGCAATAAAGTCAATGTATTTTTTTACATAATCTACACTAAAAAAATGTCTGCCAACATCTAGGTGCATCCCTCTGTAAGCAAAACGCGGATGGTCTTCAACTGTTAAATAGGGCACTGAAAGATTTGCTGTTTTTACAGTAGGTAAAATTTGTATTAAACTTTGTATACCATAAAAAGCTCCAGTAGGATTAGCACCTTTTACTTGAATACCTTTTTGATTAATCTTTAAAGTATAAGCACCAGGTATATTATTTTCAGATGCAATATTTGTTACACTAAGTACAATGGCATTTGAACTTGGGGTAGTTTTTGACAGCTTTAATTTAAATCCAAAAAATGATTGCAAATAATCATTTAAAAAATTTGCAGAAGGAGCTAGGTCGGCACTTGCTAGCACAATAACGGTTTGCGCATTAATGGTGGCAGTTCCTTGTGCTTCTTGTGTAATTTTAGTGGGTTGTGGAATGATAGATACTTGTTGTGCATTTGTATGCAGAAGTATTACCAATAACAATAATGAGGCAGCAATTTTTTTCATATAGGTTGCTTATTTTAAAATAGGTAAAATGATTTTTGATTTATTGTTGAAAATTTTAATGGTAGATTTTTGAAAATCTGAAGCACTTGCATGATAAATGTCCACAAATTTTTGTGGGTTTCTATCAACCAATGGAAACCAACTACTTTGTATTTGCACCATCAATCGATGTCCTTTTTTAAAGGTATGTGCAATGTCTGGTAATGCGTATTTTACTTGTGTTGGTTTACCTGGTACAAATGCTTCTGGCTTTTCTAAACTGTTTCTAAATTTACCACGCATAATTTCTCCACGTACTAGCATTTGGTAGCCATTCATAGGATAAGTATCGTTGGCGGTGTAAGTAAAATCATCTGGAAATACATCAATAATTTTCACCACAAAATCTGCATCTGTTGTGCTGATGCTTATTAACAAATCTGCAACCACAGGGCCAGCAAGGGTTAGGTCTTCAGTTAATATAGGCGTTTGATAAACCAATACATCTGGGCGTCTTGCAGCAAAACGCTGGTCGTCGGTCATGTATTCTCTGGTTCTGTACATATGCGCTTTTTCTGCATAAGGTACCGGTTTTGCAGGGTCACTAATATAATCTGTTGTAGTATTATCTGTTCCACCTGTGTAATTCAATTGGCCTTTGGCAGTTAAAAACAAATCGCGGGTTTGCATATTTGTAGCTGGCCATTTTGCAAATTGTTTCCATTTGTTTTCGCCAGAGAAAAAGATATTGGCTTCTGCTATTTTTTCAACAGATCCTTTTCCTTTTAAATAAAAATTAAAGAAAGGCAATTCAATATTTTTTTGATACCAATCACTGGTATTATCCCCGAATTCGATATTGCCTAAATGCGTACCATCTTTAGAACCCCATTGACCATGGTACCAAGGACCCATTACCAATTGGTTATTATTAGTTGCTTTTGCTTCTACGGCTTTGTATAAATTCCAGGCACCATAACAGTCTTCAGCATCAAACAAACCACCAACAATTAGGGTTGGAATTTTAGCAGAAATATTTTGTACATAGTTACGATCGTTTCTTTTTTTCCACCAATCATCATATGTTGAATGGGCCATTAAGTCGTTCCAAAATGCAATGCTATCACCCATAATTTTGCTTAGTTGGGGAATGGTGTTGCGCATATAAAACTCATAAGCATCTTGAATAGGAAAATTAAATCCTGATGGTCCTATTGTTGTTGGTAATGGACGAGGCTTTCCAAAAGAGCTATAAAAACCAAATGCATCCATTAGCATGAAGGCTCCATTGTGGTGAAAATCATCTCCAGCAAACCAATCGGTTACGGGTGCTTGAGGGCTGGTTGCTTTTAGTGCAGGGTGGTTGCTCAATGCAGCCATTGCCGCATAGAATCCAGGGTATGAAACACCGAAAACACCAACATTGCCATTATTATTGGCTACATTTTTTACCAACCAGTCAATGGTATCGTAAGTATCACTGGCTTCGTCTATATCTTGATTGGTTTTTTTGTTGGGATTATAAGGACGCACATCTACAAAGCTGCCTTCACTCATCCAACGGCCGCGTACATCTTGCTGAACAATAATGTATTGCTCTTTTGCAAAATAGCTCCTAGCGCTATTCCATATTTTACTATAATTATTTTCTCCATAAGGCGCACAAGAGTAGGGTGTGCGGGTCATTAAAATGGGGTGCTGGGTGGTTTTGTCTTTTGGGATATATAAATTGGTAAACAATTTTACACCATCTCTCATGGTGATGGTTAATTCTTTTTTTGAGTAATTGTTTACAAACCATACAGAATCAATGGCTTGGCTAAATCCTAAAAATGGAATTAGGCACAAGAGTAACAGAAGTTTTTTCATGGTTAAGTGTTTATTGAGTGCTGTAAATTAAAAAAGATTCCTCGGTAAGGGGAATCTTTTTTAATATAATTATAACTGTAATGTATTTATACTTTGGTTAGCTTAATCATATTGGTTGGTAAGTGCAATTGAACTGGGGTACTTCCCGTATTTACTACTACATCACCTTCTTTTATAAAACCACGTTCTTTTAAAATATTAATCTGGTCTTGAATCATATTGTCAATACCTTCTTCTTCGTCGTAATAGAACGCACGTACACCCCAACTTAAGCTTAATTGGTTTACCAATGAACGTTCTTTAGTAAAGATGAACAATGGCGATGAAGGACGGTAACTACTTAGCATAAATGCCGTATAGCCACTTTGTGTCATTCCTATTAAAGCATTTGCTTCTACGTCTTCTGCAATTTTACAGGCATTGTAGCAAATGGCATCGCTATGGTAAGATGGTGAATGGGCTTGTGGTTTTAAATCGGCAGAACGATCGTAACGATATTCTTTCTTTTCAACTTCCATGATAATTTTACGCATGGTTTGAACCACCAATGCTGGGTGATTACCTGCTGCAGTTTCTCCGCTTAACATAACGGCATCTGCTCCTTCTAATACGGCATTTGCAACGTCGGTAATTTCAGAACGATTTGGCTTTACACGATCAATCATGCTTTCCATCATTTGGGTAGCAACAATTACTGGTTTTGCACGGTGTAAACATTTTCTAATTAATTCTTTTTGAATCAATGGAATTTGTTCAATTGGCAATTCAACACCAAGGTCTCCGCGCGCAATCATAATGGCATCACTTTCTAAAATGATATCGCGAATATTTACAAGTGCTTCTGGCTTTTCAATTTTAGCAATGATTTTAGTTTTGCTATTCTTCTCATTTAATTTACCTCTTAACTTCACAATATCATCTACGCTTCTAACAAAGCTTAAAGCAACCCAATCGCATTCTTGCTCAATAATAAAAGCTAAATCAATTAAATCTTTTTCGGTAAGTGCTGGTAATGAAATTTTAGTGTCTGGTAAGTTGATTCCTTTTTTTGAAGAAAGGTTTCCGCCTAGTGTTACCAATACTTTCACGTCTCCATTGGTTTCAATTCCAACAACTTTAACTTCAATTTTACCATCGTCAATCATAATGGTATTACCCATTATAACATCACCTGCTAGGTTAGGATAAGAAACATAAATTTTTTCAAGTGTTCCAATACATTTTTGGTTGGTAAAAGTTAAAATATCTCCAGCTTTTACATCTAATGAATTGTTCTCTATTTCTCCAACGCGTAATTTTGGTCCTTGTAAATCGCCAAGAATGGCAATGTTTACTGGTTGCGTTTTATTGATTTTGCGAATATGTTCAATGATGGTTAATTTATCTTCATGACTTCCGTGAGAAAAGTTTAAGCGAAAAATATTAACTCCAGCATTTACTAAGTCTAATAACTGTTCGTAAGAATCACATGCAGGACCTACTGTTGCTACAATTTTAGTGCGGTGGTTAACATGGTCAACACCAGCTTTTATATCCATTTCTTTGTGTAGGTATTTATCAATATTCTTTGACATAATTTCTATTTGTTTTACGGGGGTTAATAGATTAGTATAATTTATGTTAATGGATTAGCTCGCCAATATTTTTACAATCTTCATCCATTCTTGACCAATTTTTTGTTTTTCTTTTACCGCTTTATCTAAAGGAGTGTAGTGTATTTTATTATTCACCACACCAACCATTACATTGTTTCTACCAATAATTAAACTTTCTACAGCATAATAGCCCATATGACTAGCAATTAGTCTGTCTTGGCAAGATGGTGAGCCACCACGTTGTATGTGTCCTAAAATACATACGCGTGTGTCGGCTTGAGGCACCCTTTCTTTAATAACTTTGGCCAATTCATTCGCACCACCAAATTCGTCTCCTTCGGCTACTACAATTAGGTTTACTAATTTTTGTCTTTTCTCGTTTTTGGTAAGTGAATGAATTAATTCTTCGATATCTGTTTTTGATTCAGGGATCAAAATATTTTCAGCACCTGTTGCAATTCCACTGTGTAAAGCAATATATCCTGCATCTCGGCCCATAACTTCCACAATAAATAAACGATCATGGGCATCCATGGTATCGCGAATTTTATCAATGGCTTCCACTGCCGTGTTAACTGCTGTATCAAAACCTATGGTTGCATCGCTACCTGCAATGTCTTTGTCTATTGTTCCTGGGATGCCAATACAAGGAATATCATATTCGTTGCTAAAACGTTGTGCACCTCTAAAGCTTCCATCTCCTCCAATAATTACCAAGCCATCAATGCCTCTTTTTTTAAGGTTTTCGTAGGCTTTTTGTCGGCCTTCCGGCTCAAAAAACTCCATACTTCGGGCCGTTTTTAAAATGGTACCACCACGTTGTATGATATTAGCTACCGATTTAGAATCCATTTGAAAAATATCATCTTCCACCATGCCATTGTATCCGCGCATGATTCCAAACACATCTAATCCATGATAAATTCCCGTTCTTACTACCGCTCTTACCGCGGCATTCATTCCTGGGGCATCGCCTCCTGATGTTAATACGCCTATTTTAGTGACTTTTTTTGCAGACATGTAGATATTCGATTCTTTCTTAATAAGATAAAAAACACATAATGGCAATCAAAACGGCTTGTGTATGAACTACACAAGTGCCAAAAATAAGCTTTTACGGCTAAATTTCAAGTGAATTATATTGTTAACTTAATTGAATGTTTAAAACCATCAAGGCTTTAACAGGTCAATTCCGTTTAAACTTCCATAAGAAGCAAGGGGTTTAAATCTAACAAATAGGTCTTCGCTATACCATTTTTCCTTTCTGGTTTTTGCAATTACTTTAGTGTGTTCGTGTAATTTATATGCAAAATTTTTCATGTCATCTTTGCTTTCCCAAACACTAAATGTGGCTTGTTTAATAAAGGGAATTTCTCCAATTCCAACCGATTGTATAAAACCTTTTGAACTAGCCATATTCTTTGCCACACTTTCAACGTTATTCCAGAAATGCTGTAGTTTATTTAATCGAATAGTGGCCCTTGTTAAAACGCAGATGGTACCATTATATTCATTGGATTTTGTTAATTGGCCAAAAGGTTGTTTGCCATCCCAAAATCCATGTCCTTCTATTGGTTCTAGTATTTGCGTATATATTTCTGCACCCATAAATTTCCACCAGCCACATATAAACTTACCATAAATACTGGCGGCATTTTCTTGGGCAATTGTTTGACTTAGTGAATGATTTGAATCAATGCTAGTTGGCAAATTTTCAAAAACAGTTAATAGCGCCCATTGTTGTAAATCTGGGGTTTTGCTAAAACTACCTCCTTTGCCACAGCCCATTAACTTCCAAAACTGAATAGATGAATTGCGCCATAATGGTAGGCGAAAGATGGCCATGGAAATGAATCCTGCCCAACCCATCCACTTTGGGTATCGTACGATGGTTAGTGTTGCTATCATTGTAATTGAATAAACATTTTTTCTAAAAGCAACACATTTTTTAAATGCATTAATTATTTCCTGTTCCTGTTTTTTTAACCGGAGGCGGCATAACAGCTTTTACTTTTTCTACAGGTTTAGTTACTGCAGGTGGGGTAATGGCAGGTTTGCTTTCTAAAGGTTTGGGAACCGTTTTATCTTTATTGTCAATTGGTTTGACAGTTATTTTTTTAGTGTCCTCCACAGGATCAGACTCTGCTTTTATATCATCTGCAGTAATGCCTTTTGGTACACTATAATCTGTAACCGTTCCATTTCCTTGGTCTTCGCCTTCTGCGCCCAATGGTGCTGTTGTTCCGTTGATATAATCAATTAAAATATCATTCGGCATAGTTTCTGGCTTCACAAAAGTTTGGTTTACATCAATGCCGCAATTAGGGTCAGCTGCTGCTTTTGCAAAAAAGTAAGCCCATATTGGCATGGCTGCACGAGCACCTTGTCCATTTAAATTCTCATTGCTAAATCGAATAAACCTGTCATCGGCACCCACCCATGTTCCTGCTAATAATTGTGGTGTATAACCCATAAACCATGCATCACTATTTTCATTGGTGGTTCCTGTTTTTCCAGCAATTTCCAATCCTGCTGGTAGGTCGTAACTCCAAATGCCACGCGCTGTTCCTACTTGTACAACACCTTGCATCATTTTAATAACAGAGTAAGCGGTTACATCACTAATAACTTCTTTGCGTTGTGGGCTAAAACTCTCTAATACATTGCCATTTCTATCTTCAATTCTTGTAATAAACATCGGTTTAGCATTGAGTCCTCTACCGGGAAACATGCTATAGGCTTGCATCATTTCAAACAAAGAAATTTCGCAAGAACCTAGAGCTATAGAAGGGTAGGGTTCAATTTTTGTTTGCAGGTTACAACGTTTTAAATATTCAACAAAACGCTTAGCACCATTGTTTCCAGTGTTATCTAATTGTTTCATAATATAAGCCGATGCACAGTTGCGCGACTTGGCCAATGCTTCTGCCATGGGCATTGCCGCACCTGTACAAGACTTGCTTGTTGCAGGAACTAATCCGTAAGCTCCAAAACTTTGTTGGTTGTCGTAAACAGTTGTATTAGGAGTGAATCCTGCTTCTTCAATTGCCAAACTATACAAAAGCGGTTTCATGGTTGAACCTACTTGTCTTTTTGTATTGATATTGGCGTGGTCGTATTTAAATGTTTTAAAATCAATACCACCTACCCATGCTTTTACTTCTCCGGTTAAAGGATCCATTACCATAAATCCGGCTTGCAACATTTGACGGTGGTATTTAATAGAATCATAAGGCGTCATCACGGTATCTTTTCCGCGGGTATTATTCCAAGCAAATACATGCATTGGAATTTTTTGTTTGAAAGATGCCCTAATTTCTTCTTCGTCTAATCCTTCTTTTTTAAGGTTATGCCAACGATTACTTTGCTTCATGGCCGATTCCAAAATCGATTCAAAGTTTTTCCAAACAGACCCAGTTTTCATGTTTTCTTGGGTGTTCAAAAGCTTTTGCATATAACTCATGTGCTTGGCAACTGCTTCTTCGGCATATTGCTGCATTCTAGGATTGATAGTAGTATAAATGCGTAATCCATCTCTAAATAAATCGTAGTTATCGCCATTAGATTTTTTATGGGTCTTGCACCATTTTTTCATGTCTTCGCCCAAAATCATTCTAAAGTAGGGTCCTAGTCCTGCACTCTCGTCTAATTTTTTAAAATTTAGTTCGATTGGTTTATGCTTTAGCAGTTCTGCTTCAGCAGCACCCAAATAGTTTTTTGAAACCATTCTGTTTAAAACTAAATTCCTTCTTTCTAAAGCCTGGCGTGGGTTACGGCGTGGGTTGTACAAACCTGGTCCATTAATCATACCAATTAAAACAGCCGCTTCTTCTACATTTAAACGGTCGGGTTCTTTTTGAAAAAATGTTTTTGCGCCATTGCGAATACCAAATACATTATCGCCAAATGCAACCGTATTTAAATACAATGTTAGAATTTCTTCTTTGGTAAAATTGCGCTCTAATTTAATGGCAATAATGCCTTCCTTTAATTTTTGAATACTTCGTAGTAAGAAATTTTTTGTGCTCCAGTTTTCAGTAAATAAATTTTTGGCAGTTTGCATGGTAATGGTGCTAGCACCGCCCTGGCTTCCTAAATAAAAGAATGCCCTTGCCAAACCTTGTGCATCAATACCACTGTGTTCAAAAAAGCGTTTGTCTTCGGTGGCCACAAGTGCATTAATAGCATGCTTGCTAATGTCTTTATAGAATACATTAATACGATCTTCTATATAATATTTACCCATTAAATAGCCGTCTTGTGCATATACCTGACTAGCTTGTAAGGCGGTTGGGTTTTCAATGTCTTCAATATCTGGCATGTCGCCAATCCAGCCCCAATTAATCATTAATAAAAACAGCGCCACAAAAGCCATTCCTCCAAAAAAAATGCGCCAAAATATTTTAACCGGTTTAGACATACTTATTGGTATAAAAAATTACGATAATCTTATTGTAAAACTAACTTAGAAACTAATAGCATAAACTAAAATACATCCGGAAATATTTCTCTAATAAATTTTTGATATGCCGTTATGTCTTTTGTTTCTTTTAATATGGTTAAGTTTTTATTACTAATCATTGTAAAACTATATTTTTCTGCCGATAGCCATGGAATGATTCTTGATTTGGCAAATGGCTTTGTTTTACCAATATATTCCATTGCTACCGCAGCATTAATAAACGGCCCCATCATAATAAATTGGTATTGGGTATTTAATGCCATTGCATTCAAATTAATATTTTGATTGCTGGCTGTTTCTCTATTGAAACGGTTAAAGGCATTTTTTCCTTCGCTAGCAAAAATGGCGTCTACTTTATCTAAAACAACTACTACCCATTGAGAATCGGCAGCATTAAATACATAACCGTTTGTTTTATTAGGAGCTAGGCCAATTGCTTCTAATTTACCACCCACTTTTAATTCGCTTTGAACTGATTTAGAAATGCCTATAGGTTGTGCTGTTGTAATATTTTTTTCGGCTGAACTATTATTTAAATCAACGGCACGTGTAATTGGCTCATTGGTTGTTTCAATACTTAAATTAGTTAAATAAGTTTCTATTTCTTTTCGCTTATTTAATACTTCAATCATGGTTGCAGCTTTTGTAGCCATAATTGATTTTGGAAATAATTGAATTAATTGGTGCAGGGTATTAATTGCAGTGCTATCATTTCTTTGTTTAACGTAATAGATAGACTCAATAAATAATTGTTGTGGTGTCCAATAAGTTTTTCCAAATAATTTATCTGCTTGTTGTTTTGCAGCAAAAGCCTCATTAAAATCACCAGATACAAATAGGTTGTAAATTTTTGTATAGGTATCTGATGCTGGGTCTGTTTTTTTATTGGAAGATGTTTTGGCTAATTGTTTTGTATAAATTCCGCCAACAAAGTTTTTGCTTAACAAGCCACGTACCGAATCGGCTTGAATGGGTTGGTTATTTCTATCATAACAGTTGGCTAAATTAAATAAAGACTTTTCTGTTTCACTGATGTCTGGAAAACGTTGGATGATTGTTTTATAAACTTCAATAGCACTTGGGTAATCGGTAATTTGGTTTTGAAAAACAGAACCGTTTGCTAAAAGTGCATTTAAAATAAGCACATAAGATGCCGACATTTTTTCGGAACTTAATGGCAGTTTACTTTCTAAAGATTCAAAACTTAGTTCTTCTGCTACAACTGCTGTTGCGGGTTTATCTACCAATGGTGTTGCTACCGCTATTGCATTTGGGTTTGACTTGGCAAACGACTTATCAATGGCTGATTGTCTGCGCCAGTTGTCTATATTTGGTCGGGTGCCCCATTTAGATTTAAATTCAATAAAACCATTTTGTTTTAAGGAAGTATTTTGAAAATAAAATTCATTATTACCTGCAGAAAATAAATCGGGTGTTTGAATATTATTACTCATTAAATTTCCTCCTCCAAAACTTGGTGCTTGGTTTTCTATTTCTTTTAAACCAGCCAATTTTCGAAGTTGTTTTAACTTGTTTTTAATAGCAGTATTTCTTTCTTCAACTGGCATAAGTGCCAATTTCTGTAAGCTATCTTCTCTAGTTATTACAGCCATATTTTCTGTAATAATTTTTAAGCCAGGCTTGCGTGATTCAACTTTAATTTTATCTAGTTCTTTTAATTGATCAATTTGTAAACTGTCGTAGAATCGGTAGGCGTCGATATAGTTTTTTCTGTTGTAATTTAAATCTGCTAATAGTAAAAAACTCGCTTCTTTCTGCGAAGGATTTCCAGCGCTTGATTGAATGCTTTTTGTTAAATAATTTTGCGCATCTTTAATTTGATTTTGTTGGATGGCTAATTTTGCGGCTGCATAATAAATGATGTCTTTATATCCTTCAAACAATGGGCGCTTACCCATTTGTAATAATTCATGTAAGTTTTCTTCAACTGCATTTTTTTTATGACCAGCTTCTAAGGCGCTAATGGCTAAGTGTGCATATACTTCTAGTGTTGGGTCGGTAGCATTTTTAATAGCTAATTGATATGCATGAACTGCTAAACTATCTTTTTTAGACAATGTATATAATTGCCCTATTAGAAATTGCCAACGCGCTTTCTCTTGTCTGTTAATGGATTGTTCTACAGCCTTATTCAAATGCCAAGCGGCACTATCTGTTGATTGTTCTTTATAAAATGCATAAGCTGTCATTTCATGCAAACTTGGCGCAAGTCTTTTTGGAAAATTAGGATCGGCTCTTAATAGTTGAATTAGTCCTTCTGCTTCAGATAATTTGTTTTGTTCTAAATAAGTTCTTATCTGCCATAAAAAACTTTCGTTCCTACTTGGAGGCTCTGTGGTTAATTTTTTCCAAACCGATTTTGATTCTTTGGTTACAATTGAAAATATGCCATTGTTATTGCTAGCATTACTGCCTATTGGAATATCGTAAATACCATCCTTTGCTGAAAAAGCATAGTTGATATATTTAAAAACCTGCGTTGCAGAATCAAAATCATTTCTAAACAAAAAGGCTTGCCCCATAAGCAAATACAAATCATCTACCCAATCAGACCTTAAATCATGTAATACAATTCCAGCAGTGCATTTGTAAATTACGGAGTCTAACTGTGTTCTATCTTCCGACAAATCTTTTATAGTATAATTATAAAATGGCAGTAGGGTAGTATAATCTTCTTTAAAACGTTCTTTCCCTTTTTCTAGGATTTCAGCAATTTTTTTATTGGCATTAAAATAATAGTTATAATGACTAACCGTATTTTGATAGAATTTTTTGGTACGCGATATTTTGGTTAAAGGGGTATTTTCGGCAGGAAGGGTTCTGTTTTCGTATTTAGCCGGTTTGCTGAGTTCAATGGTGCTAAATGCTTGTGCGCTTCCCTTGTATTGAAACAATAAGAGGGGCAAACTCACTATAAAAAAACCAACTATTTTATACTTTATTGGGCTCATTTAAACAATAGTAAAGAAAATCTTTTTAAAATTACAGTTATTTCCTATTTCAAGGTTGCTAAAAGCCCATGGAATCCTACCTTTATCTTGATTTAACAATATGGCTAAACTAGAACACAACGATACACTTAAGCGATTACGTAACAATTACCGGTTGGTGGTAATGAATGACGATACCTACGAAGAAGTAGTTACGTTTAAATTATCTCGACTAAGTGTGTATATTGGCTTAAGTACTAGTTTGGTATTATTAGTAGGCTTAACCATTGCCCTTATTGCTTTTACGCCTATTAAATATTATATACCTGGTTATGGTACTCGTGAAAGTAGAACCGCCCTTCAACTATTGAAAATTAGAACAGATTCATTAGAACAATCCATTAAATACAAAGACCAATACCTAGATGGCATTAAAAAGGCTTTAAATGGAACAACCCCAACTCAAAGAGATACCGTTCTTTTAGACCTGCCCAAAAAAGCAATTTCAAACGAATAATGCCAGAAAAACAACCATCTAATAACCTTTTATGGCAATATGCGGGTTTGGCCTCGCAGTTAATGATTACGCTATTGCTTGCTTTGTACCTGGGAGATTGGGTTGATAAAAAATTAGGGATAGGATTTTCTTTATTGGTTTGGATATTGCCTTTACTAGTTTTGGTAGCCACTTTTATTAAATTAATTAAAGACACTTCTAAAAAAAAATAATGCAACAAAAGCAACAAATATTTTTACCTATTAGTATCGTTTTTATAATGGTCACAATAGTGTCGTTGGTTTTCTCAAAGCAGTTAAATGCCATTAAAATTGACCATTGGGTGGTAATTGGAGCCAATACGCTTTTGTTTATTATCAGCCTCTATAATGGTGTACAACACAACAAAGCCATGCAGCAAACCAATCCGCATGCAATGGTTAGAGGGGTTATGGGCTCGGTAGTGTTAAAACTTTTTGTACTAGGAACTGCCGCTTTTGTGTATTTATATAATGCAGGAGAAAATAAAAATGTAAATGGGTTATTTATTGGAATGGCCTTATACATATTATATACTTGGCTAGATGTTAGAATTGGATTAACTGTGAAACCTATTCCCAAAGATGGCAGTAACTGAGCATCCATTGCATCAATTATCGGGCTATTTGCCTGCTGGGAGTTTTGAGCCTGTTGTTGCGTACTTACACCAATACAAAGTTCATTTAACGGTAACCAAACAGCGCAAATCTGTTCTGGGCGATTATAGGCATGCAGGTTGGGGAGGGAATCACCGCATAAGTGTAAATGGCAATTTAAATAAGTACGAGTTTTTAATTACGCTTTTGCACGAGCTAGCCCATATGCTTACTTATGAAGTGTATCGTAATAAAGTAGAAGCACATGGTAAAGAATGGAAATCTACCTATAGCAAATTATTAATTGGATTTGTACAGTTAAAAGTATTTACACCAGAAATAGAAAAAGCACTCCAAAAATCAATTGCCAATCCTGCTGCAACTGCTAATGGAGAAACAGAATTACTACTTGTATTGCGTAAATACAATGAAGCAATTAAAGAAGACCATACAACGGTATCTCAATTAGAAGAAGGGAGTTTGTTTCAAACAGAAAATGGAAAAATATTTAAACGAGGTCCTGTAAGACGTAAGCGAATTGATTGCGAAGAAATCAGCACTAAGTTGCACTATATATTTAGTCCTATCACCGTTGTAAAAGTGTTGCCAGAAGGGTTTTTGCAGAATAAATAACAAGTTGATTCACGGGGGATATTTGGGTGTTAATTAGTGCTAGCAATAGTTTGTTCAAACTATTATTGTAGTCTTAAAAACAACTACTATGCGCTATCACGAAAGAAAAACAGAAAGACTTCATTTAGGAAAAAACATTAAATCTTTGCGGGGATTAAAAGGCTTACCATTAAAATATGTTGCCACAGAATTAGGTATGAGTATTTCTAATTTAAGCAATATTGAAAATGGTATTACAGGAATTGAAGTAAACACCCTGCAAAAAATAGGAGAGATATTGGGTGTAGACCACCAAAAAATTCTGGTATTTAACCCGGATAGTTTTTTGCAAACTAATTTTCATTAAATAATTTTTACAAAAAAAAAGATCTCGCTTTTACGAGATCTTTTTTATAGAAATTATATTGCAGAATTATGCGATAGCTTGTTTTACCAAAGCAGCAGCTTCACTTAATTGAATAGCAGATTGAACTTTCAATCCACTTTCATCAATAAGTTTTTTAGCTTCAACTGCATTGGTTCCTTGTAAGCGAACAATAATAGGAATTGAAATATTTCCTAATTTATTGAAAGCTTCAATTACACCTGCTGCAACACGGTCGCAACGTACAATTCCGCCAAAAATATTAATCAAAATTGCTTTAACGTTAGGGTCCTTCATAATAATACGGAATCCAGCTTCAACAGTTTGTGCATTAGCGGTACCACCTACGTCTAAGAAATTGGCAGGATCTCCACCACTCAACTTAATCATATCCATGGTAGCCATTGCTAAACCAGCTCCGTTTACCATACAACCTACGTTTCCGTCGAGTTTTACAAAATTCAAATTGTATTGACCAGCTTCTACTTCTGTAGGATCTTCTTCGGTAACATCACGTAAAGCTGCAATATCTGGATGACGCATTAACGCATTGTCATCTAGGTTTAATTTACAGTCTACTGCAATGATTTTTTCGTCTGAAGTTTTAAATAATGGATTGATTTCTAGCATGCTAGCATCAATTCCAACATAGGCATTGTATAAATTTGTTACAAATTTCACGCAGTTCTTAAACGCTTCGCCACTTAAACCAAAGTTGAAAGCAATTTTTCTAGCCTGAAATCCTTGTAAACCGCCGCCTGGGTGAACCCATTCTTTGAATATTTTTTCTGGGGTGTTATGGGCAACTTCTTCAATGTCCATACCACCTTCGGTACTATACATGATTACGTTTTGGCCTTTTGCACGGTCTAATAAAATAGAAAGGTAAAATTCCTTTGTTTCGTTAGGTCCAGGATAGTAAACATCTTGGGCAATTAAAATTTTATTAACTTTTTTCCCAGCTTCACCAGTTTGGATAGTAACTAGGGTGTGTCCAAGAAGGTTTTTTGCAATGTTACTAATGTCTTCAAGGCTTTTTCCTACTGCTACACCACGTTGCTCACCACCTATCACTTTACCTTTACCCCTGCCACCAGCATGGATTTGAGCCTTAACAACAGCAAAATTGTTATTAGTTTGGGTTTTAATTTGGCGATACGCTTCTTCAGCAGCCATTACGGTATCAACGGCGATACCTTCCTGTACCGGGACATTGAATTTTTTAAGCAATTCCTTCGACTGGTATTCATGCAGGTTCATACGATACTAAATTTTTGCGAAGATAAGAGAAACCGCCTTATTATAGGTGTAGATAATTAATTAGTGTTGTAACATTAATTAATTTATTTTTGTTAGACACAATTTGTGTCGTTTTAACTAAAATAAAAAGGTTTATAATATGAAAAAAGCAATTTTAGCTGTTACCAGCTTTGCCCTTATTGTTGGGCTTTCTTCTTTTGTAACAAAAGAGGCAAAAAAAGACGTAGTTAACTATAATGTTAATACAGAAAGAAGTCGTGTTGACTGGATTGGTTCTAAAAAAGGCGATTTTCATACAGGGTCTTTCTCTGTAAAGTCTGGTTCTGTAGCAGTAAATGCAGGAAAATTACAAGGTGGAAAATTTGTAATTGACTTAGCAAATTTAAAAGTAACTGATGCAGGTGGTGGTGAAAAATTAGCTGGTCACTTAAAAAGCCCAGACTTTTTTGATGTTGCAAAATTTGGTGAAGCAACCTATGAAATTAAAACAGTTAATTATACAAGCGATAATGCTGCAGAAGTAACTGGAAACTTAACCGTTAAAGGAATTACTATTCCTGTAAAATTCACTGCAAATATTCGTAGCGCAGATGATAAAGGTTTTTTTGCACAAGCTTTCTTTAGCTTAGACAGAACTTTATTAGGCCTTACATATGGTGTTGGTATGGTTTCTAAAGATGTTCAAGTGGCTATTCACTTGTTTGGGACTAAATAAAAATATTATCCCCCGGTATTAAAAAATCCTGCTTCATTAATTTGAAGCAGGATTTTCTTTTTTAACGAATGGAGTTGTTACAGCATTAACTAAATATATCAATACTAAGTTTTTCTAAACTTGTTTATTTAGACTTTTTTGCAGGCGCCAATTTTACGGCCTCTTTTGTATTAATCGGCTTGGTTAAATCAGCAGCAGAAATGGCGTAGTATGCATTTACAATGCCACCTGTTTTACTCAAACTACTAAATGCAATTGGTTCAGGATTTTGACCTGGCTTAATATTAACAGCACTTGTGTCGGGAATCCATACACTTGTTTCAATAATATTTTTTACTTGTACAGCAGAGAGCGCCGGATAATAAGATCTGATTAATGCTGCAAGACCTGAAACTATTGGCGTAGACATACTAGTGCCATTTAAATTCCCGTATTGGTTGCCTCCTGGTAGGGTAGAATATATTTTTACACCAGGAGCAAATACATCGACATTTATTTGTCCATAATTGCTAAAATCAGCAGCAACTGATTTAGATATTTTAGGATCACCGCTCGCACCAATATTCATGAAATTTTCAGCTTTATAATTCCACTGGGTATATAATGGGCTTGGATAATTTTCTTTTATATCATTATCTGCACCATCGTTTCCTGCGGCATGCAATATTAATACGTCTTTTGAAGCAGCGTATTTAATGGCACTGTCTACCCATGCTTTTTGTGGCGAAAATGATTTTCCAAAACTCATATTAATAATCTTTGCTCCATTATCAACTGCATATCGAATACCTAGTGCAACATCTTTATCGTATTCATCGCCATCTGGTACAACCCTTACTGTCATCACTTGCACATTGTCTGAAACGCCATCTATACCAATGCCATTATTTCTTTTGGCTCCAATTAAACCAGTTACATGTGTGCCATGCATAGAAGCTGGCCCCATTACATCATTGTTGCCATAAAACCGGTCAGTAAAATCTAAATAATTATCTTTTATAATATCTGCTCTATAGTCAACAGGAGGAACTTCTTTTGATGTAAAAGCAATTTTTTTTCCTGAAACATATTCATCTAGTTGCTCAATGGTACTGGTGTTTTTTTCTTCACTATCAATGCCAATCATTTTCATACAAGTCAAGTAACCAAGTTTCGCTTCTTGCGCTGGTCGATTAGTGGGAGCGAATTTTTCAAGTGTTTCCATGGTATACTCTTCGATACCCATTTCTTTTCGGAGTACTTTATCGTGTTTCTTAATTGCTTTTGCAGTGATTTCAACGTATAGTAATTCAGTTTGTTCTTCTTGGCTAAAGTTCAATTGTGCAGCAGCTTTCAGCCAGGTTTTGTAGTTGTACTTTTCAAGGGCTGAAAGGGTAGTCGTATCAATTTGTTTGCCTAAAAATTGTGCTTTAAATAAATGATAAATTCTAGATCTCTCGTCGGAACATTTTTTAATATTTCTTCCGTCTTTGCCTCCTAAAAAATTCCATCCATATACATCATCAATATATCCATTACCATCATCATCAATTCCATTACCAGGAATTTCTTTTGGGTTTCGCCAAAGAATTTGTTTGAGGTCTTCGTGTGCAGTGTCTACTCCTGAATCAAGCACCGCTACAATAATTGGCGTGCTTTGTTTGTGGTGTTCTTTTATAAATTGGTAGGCTTTGTTTAAACTGATGCCGAGGTATTGGTCTTGGATAGGATCTAATAAATACCATCCCTTTGGCGTTTCTTGCGCAATACTAAAAGCAAAAAAAACGGGAATAGCAACAAGGGACAAAACAATCCGGCAATACTTCATCTGATACAAATTCGTTGTACACAAATTTGCACAATGCTATCCATATTTGAGCAGTTATTGTATTTTTTAGGAAAATGTTAAGGTTAAAAATCGCTAAAAAAGTGTTTGAACCCCATGTGCCACTTTAAATTCTTGTTGAAGTAGCCATTTTTTTCTAGCCATTCCACCAGAATAGCCAGTGAGTGAACGATCTGAACCTATTACACGATGGCAGGGTACAATAATCATGATACTATTTTTTCCATTAGTACTTGCTGCTGCCCTTATTACTTTTGGGTCTCCTAATTTTTTAGCCAAATCCATATAACTAATGGTTTTGCCATACGGAATAGATAATAGTTCATTCCAAACACGAATTTGAAATTCTGTGCCTTCTTGGTGTACGGGTACTGTAAAGACTCTACGTGTCCCATGAAAATATTCAATCAATTCTTCGGTACACTGGTGAATAATATCGGGAATGCCAGGTGCCCCATGAACCATTTGTTGTTCATCGTCTACAAAACATAGTTCGCCAATATAATGATCGGTCCCTCCAATTTTTAATAAACCAATTGGGCTCTCGTAATAGGTGTAGTAAAACTCATCCATTTTGCAGCTGTGTTATTCGTCTAACAGACTGGATAGATACACCAGCTCTTTTTGTTTGTAATCATTAATGGGAAGTGCAAAACATTTTGCAGTTTCTAATAATAATTGTTGAATGATTTTTTTGTGGGAACTAGGTTTGAAATATGCTGCTTTTGGCTCTTGCCCAATTTTTTTAAAATAGCCTTCAATGTCTTTGTGAGAGAAAGCTTGGCCATTTGTACTATCAATATAAAAATGAATAAATTCTTGTGGATGGCCTATTTGAGTTGTAGGATCATAGTCTGAATGAAAAAATGCAATAATACTCAGTTTAGGAATATTAATAATTTTGGCATTAATATCTAATAATTCACACAAAACTTGATAAACGATGGCATTGCTACGTTCATTTCCTTTTTTTGCCAACAATACTTTTTGAATAGAAAAATCTTCTGCATTATCGTAACTCAATTCAACACCCTTTAAATGGTAATAGTGATATAAGATGCTCGACAATACATTGGCTTGTTCTAGCGGCGTTAAAAAATTATTTAATTCTAACCACACATTTTTACGAATCTTTTCAATCTCTTGTAAAACAGGAGTGCTGTTTACTTCGGGATCTAAAAATTTTGAAACAATTAATGCACCCAATAATAAATCTTGGTAAGCGCTATCACGCCATTCTATTAGTTCATTTGTTTGATCGGTAAAATGCAAGCGATGAATAATCATTTCAATTCGCTCTTGAATACTATCGTTCAGTGTGGTTTCCCAAAGATGCTCAAGATTGGGAATGATAGACTTTCCGTAGGCAACAATTTTTTCCGATACGGTTGAGTAAACCTCTTCGTCAGGATCATCTATTAAAGTAAATAAAGCCGTAATTTCTCTGTTTGCTTGCATAAGCTTGTTTGAAAATTTAGCGATCAATTTTGTTCGGTTCCCTTAAATTCTCTTACCTCAAACTAACTCGATTTTTTGCATTCTATCACTATTTAGTTATCCCATACCTGTGGAAATTACCTTAAATTGTTGCATAATAATTTCAATATTTGTTCGTTCAGCCTTTAAAACAAGGCTAAATCATAAAATTAACAAGGCTAAACTTACTTTAAAGAGTACTTTTGATTCAACCTATTATTTCATTGCTATGTCTACTTTTACCATTCCTAAGTTTCCCGTTACCAAGCAATCTTTGCATGCCGAATTAAAAAAGCGTGTACAAGCCTATTTTGATGATCGTGGAATTGTTTCAACAGGAACATCTACTTTATTTACAAAAGCCATTAGCATGGTTGTTGCTTTGATTGCTATATACATTCATTTATTAGTGTGGACACCTGTTTGGTATGTTGCCATTTTAGAGTGTATTGTTTTAGGAGGACTAATAGCAGGAATTGGATTTAATGTAATGCACGATGGGAGTCATGGTAGTTTTAGTACCAAAAAATATATTAATAGAATTGCTGCATCATCAATTAGTTTATTGGGTGCAAACCATTTTATGTGGAACATGAAACACAATATGATCCACCATAGTTTTACCAATATAGCTGGCGTAGACGATGATATTGAAATTGGTGTATTGATGCGTATGGCACCTGCACAAAAGCGTTTAAAAATGCATAAATTTCAACATTTTTACTTTTGGTTTTTGTATATGTTATTGTATGTATTTTGGATTTTTTTTACCGATTACAAAAAATATTTTTCAAAAAAAATTGGCAATGTTACGCTAAAGACAATGAGCATTGCCGATCATTTAGAATTCTGGAGTGTTAAAGTATACCATGCAGCTGCATTTATTGTAATACCGGTATTGGCAGTTGGTTGGGTATCTTGGTTGGTTGGATTTATTATAATGAGTATGGTTGCAGGATTTGTGTTGAGTATTGTGTTTCAACTAGCACATACTGTTGAACAAACGGAGTTTCCAGTAGCAGACTTTGAAACACACCAATTACCCGATGAATTTGCGGCTCACCAAATAAAAACAACGGCCAATTTTGCTACGCGCAATAAATTTGTTAGTTGGTTAGTGGGTGGCTTGAACTTTCAAATTGAACACCATTTGTTTCCAAAAATTTCACACGTACACTATCCTGCAATTAGTAAAATTGTACGTGCTGTATGCGAAGAATACCAATTGCATTATATTGAATATCCTACCATGAGAAGGGCTGTAGTTGCGCATGTAAGATTCTTGCGCACCATGGGTTCTGCAGATTAATAATAAACTATTTCAAACAAAAAAGCGGATGTATCAATATCGATACATCCGCTTTTTATTTAACGGAATGAAGTTATTTGTTTGTTAGATTATTTCTTTTTTACTACTTTTTTCTTGGCAGATTTAGTAGCAGTTTTTTTAGCTGTTGTAGTACCTGCTTTTTTAGTGCTGGTAGCTTTTGCTTTCTTTGTAAAAGCGCCAGGTACTTGTTCTTCAATCATTTTTTTGATTGTATCTAAATCAATGGTTGTTAGTTCTGCAGCTTCAAATTTAGTGCCATCGGCTTTCTTGCCCATCTTTAGCATTTTCTTTTGGAAGCGAATAAAAGCACCCCATCTGCCATTTTCAATAGATATTTTTTCGGCTGGCCATTGTTGAATAAATCGATTGGCTTCTTTGTCCATTTTCTTTTCAATCAACTCATTAATATCTTGTTGGCTTAGTTCATCAAAATTATAAGCCCTTGGAATATTAATGTACATATCGTTCCATTTAATGAATGGTCCGAAACGTCCCTTGCCTTTGGTTACAGGTAATTCTTGGAAAAAAGCAATAGGGGCATCGGCTAATTGTTTTTCACTCATTAGTTGAATGGCCCTGTCTAATTCCATGGTATACAAATCTTCTCCTTTGGGAATAGAAATGAATTGTTCTCCTAATTTTATATACGGACCGAACCTTCCTATATTAATTGATAATTCTTGTCCTTCAAATTCGCCTAAAGTTCTTGGTAGGTCAAACAATTGCATCGCTTCAGCCATGCTAATGGTTTCAATACTTTGGTTTTGTTTCAGTTTGGCAAAGCGTGGTTTTTCTTCTTCGTTGGCAGAATCACCAATTTGCACCATTGGTCCATAACGGCCCATACGTGCAATTACTTTTTTTCCGCTTACTTCGTCAATACCTAAATCTCTTTCGCCTTTTGCGCGCTCTGCATTTTCTAGTGTGTGTTCAATAGTTGTATGGAATGGCTTGTAAAAACCATCAATCATACTGCTCCATATAATTTTACCTTCTGCAATTTCATCGAACTCTTGTTCAATTTTAGCAGTGAAACCAAAATCCATTACTTTGGTAAAATGTTGCTTTAAAAAATCAGTTACAACCATACCCAAATCGGTAGGGAATAGTTTTGATTTTTCTGCACCTGTATTTTCAGATAAAATTTCTTTTTGAATTTCGTTGTTTGGTGTAAGTCTATATAAGGTTACTTGGCGCTTAGTTCCTTCCTTGTCTCTTTTTTCTACATAATTACGCTTCATAATTGTGGTAATGGTTGGCGCATAAGTAGAAGGACGTCCAATGCCAAGTTCTTCTAATTTTTTTACAAGTGATGCTTCTGTATACCTAGCACCTGCACGACTGAACTTTTCAGTAGCAGTCATTTCTTTTAAATTTAAGTTTTGTTTTACGGCTAATGGAGGTAGGATGCCTTCGTTGTCTTCTTCTTCGTCTTCATCTTTTCCTTCAAAATATACTTTTAAGAATCCGTCGAATTTCATCACTTCACCTGAAGCAGATAAATGTTCTTTATTGGTACTTACTTCTATTTTAGCAGTAGTTTTTTCAAAAGCAGCATCAGACATTTGGCTGGCGATGGTTCTTTTCCAGATAAGCTCGTACAACCTTCTTGTTTCATCATCAGGCACCGTATGGTTGTTCATATAGGTAGGACGAATGGCTTCGTGGGCTTCCTGTGCAGATTCGTTTTTGTTCTTGAACTTTCGAGGTTGGTGGTATTGGCTACCATAAGCAGTAGTCACTTCATTTTGAATATCAGCTAGTGCAGTATCACTTAAATTGATACTATCGGTACGCATATATGTAATCTTTCCACTCTCATAAAGTTTCTGTGCCAACAACATGGTTTTACTAACACTATAACCCATTTTACGAGATGCTTCTTGTTGTAAGGTAGAAGTAGTAAAAGGAGCTGCTGGTGTACGTTTGGTTGGTTTTACCTGGATATCAGTTACGCTATAACCAGCGCCTTTACAAGTATCTAAAAACTTTCTTGCAGCTTCTTGTTCTGAATATTTTGCAGGGCCTTCTGCTTTAAAGGATACCAATTTTCCGTTGATATCTTTGGCAGTAAAATTGGCTTCTATTTTATAACTACTTTCAGAAACAAAATGGTTAATTTCTCTTTCTCTTTCTACAACTAATCTTACTGCAACGCTTTGAACTCTTCCTGCACTTAAACTTCTTTGCATACCAATCTTGCGCCATAAAACCGGGCTCAATTCAAATCCTACCAATCTGTCTAATACCCTACGAGCTTGTTGGGCATTCACTAAATTCATATTAATTAATCGGGGATTGGCAACTGCTTTTTTAATAGCTGGCGCAGTAATTTCATGGAAAACAATTCTTTTGGTGGATGCCGGATCAAGTCCTAAAACTTCTGCCAAATGCCAACTAATACTTTCTCCTTCGCGGTCCTCATCGGAAGCTAGCCAAACTTCTGTGGCTTTTTTGGCCATTTGTTTTAGTTCGCGAACTACTTTTTCTTTCTCGTCTGGCACTTTGTATCGGGGCAAATAATTGTTGTTAACATCAATACCCATGTCGTCTTTTTCAAGATCACGGATATGTCCAAAACAACTTCTAACCTCAAAATCAGATCCTAAGATCTTTTCTATGGTCTTTGCTTTTGCAGGTGACTCAACAATTAATAAATTTTTTGCCATAGTGCTCAAAACCGCCAAGGGCGTGGGTTTCGTGAATTTTATGCTGATGCCAATTTACTAGCCAAGCTGCTTTTTTTAATAGCAGAAGGCAAACCAGATCGAGTGCAATATTAGACCAAACCATCAAATTCCAAAAAAAATCAATTTATACCCTCTTTAAAAAACTGAACAATTTCATTACTTACCTGCGCTTCTTTGTAAACGAAACTGTGTCCTAAACCTTGGGTTATATGAAATTTGATATTGGGTATTTTTTTATCAATCATTGGTTGAACGTCTTCAAAAACACAAATTTTATCTTGCTTGTCGTGCACCCAAAATATGGGAGATTGAATATATTTTACGGCATCACTCACCGAAATACTATCAATAGGTTCATGGGTTAATTCGGTAAGCAAATCTAAAAAAGCTTGCTTTAGTTTTTCGTCTGCAGAAAAAAGGCCTAAGAAATGGTCTATACTGCGCCATGTTTCTGTGGCGGGTGCAATGATTACTAATCTTCGCGCTAGTTGATTGTTTAGTTGTTTAAAGGCTAGTGTGGCAGATAATCCACCCAAGGAATGACCCATCATTCCATAAAATGGTCCAAATGCTTGTTCAATGGCTAAAATAGCATCTCTATATAATAATGAGTTAATGCGTTTTCCGCCACTTAATCCATGGGCAGGCGCGTCGAAAGCAAACACCTCAAAGCCTTGTTTTTTTAAAAGACTAACATATTTTTCGAATTTGTAACTATAGCTACTAAATCCGTGTGCTATTAGAATTTTATGCCCATTCGACTGAGTTGGAATCCATCTAAACCCTTGCAAAACAATCCCATTGAAGTTTAATGGTAGTTTTTCTGCCTTATGAAAAACAGGGGGTTCTTTTGGGGTAGCGCTAGGATTTCTTGGGGTTGAAAAAATTTTATAGGCCAATTCTGCGGCTTTTCTGGGAGAAACCATCCCAAGGGTTCTAAGCCTGGTTTTATAATAAGTCATTACCAGCTTCTGCGCTAATTTCATCTTCATAGTTAGCGCAAAGGTAGTCAGGATCTTTTGTTAGCGTTTGTAAAAAAAACGATAAGTTTTTCGCATTTCGCAGTTAGAATGAATGTGCTATCCGATACTTTTGCATCCCAAACAAGCAATTATGTACACGGTAAACATACAATTCGAGCAAAAAAATCTATCACCAATTGTTTTAAACGCTGTAAACGAAGGCGAAAGTTTACTAGAAGTTTGTTTAGATAATGGCATTGAATTACACCATAATTGTGGTGCAGTTTGTGCCTGTAGTACTTGTCATTTATATATAGACAAAGGATCTGAGCATATTCAAGAACTTACAGATAAAGAAGAAGATTTTATTGACAGAGCGGTCAATCCACGCATCAACTCTCGTTTGGGATGTCAGTGTGTACTTGAAAAAGGCAGTGGTGAGATTTTTATTACTATACCTGATCAAACACAATTTTTAGGAGAGTAAACCAACTCCTTTAACCTTATTAGAAAGATATTATGAGTCAATTTGAACCACCTATTTATTGGAACGACCACGAAGATATTGCCATGAAGTTGTACGAACGTTTTGGTGATGATTTTACGGAATCTAAAATTTACCGCATTAGATTTACAGATTTGTTGGAATGGATTTTAGAGATTCCAAAATTTGAAGGTACGCGCGAACAAAGTACGGAAGGTCATCTAGAAATGATTCAGAGTACCTGGGTATACGAGTGGAGAGACAACCAAAAAAAATAGTTAAATTCGTTGTGATAAGTTGATTTTCAATATACTCACAGTAAGTTTTATCATTAAATATGAATTTACTCCAACGCTTAAAGCAAATAAACTGTTTTGTTTTTGATGTTGACGGTGTATTAACCGATGGCAGTTTGTTGGTAATGCCAGATGGGTTAATGGTACGTAAAATGAATATCAAAGACGGTTATGCATTACAGTTGGCTATTAAAATGGGGTACCGCGTTTTAATTATTTCTGGCGGAAATTCTATTGAAGTAACCGATCGACTTTTGAAATTAGGGGTTACTGAAGTATGGATGCAAGTAACTGACAAGCGCGCTTTATTAGCCGACTATTTAATCAAAAATGCAATTGATCCACACACTGTTGCATATATGGGAGACGATATTCCTGATTTTCAAGTGATGCAATTAGTGGGCATGCCTTGTTGCCCTGCTGATGCTGCGACTGATATTATTGCCATTTCACATTATATAGCTTCGAAAAAAGGGGGAGAAGGATGTGCCCGTGAGTTAATTGAGAAAGTAATGAAACTAAATGGCAATTGGCACGAAGACACTACTATAAGGTCTCAATAAAATAGATCTTACCACATTACTTATTCGTTTATTAACTTGCACTTCAAAATACATTCTTGAAATTACTGTTTGCATTTTTACGATTAATTAGATGGCCCAACTTGGTGTTCATTGCACTCACGCAATTTTTGTTTGAGTATTGCATTTATGATAGGGTGTTTCCAAACAACGGATTTGTAAGAGATTCTTTTTATTTATTAATGATTGCCTCTGTATTAATAGCAGCTGCCGGCTATATTATTAATGACTACTTCGATTTAAATATCGACCAAATTAATAGACCAGGTAAAGTTGTTGTTAGCGAAGTGATTAATAGACGTTGGGTTATTTTTTGGCATATGTCTTTAAGTTTGTTAGGCATCTATTTTACCATTTTTGCATTACCCTTTCATAATTATTGGCATTTGGTTTTAGCCAATATGTTGAGTGTGATTTTTTTATGGATTTATTCAACTTCCTTAAAAAAACAATTGCTTGTTGGCAATGTGCTCATTTCATTTTTAACAGCTTGGGTAATAGGAATACTTTATTTTTCGAAGTATCCGCTTAATCAAATAGATCAATTGTATACCACTAGTATGCAGAACGTTCGCTTCTTTCGTTTAGCCATATTGTATGCAGGTTTTGCATTTGTTATTTCTTTAATACGCGAAGTGGTTAAAGACATGGAAGATATGGATGGAGATAGAAAGTATGGTTGTAAAACAATGCCCATTGTTTGGGGCGTAAACCCAAGTAAAGTATTTGTTGCTGTTTGGTTAATTGTAATAATTGCAGCCTTAATTATATTACAAGTGTATACATTTCAATTAGGATGGTGGGGTAGTGTGGTATATTGCTTATTGTTAATTGTACTGCCTTTGCTGTATGTGTTAGTGAAGTTATACTCCGCCAATCAATCGGCTCATTATAACCACCTGAGTACACTTATCAAACTAATTATGTTTACAGGAATACTTTCTATGATTTTCTTCAGAATCTATCATTAATTATTTCTTTTGCTTTAAACGTTCTAATGCCTCATGGAAGATTTTATTTTAGCTTCTCAATCGCCTCGACGAAAACTTTTATTAGAATGGGCCGAATTGCCTTTTGAAATTATTGTACGTTCTACCGATGAGCGCTATCCATTGGATATGCCTATTGCAGAAGTTCCAATTTATATTGCCAAACAAAAAGCACTTGCCGTTCAGGCGCATTTACAAACTGCTTATCACAAAGAACATATTGGCAAAACAATACTGGCGGCTGATACTATTGTTGTGTTGGATGGTGTTGTAATTGGCAAACCCAAAGATCGATTAGAAGCGATTAGTATTTTAACAGCACTTTCAGGTAAAATGCACCGAGTAATAACAGGGGTAGTCATTTTGCATACCAAAGGGGAAATTGCATTTTCAGATATTACCGAAGTGCAGTTCCATCCGTTAACGCAAGACCAAATTGTTTTTTATGTAGACCAATACGCTCCTTACGACAAAGCGGGGGCTTATGCCATTCAAGAATGGATTGGCGTAGTAGGAATAGCGTCTATTAAAGGCGACTTTTATAATGTAATGGGCCTACCTGTTAGTAGGGTTATTCAGGCACTTAATCAGTTGAGTTAATTACCAATTAAAGGCCATATCTAACTGAATATCAGGATGTAAACTTCTTTCAACGGGGCATGTTCTTGCAGTTCTTTCTAGAATTTCCTTGGTTTTATCATCGAGGTTTAAATGCGCTGGAAAGAATAAATGGGCCACTAATTTGCCAATTCTACGAGGGTCACTTACCATAATTTTTGTTACTTCAACACGTGTTCCATCTAGGTCTATACTAAGTGTATTGGCTTTAATAGCCATTGTTGTAATCATACAAGTGCCCAAAGCAGTAGCCATTAAATCGGTTGGAGAAAAGCGTTCACCTTTACCTTGGTTATCCGATGGCGCATCGGTTTCTATGGTTGTACCACTTTGTAAATGGGTAGCACTGGTTCTTAGTCCAGATTTATAAATAATTTGTGAAGTCATTGCATCAATTTTGCCCTAAATTTACAGGTATCAAATCAAACTGAAGTGAAGCAACTCTTTTTAATTTTATCCATCCTCTGTTCGATAGTAGTTTTTGCACAACAAAAAACGGCTGCAGTACTCATGCAAGAGAAGCTGCAAAAAAAAGCCGAAAAGCGCGAACGGATTAATCAGTTAATCAAACAAGAAGAAGAAGGCGCCCTTATTTTTCAAAAACAGTCAACTACTGGTATTAAATTTAATACCGATGGTTGGGGACTTTTTTTAGAAAAAGGGAAATATAAAACCATTACAAAAACAAGTCTTTACTGGTTGGAGTTTGGAGAAAGAAGCCATCCAAAAGAAGAAAAAGTACCTAGTTTAAGTACTTCTCAAGGGTTTGTTGTTTTTTCTAGTTATGTATATGGCAAACAAAATAATTTCTTTTATTTAAAGATGGGTTTAGGTCAACAAAAATTAATTGGTGGAAAAGGAAATAAAAATGGTGTAGCAGTATCGGCAATATACGGTGGTGGGATTTCTGCTGGATTATTAAAACCTTATTACCTAGATGTACAAACGCCTAATAGCAGAGGGGTAACACAACAAATAAAGTATAATAACAACGATAGTATATTTTTAGATCCGAACTTGATTGTTGGGCATTCTAGTTTTTTTAAAGGCATTAACGAAATACAATTTGTTCCTGGTGCCTATGCAAAAACGGCATTGCGTTTTGATTATGGTCGTTACAATGAAGCTATTTCTGCCATTGAAGTTGGCGTAAATGCAGAGTACTATTCTAAAAAAATGCCCATTCTATTATTGAATGATCCTAAGAGCTTCTTTTTCAACGCCTATATTTCTATAGTGTTTGGTAAACGAAAGTGATTTATTTTTGTTACTTAATACATTCAGAAACGTTTAATTTTCAACCAGACCAAGGCGCCGAGGCATGCAAGAATTACCAGTTGTACCCAAAATAGATCCTACAGTATCCAAAATACAAAAGCCCAATTGGCTCCGTGTTAAATTGCCTATTGGCGAAAGCTATAAGCACGTTCGTGGCTTAGTTGACACACATAAATTAAATACTATTTGTGAAAGTGGCAATTGTCCAAATATGGGTGAGTGCTGGGGCGAAGGCACTGCTACTTTTATGATTTTAGGTAATATTTGTACCCGCAGTTGTGGATTTTGTGCGGTAGCAACTGGTCGCCCTGAACCTGTTGATTGGGATGAACCTCAACGCGTTTCAGAAGCCATTCATTTGATGAAAGTGAAACATGCAGTTATTACCAGTGTAGACAGAGATGAACTAAAAGATGGCGGTTCCATTATTTGGTACAATACTATCAAGGCTGTTAAAGTGTTAAATCCAACAACAACATTAGAAACTTTAATTCCTGATTTTAGAGGGATTAACGACCAAATTCAACGAATCATAGATGCCGCACCAGAAGTGGTGAGTCATAATATGGAAACCGTTGAACGCATGACCAGACAAGTTCGAATTCAAGCCAAATATCGCAGAAGCCTAGATGTATTAAAAACATTAAAAGAAGGAGGCATGCGTACCAAAACAGGCTTGATGTTAGGCTTAGGAGAAACCAAAGACGAAGTAATACAAACCATGAAAGATTTGGTAGAAGTTGGTACCGATGTTTTAACGCTAGGACAATACTTACAACCTACCAGAAAGCATTTGCCAGTGCAACGTTTTGTACATCCAGATGAGTTTGCAGAATTAAGAGAAATTGGATATAATATTGGTTTTGATTATGTAGAAAGCGGTCCGTTGGTTCGCTCATCTTACCATAGTGAAAAACATGTAATTGCAGGGTTCGGAAAAAATAAATGGCAGGAAGAAAAAAAAGCTGCTGCCAATTAAATTGACAATATGAAACGATTATTTTTTTTAATTTTTCTAGTTCCTTTGTTTGGTTCGGCACAATTGCATTGGAAAAATGTAGACGATCAGTTTCAACCTTTACCGGCTTCAGTGCATGTGTATTATACAAATGATAGTATTTTAAAAAGACCCAATCATGCCTATTATGTATCTGTAGATTTAAAAGATAAATCATTAGATATTTCGTCGAAAGCAACAGATGGTAAGCGTTCTACACCTACTCAGTTTTTTAATACAGAATCGGCTCCTTTATTGGTAATGAATAGTACTTTTTTTGAGTTCGTACACAATACCAATGTTAGTTTAGTAATTCAAGAAGGTAAGCAAGTTGCTTATTCTGTTCAATCCATTACTCGTAAAGGCAAAGACACACTTACTTACAATCATGGGATATCTGGCGCAATAGGTATTGATAAAAAGAATAGGGCAGATGTAGCTTGGGTAATGAGTGACAGCACTGCAAAATATGCTTGGGCTAGCGAAAAAGTGGTGCCTAATTTAATTGACTCTTTTAAGCAATTACAAATTCCTACAATGCTTGCAAGGGCCGAGTTTAAACCTTGGAAAGTAAGAACGGCAGTAGCAGGTGGTCCGGTATTAGTGCAAGCGGGTGAAATTGCTATTAGTAATAACCAAGAATTGAAATTTACAGGAAAAGCAATTAATGATTTGCATCCACGTACAGCCATGGGATATACAGCAGATAATCATTTAATTTTTATGGTTGTTGAAGGCCGTTTTCCTGGAAAGTCTGAAGGCGTTAGTTTGGTGGATGAAGCCAAATTGCTAAAAGATATTGGCTGCGTTGAAGCCTTAAACTTAGACGGTGGTGGCAGTAGTTGTTTGCTAATAAACGGAAAAGAAACCATTCAGCCTAGCGACAAAGAAGGGCAACGTCCTGTGCCAGCAGTAATGCTAATTAAAGTAAAGAAATAAGTTTATTGGTCTCCCCATCGATAAGTTTGTTGCTGAATTCCTGCAAGGTCTAATGCACGGTCTACAACAGTAGCAGCAAGGCTTTCAAAACTTTTAGGTAAACTATAAAACGAAGGCGTACAAGGGCAAATAATACATCCAGCAAGGGTTACGGTTTCCATGTTTCGAATATGAATTAAATTGTAGGGTGTTTCACGCACCATTAATATTAATTTTCTTCTTTCTTTTAATACTACATCTGCAGCACGCGTAATTAAATCATCACTAAGTCCTGAAGCAATTCTACCCAATGTGCCCATACTACAAGGCGCAACAATCATGGTATTGTAGTTAGCAGATCCAGATGCAAATGGTGCACTGAAATTGTATTTATCAAAAAAATGAAAAGGGTAATCTTGGTAAGAAGTATTGCCAATTTCTGTTTGCCAAACTTCCTTTGCATTTGCGCTCATGACAATGCCTACCGAAGCTATTTGTTCGTTCAATTGAACTAATTTATCTAATAATACCTTGGCATAAATAGAGCCACTTGCTCCGGTAATGGCTACGACTATTTTGTGTTGCATTTTGGTTTTATTAGTACAACAAAGATAGGCTGCAATAGTTTAAGATTGGTACATCAACTCGTAGTACTCTTTTGCCATGCGGTTACTATCAAACTGCCAACGAACATCCATCATACCATTTTTGGTAATCTGTCTCCAAGTATCGGGCTGGTTGTAGTATAATGGTAAAATTTGTTGTTCTAAAATTTCAAACATTTTATTTAAATCGTAATCGTCTTGTTCTTGGGTACTCATATTGGCATAGTCTGCTTTAGGTACTACAAATCCATTATTGCCGTGGTTAATAAATTCTGGTATCCATCCATCATCGGTAGAGAAATTTACGGATCCATTCATTGCCGCAGTCATGCCGCTTGTGCCTGATGCTTCGCGAGGAACGCGTGGATTGTTTAACCAAATATCCGAAGCTTGTTTTAAACGTTTGCTGAGTCCTAATTCGTAGCCAATTAATACCGCAACGTTTTTATATTTTTTACTAATGTGTACCAAATTATTAAACTGCGATATGGCAGGGTAGTCTAGTGGATAAGGTTTTCCTGCCCAAATAAATTGTACAGGGTATTTGGTATTGCTCAATAGTTTTTCGAATCTTTCAATATCCCAAGAAAACATATCGGCTCTTTTATATCCTGCAAATCTGCGAGCCCACACTATGGTTAACACATTTGGATTAAATAGTTTTCCGGTTTGATCTGCAACAATTTCAAATGCCCTTTTCTTTAAGAATTTTTTTCTATCGTCGAAGATGAAATCATTTTTGTCTTCCAATGCTTTATACATTTGCTTGTCGGCCCAATAGTGCCAGTTTTGTGCATTGGTAATATTAATGATGGGGCAAATACCTTCGTAATGCGACCACATTTCTCTACTCACATCGCCGTGCAAAGCAGATACGCCATTGGCTTTGCGCGCAAATCGGAGTGCTACTAATGAGTGGTTAAATTGGTCATCTTTTAAGCCAGTAATTCTTCGTACTTCGTCTAAACTTAAGCCGCAGAAATAACTCATTTTATAACACAAATAAATATCGTGCTTTTCGTTTCCTGCTTCTTCGGGCGTATGGGTTGTAAATACAAGTTGCTCTTTTACTTTAGCCAAACTTTTATACTTATTCAATAAATAAAAAGCTGCAGAAATACCGTGTGCTTCATTTAAATGGTACACATCGGGGTTGAAATTTAATTCATCAATCAACTTCGCACCAGCTACACCTAATAAAATAAATTGGGCCACTTTTGTTGCAACATTGGCATCGTATAAACGGTGGGTAATTGTTTGAGAAACATAATCGTTTTCTGGTAAATCGGTACTCAATAAAAATAAGGGAGCACTCTTAAATGTTTCGGGGTTTAAATAATAAGCCTTCACCCAAACTGGATGATCATGAATTAATATTTGAAATTTAATATCAGTTTCTTCTAAAAAACTATATATTTTTTCCATGAAACTAACCTGCAAAGTTTGGTCTTGGTTACGTGTTTGGTCGTAATAACCATACTTCCATAAAATACCAATACCTACCATATTTTGACGTAGTTCGTATGCGCTACGCATATGTGATCCTGCTAGAAATCCTAAACCACCACTATAGATTTTTAAAGGCTGATGTATGGCAAATTCCATTGAAAAATAAGCCGCTTTTTTTGCATATTGTTCGTCAACTGAATAGGGTACTTTAAAATTTCTAAAACTAGTCATAGGATGGATCTTTAGTTAAATCGGCTGCAATATATGGTTTTTATCTAAAATGTAAAAAATACACATTAGATTTAATGTATTCGTTTAGATGGTTTGTTATTTGATGGATAACTAATTTCTTTTGTTGGTTCTGGGAGCTTTTTTTCTTAGATAAGTATCGTCGAAGAAGCATTTAATACCACGATGATTGCCGCAGGTGCCTTGTTCTTTTATTTTAATTTCGGCATCTTCAAATTTAAAATCAATCACACAAGGATCTCCGTTAAAAAGGTATTGACCATGTGTTGGATCTTTCATTTTCATTTCGCCTTTTAATTCACCAATACATCCACCATCATTTTTTTCAAAATGAATAAAGAAATTATAGGTGTTTGCATTTTTGCCATCTCTTATAGAAATAAAATTTTTTGCATCTTCGGCATAATCGGCACTTAGTTTGTTTTTTCTAGGAAGGGTATCAATAGGGTTGATAACATTGGTTTTGCTAGCACCTTCGTTAGAGTCGTTCACCACAATCATAAAAGAAGTTTCAGTAGTATATACCCATCCAGTTCTAGAAAATAGCATAGTATTATCTTTTCCGGCTTTTTCTTTACTGATTAAAAATGTAGGTTCTTTATTAACAGTAACACTGTGCACATAATCGTCTTTCTGATTTGTTTCTAGTAATAATTTTGAAGCTAAATATTTATTATCTTTTGCATTCATCACTAGTACTAATAAAGTGATTTTATTGTGTTGTTTGATATTTATGAGAAAGTAAATTTCCTTTTCTTTAAGGATCCTACCTACTGGATGGAACTGTGGTTTTTTGTCTTTTCCTGTATATTTTGTAATGGCTGTATCTGGTACAAATTGCGTGATAGCTTTAAAACCCATTGTAACCGTATCTGCTATTTTTGTGAAATTGCTATCAGCTGCATAAAAATTGCCTGGGATAATTTTAAATGCAGCAATAAAGTCTTTTGTTTTAATGGGGGTATCTCCAGAAAAGTCAATCTTCTTCTGTCCACAAGAAACCAATACCACTAAAACGAAACAAAGCAATAGGTTGCGCATGTTTTAAAATATTTCTATAAAATTAAGTGTTTCAGGCATAGTAGGTGAATATCTAAAAGATTAATGGGTGAAATAATTTAGATTTGTAAGACTATCAATTATGATATTATGATTTCTAATCGGTTAGAAGGTACAGAATCACTGAGTGAAGTACACGAATCGGTAGATACCACAAAATCAGCCAAAGGGTGGAAACGGATACTTGCTTATTTAGGTCCTGCCTATTTGGTTAGTGTAGGATATATGGATCCTGGTAATTGGGCTACAGATTTACAAGGCGGTGCTCAATTTGGTTATAGTTTGATTTGGGTATTATTGATGAGTAACTTGATGGCTTTGTTATTACAAAGTTTGAGTGCTCGTTTGGGTATTGTAAGACGCAGAGACCTAGCCCAAGCCAATAGAGAAGTTTACCCGCCACTTGTTAATTTTTGTTTATATGTGTTTGCTGAAATTGCCATTGCTGCCTGCGATTTAGCCGAGGTATTAGGAATGGCACTAGGTATTTATTTATTGACTGGCTTACCAATTATTTGGGGTGTGTGTATTACTGTTTTAGACACACTATTACTCATGTGGTTACAACGTTATGGGATTAGAAAATTAGAAGCTTTTATAGTAAGCCTCGTAGCAATTATTGGACTTTCATTTTTAATAGAATTATTTTTAGCAAAACCAGATATACATGCAGTTGCAGCTGGTTTTATGCCATCTTTTTTGTCGAATAATGCACTTTATATTGCAGTAGGAATTATTGGAGCAACAGTGATGCCGCATAATTTATACTTACATTCAGCACTCGTTCAAACTAGAAAAATAAAATCAGATAATGCTGGAATAAAACGAGCACTCAAGTACAATTTAATTGATAGTACCGTTGCACTGAATTTGGCTTTTTTTGTGAATGCAGCGATTTTGGTTTTAGCAGCTTCAGTTTTTTTTAGTTCGGGTAATACACAGGTAGCAAAAATTGAAGAAGCTCATAAATTATTAGCCCCTTTATTAGGTAGTAAATTAGCGCCAATTTTATTTGCAATTGCATTAATAGCCGCAGGGCAGAGCAGTACTATTACAGGTACACTTGCTGGTCAAATTGTAATGGAAGGGTACTTAAAAATTCGAATCAACCCGTTGTTAAGGCGTTTAATTACAAGGGTTATAGCCATTGCGCCTGCAGTGATTACCATTTTGTATTTTGGAAATGAAAAGATTGATGCGTTATTAGTTTTAAGCCAAGTTATATTAAGTGTGCAACTTGGCTTTGCTGTCATTCCATTAATACATTTTGTAAGTGATAAAGCTACAATGGGCGATTTTGCAATTAAAACCTATACCAAAATCGCCGCTTGGTTAGTTGCTACGGTATTAGTGTATTTAAACGTAAAAATGGTTATTCAACAAACCATTCCTTTATTTAGCAATGAAGGGAATTGGGTTTGGAAAATTTTAATTGTAATTGTTGCATTGATTTTTATTTGGCTGTTTTTAATGATGACCTTCTTGCCATTTGTACAAAAAAGAAAACTCCGAGATATTGCTCGAATGCACAACGATACTCCAATCTTACAAAACCTAGTGGTTAAAGAAGCGCGTCGTATTGCAGTTTCACTCGATTTTAGCGAAGCCGACGAAAAAATAATTGCCCATGCTGTTTCGCAAGGGAAACAAGATGTTACTTATATTTTATTGCATATAGTTGAAAGTGCTTCTGCTACTTATTTTGGTGAATCGAGTGATGATTATGAAACTAGAAAAGACCGAGAAAGACTCGATGCATTTGCTAGCCAATTAACCCAAGTTGGATATAAAGTTGAAACAGTATTGGGTTATAAAAATCGGGTGAGAGAAATTGTAAGAATCGTTCAAACTACCCAGGCAGACTTATTGGTAATGGGAGCTCATAGGCATAGAGGTTTAAAAGACTATGTATTTGGCGAAACCATTGAAAGTGTCCGCCATGAGCTATCAATTCCTGTATTAATTGTAAATGTTACGGATTAAGCCCAAAAAAACGCCATTTATCCTCTGTTTATCGTTGCGTTAAAACCGATTAAATACTACCTTTGTGCCCTTAAATTAAATAGACACTGTTATGGCGCAAAAAATTAAAGTGCTAAATCCAGTAGTAGAACTGGATGGCGACGAAATGACAAGAATCATTTGGAAGTTCATTAAAGATAAATTGATCCTTCCTTATTTGGATGTAGACATTCGCTATTATGACTTAGGAATGGAATACCGCGATGAAACTAATGACCAAGTAACTATTGATGCAGCGCATGCTATCTTAGAACATGGAGTAGGAATCAAATGTGCTACCATTACACCAGATGAAGCGCGTGTAGTAGAGTTCAAATTAAAACAAATGTGGAAGAGCCCTAATGGCACTATCCGTAATATATTAGATGGTACTGTATTCCGTGAGCCAATTGTTTGCGCAAACGTACCTCGTTTGGTTCCAAACTGGACTGCACCAATTTGTATTGGACGTCATGCATTTGGAGACCAATACCGTGCAACTGATTTTGTAACCAAGGGCAAGGGAAAACTTACAATCAAGTTTGAAGGCGAAGACGGAACAAATCAAGAATTTGAAGTATACAATTTTAAAGGTGATGGCGTTGCAATGGCAATGTACAATACCGACGAAAGTATCTTTGGTTTTGCACGTGCTTGTTTTAATCAAGCATTAATTAAAAAATGGCCTTTATACTTATCTACAAAAAATACAATTCTTAAAAAATACGACGGACGTTTTAAAGATATTTTTGAAGAAGTATATCAAAATGAATTTAAAGCAGCATACGAAACTGCAGGTATTACTTACGAGCACCGTTTAATTGACGATATGGTTGCTAGTGCCTTAAAATGGAATGGTAATTTTGTATGGGCTTGTAAAAATTACGATGGCGATGTTCAAAGTGATACAGTTGCACAAGGATTTGGTTCTTTAGGACTAATGACTTCAACACTTGTAACACCAAACGGTTTGGTAATGGAAGCAGAAGCAGCACATGGTACCGTTACACGTCACTTTCGTGAGCACCAAAAAGGAAAACCAACATCAACTAATCCTATCGCTTCTATTTTTGCTTGGACTCGTGGTTTAGAATTCCGCGGAAAATTAGACAATAACCAAGCATTAATTAATTTCTGCCAAGCTTTAGAAGAAGTATGTGTAGAAACAGTTGAGAGTGGTAAAATGACCAAAGATTTAGCAGTTTGTATTTATGGTAACAAAGTAAATCATGGAGAACACTATTTGTATACAGAAGAGTTCTTAGATGCACTTGACCAAAATTTACAATTGAAATTGCAAAACTAATTGCATTAGAAATTCAGTAGAAGTATCAAAATAAAATTGGTACTAATTACATAAAAAGGAATAGGCTATATCAGTTTTGATATAGCCTATTCCTTTTTTAAGTTGAGATGAAATATGATCTATTATTTTATCACTTCTTCTAATACTTTTCCAACAGCGCCACTAGGCATTTGAATATGTAATAAGGCGGCAATGGTTGGCGCAATATCAGTCATATAAGTTTCTTTATTGGTATGCCCTTTATTAATGCCCCATCCATAAAACAATAAAGGGATATGCGCATCGTAAGGTGCCCAGATACCATGGGTTGTACCTGTGCCACTACCTTCCATATAGCCCGACTTTAAAACAATTTGAATATCACCACTTCTGTTAGGAAAATAGCCATTGGCAAACATATCACGCTGTGTTTTTGGCAGGGTAGTAGTTAGTATTTTACTGGTTTCAAAAGCATTTGCAACAGCCTCTTTTTTTAGTAAAAATTGAATTAATGCTTTATTGATTGCATCAGGATTTTGTAAACTACTATCTAGTTTGGGATGGTTTAATGATACTTGGTAATTAGATAAACTTTCTATTAAATTACTAATGCCAAATTTTTCTTTTACAAGATTGTTTAGTTCTTTTCTTAATCCAGCTTCATCAAATATTCCTGCTGGTAATTTATGTTCTTTCATAAAACCTGCAACATGCGCTACGGCATGGTCTGCGGTTAAAAAAACGGTGTATTGGTTTTTACCAACTGTTGCATCTAAGAATTGAAAAAATTTACCTAGTTCATCGTCTAGTCGTACATAGTCGTCCACCATCTCCCAAGAATTTGGACCAAATGCATGACCAATATAATCTGGCGAAGAAAAACTAATGGCTAATAAATCTGTGGCAGCCCCTTTACCCATTTTTTCATTTATTACGGCTGCTTTTGCCATTTCAATCGTTAATGAATTGCCATAAGGTGTGGTAGATATTTTACTATAATCTTTTCCTTTGTAATTAGAAAGTGTATAAGGAAAACCTAGTGCTGTTGCACCAAATGGTTTTGTTTCATACAATTTTTCGTCGTCGGTTGCATATTCAGGGTAAACTGATTTGTTTAAAAATGTATTCCATCCAATGGCATAAAAAGAGTCTACAATTTTTCTGTTGTTGAATTGGTTTAACCAGAAAGGCAAATCGTTCATATAATAACTACTGGTAATAAAATTGCCAGATTTTCCATCATACCAATAAGCAGCATCTGCAGCATGTCCTGCAGGTAAAATAGACCCCCTGTCTTTAATGGCTATACCAATTACTTTGCTTTTGAAATTTGTTGCCAATTTTAATTCATCACCAATGGTAGTAGTAAGCATATTCTTAGGACTCATTTGTCCAGCATCTGTATTTGCGCCAACCGTTTTTACTGATTTGTCTTCTGAGCAATATATATTGCGTAGTAATTGATTGTCAAACCAATTATTTCCTGTTATTCCATGAATAGCAGGCACACTACCTGTATAAACACAAGTGTGTCCACAAGCGGTTACAGTTGGGGCATATGGAACCATTGTGTTATCAAAAGAATATCCTTCACCCATCATTCTATTGAAACCGCCATTTGCAGCATATAAGGCTTTAAACCTAGTTAAGTAATCCCAGCGCATTTGGTCAATGACTATACCAACTACCAATTTTGGTTTTACACTAATAATAACGTTTTTTTTGTTTTGCGCTTGTGATACTAGGCTGAATAAGCCAATCATAAAAAAAAGTGTAAATCGCTTCATTTTGGGGGATTAAGGATGCAAAAATAAGGGATGATTTTTTGATTTTTGGTTATCAAATTAAAACCATTTGGTGCTCAAATATTTGGCTTTGCTCTTCGGTGCGAAAAGTTTAATTTTGCACGCATCAGATCATTAAATACAATTTGTTTCTATGGCAGATATTTTTGAAAAATTAGTGAAGAATTACGGTCCATTAGGCCAACACCGCGAAAGAGCGCATGGTTATTTTGCTTTTCCTAAATTAGAAGGAGCGATTGGTAGTAGGATGAAATTTCGTGGAAAAGAGATGATTGTGTGGAGTTTGAATAACTATTTAGGCTTAGCAAATCATCCAGAAGTACGTGAGACTGATGCTGCAGCTTCTGCTGAATTTGGTTTGGCTTTGCCAATGGGTGCTAGAATGATGAGTGGAAATAGTAATTACCACGAACAATTAGAAGCCGAATTAGCTGCTTTTGAACACAAAGAAGATGCCATTCTAATGAACTTTGGTTACCAAGGAATTATGAGTGCCATCGATGCCATTTGTGGCCGTCATGATGTAATTGTATATGATGCAGAAGCACATGCTTGTATTTTAGATGGCATGCGTTTACATACAGGACACCGTTATGTATTCAAACACAATGATATTGAAGATTTTGAAAAACAAATGGTTCGCGCAACTGCACTTTTAGAAAAACAACAAGCCGGTGGTATTTTAGTTATTACAGAAGGAGTGTTTGGAATGGCGGGTGATCAAGGTAAATTAAAAGAGATTGCTGCACTAAAATCTAAATTTGAATTTAGGTTATTAGTAGATGATGCACACGGTTTTGGAACACTAGGCCAAACAGGTGCTGGTGCAGGTGAAGCACAAGGTTGTCAAGATGCAATTGATTTGTATTTTTCTACTTTTGCAAAATCAATGGCGTCTATTGGTGCATTTATGGCGGGAGATAAAGCCATTATTGATTTTATACGTTACAATATCCGTTCACAAATTTTTGCAAAGAGTTTACCAATGCCAATAGTGCTTGGAAATTTAAAAAGGTTAGAACTCTTAAAAACGCAACCAGCGTTAAAAGAACGTTTATGGAGTAATGCAAAGAAGTTGCAAACAGGATTAAAAGAAAGGGGTTTTGATATTGGCAATACAGATACACCAGTAACACCAGTGTATATGAAAGGTGGGGTAGAAGAAGCTACTGCTATGGTAATGGATTTGCGTGAAAACTATCGCATTTTTTGCTCGATTGTAGTGTATCCTGTTATTCCAAAAGGACATATTATTTATCGATTAATTCCAACAGCGGATCATACCGATAAAGACATTGAAGAAACATTAGTAGCATTTACTGAAACCAAGGCCAAGCTTGATGCTGGTGCTTATAAAGTAGAATTTATTCCTGATATGGCGGGATAATAAAAGCGCAATTAATTAAAATAAAATAGGCTGTTTCGTTAGTTCGAAACAGCCTATTTTATTAGGTAAATCTACAAGTAATTACAACTTTTTAATTAAGTCGTTTGCTTGTTTAACATAGTCATCATTTTTTGCAATAATTGCAAGGTCAATACATTTTTGAGCACTGATTTTTGCAGCCATTTTATCGCCAGCTTCTTTTTCTATTTTAGCTTGTAATAAATACAAATAAAAAGCTTTAGGATTTGCAGCGGTTGCTTTTTTTGCATTTGCCAATGCTTTGTCTAAATCTTTATCCCACTCTAAGAAAAATGTTGCAGCTGCTTGATAAGCACTAGGTTTTACATTATCTGCATTTAAATCTTTTTCTATTTGTGCACGTAAGCGGGTTCTAATATTGGTGCTAATAGGAACTGCAATCGCAGTATTGCCCCACATTATATGTAACTCACAAGATTCTGGTTGAATCGCTGCAAATTGCATGGTTAAGGTTTCATAAGCAGGGCTTGTTTTGTTGGACGTCACTTTAATACGAACTACGTCTTCGCTTTCTTTATATCCATCGGTTCCCCAATTGGTTAATCCTTTGTTTAAGATAATGTCCCAATAGTCTTTTCCAGGAATAGCATAAACCACATAAACGCCTGTATCTAATAATTTGCCGCCCATGGTAACATTGTCGGTAAACTTAATTTTAGTGGCAGCATTTGCACCTAAGCGCCATAATTTATCTAATGGTGCTAAGTCGGAATTTGTTTTAAGTAAACTCCTTCCTTTAATATTTGGACGAGAATAAGTTAATTCAATTTTTCCTGCGCCAAAATCTTGAACAATGGTTTGGGTGGAACTAGGAGCGGGTACTTTAATTTGTGCTTGTGTTAAAGCAGTTATAGCTATACCAGCTAATAATAAAATTTTTTTCATATAGGTTCTTTGTTTAGTATAACAAACCTAATGCATGCATTTGTTATTGCCAATCATTTTCAAGAATTTCATTAAAATTTGTGATACCTGTAATTATTTGAATGCTGGATGGAAACGTTGTAGGGTGTCTCTTAAAAAATCCCTGTCTAAATGGGTATATATTTCAGTAGTGGTGATGCTTTCATGGCCAAGCATTTCTTGAACTGCTCTTAGGTCTGCTCCGCCTTCTACCAAATGAGTTGCAAAAGAATGTCTGAAAGTATGTGGCGATACCGTTTTGTGTATCTCGGCTTTTAAAACTAAGTCTTTAATAATATAAAAAATCATTACCCTGCTAAGTCCTTTGCCTCGTCTATTTAAGAAAATAATGTCTTCAAATCCGTTTTGAATGCCTTGGTGCACCCGAACATTTTCTTTATAAATTTTTATAAATTTTATAGCATCAGTACCTATGGGCACTAGTCTTTCTTTATTGCCCTTTCCGGTAACTCTAATAAATCCAAGGTCTGGATAAAAACTAGAGAGTTTCAATTGAATCAATTCTGTTACCCGCAAACCACAACTATACATGGTTTCTAAAATAGCTTTGTTTCTAACACCTTCTGCGGTGGATTGATCTACCTGAGCAATTAATTTTTCAATCTCGTTAAAGCTTAGCGTATCTGGTAATTTCCTTTTTGTTTTAGGTGCTTCTAATAATAAAGAAGGATCTGAAACACAGATCTGCTCAATCAAACAATATTTATAAAAACTACGTATGCCTGAAATGATTCTTGATTGTGAAGTTTCTGTCATTCCCAATTCTCCAATCCATTTTACAAATTGTTGTAACGACTTCAAATCTAATTCAGACGGGGATTTGAGCAAATTTTCGTGCAATAAAAATTCGGTTAGTTTTTCTACATCGTGCAAGTAAGCCTCTACCGAATGGTCGCTTAAAGAGCGCTCCAATTGCAGGTAAGCTTTATATCCTTTCTTGTACGATTCCCACATATAATTTATTAAACTAGCCATAAATATGCTTTTAGGCTATTGATTAAAATTAAGAATAAAGGGGAACTTAGTTAATTCTGTTTTTTAGTTCTGTTTGTTTTTAGAATTGAATCCTTACATTCGCTGTCTCTTATATAAAAAAAGAATGGTATGATGCAAGTGAATATGCGTTCCTTCAAGCAAAAAGTTCGACACAATCAAAAGTCGTTTAAAGCATATTTAGGAAAAATAGAAAAAAATCCACCCCTTAAACTAGATGCAACTGCATCAAAGATTTCAGATGAAGTTTGGCAAGAAGTAGACTGTTTAAGTTGTGCCAATTGTTGCAAATCAATGACACCAACCTTTACAACAGCCGATATTAAACGTATTGCTGCACACGTAGAAATGAGTGTAGCAGACTTTAAAGACAAATGGTTAGACTTCGATAAAAAAGACAAAGACTGGGTGAATAAAAAACAGCCTTGTCAGTTTTTGAATTTAGGCACAAACATGTGTAGTATTTACGAGTTTCGACCTGCTGATTGCGCAGGGTTCCCTTATTTAAAGAAAAAGAAAATGGTGGAATATATTCATGTACACCAACAAAATATTAGTTATTGCCCTGCTACCTATAAAATGGTTGAAAAGATGATGGAACAAGGAGTGAAGGCGGTAAAGCATAAATAAGCAGCTTAAAAGTAAACGTCTTCAATTAAAAAAATTTCTGTTTCAATATCACTAATCAGCGTAATGGCTATCACATCGAATTGAAGGTATAGCCATTGTTTGTGTTGATATTGGTATGCTTCTGCTGCATTTTTAAGGAATTTCATTTTGTTTTTTGTGATACTTTCTTCGGGATGGCCATACCTTGTTGAATTTCTTGTTTTAACTTCAACAATATGCAAACGCCCATTTTTAGAAGCAATAATATCAACTTCTAAATGGTGGTGACGCCAGTTTTTTTCTTGAATTTCGTATCCATTGTCTATTAAAAAACTTGCGGCAATCTGTTCGCCTTTTTTTCCGGTTGCTTGATTTAGCGCAATATTTTTGTGTGGAAATAATTTATCACTCATTTAGCACAAGATTTTGCTAACAACTACGTTATTGAACAACATAAATGTTTACGAATGTCAACATCCAACAAAATATTCAAACTAAACGGCGTTATTCAACACTATGCCTGGGGTGGAAACACCTTTATTCCAGACTTATTAGGGGTTGAAAACACAAATGATAAACCTTTTGCAGAATATTGGATGGGCGCTCATCCGATGGCAAGTGCCATTTTAGAAACGAATGATGGGCCAATTTCATTGATTGATATCATAAATAAAGACCCCGAAACGGTATTGACGAAAGCGGTCTATGATCGATTTGGCGAATTGCCCTACTTATTAAAAGTATTGGATGTAAAGCAAATGCTGTCTATTCAAGTGCATCCAACTAAAGAGGAAGCCGAAAAGGGTTTTGACAAAGAAGAAGCGGCTGGTATACCAATTAATGCACCGAATAGAAATTATAAAGACCGAAATCACAAACCAGAAGTGATGGTAGCGCTGAGTGATTTTTGGTTATTACACGGTTTCAAAGAAAAAAACCTGCTAGAAAAAACACTTGCCGATGTGCAAGAGTTTAATATTTTATTGCCATTATTTAAAATGGATGGCTACCAGGGACTGTATCAATTTGTAATGGAATTAGCGCAGCAAGAAGTAAATAGCTTTTTAATGAGCGTAGTGAAACGTGTGATTCGTCAAAAAAAGGATGGAGATTTAACTAAGTCCGATCCTGGTTGGTGGGTGGCGCAATTGTTTGAAGATGTTGATCAAATAGTTGATATAGACCGTGGTGTGTTTTCTATTTACTTTTTTAATATAGTTAATGTGCAAGCTGGCGAAGGGGTGTTTCAAGGTGCAGGTTTGCCGCATGCATATTTAGAAGGTCAGAACATTGAACTAATGGCTAATAGTGATAATGTACTCAGAGGTGGCTTGACGCCCAAGCATATTGATGTGCCAGAATTATTAAAGCACACGCTTTTTGAAGGAATTGTGCCTAATATTTTGAAGGGGAATGAAATAAGAATCGGCGAAAAGTTATATCCTTGCCCCGTGCCTGATTTTGCTATTAGTAAAATAGAATTAGTTGGTAAAAGAGCCTATACCAATACAGCCGAAGGATTAGAGATAATTATTGTAACGGCTGGTGGGGCGATATTAAATAATAGTATTGTTTTAAAAAGGGGAGAAGCGATTTGTTTGTTACCAGATGCAGTATATAGCCTAGAATCGTCTGGAAACTGTACTTTGTTTAAGGCTTTTGTATAGCTTTTACCCCCTTTCTTCACATACTGAGAAAATTGATTTTCGAAAAAGTTTTTTCGCCTATTTTTGTTTTGAAATTTAGAAATAATGAAAATTAATAAAAACGTTTTAATCTCTCTTGGCCTTTTTGTGTTAGTAGCATCTATCTATAGGGTTTTACCAAATCGTCCTCCAGGGTTTGCTCCTCAAATTGCAATGGCTTTGTTTGGCGGTGCATTTTTTATGAAGAATAAAAAATGGGCATTTATTTTACCATTGTTATCTATGTTTATATCTGATGTAATATATCAAGTACTTTATACCAATGGATATACCCAAATTGCCGGATTTTATAGCGGACAATTACTGAACTATATTTTAATTGGTTCTATTACCTTAATTGGCTTTTTAATAAGCGATGGTAAAATTGCAAAACTGTTATTAGCCAGTGTTAGTGCGCCAACTGCTTTTTTCTTCGTATCAAATACAATTGTTTGGTTTGGCAATGGTGGATACCAACGTCCTAGAACATTTACAGGCTTGGTACAATGTTTAGCAGATGGTTTGCCTTTTTATCAAAACAGCTTAATAAGTACAGTTGTGTTTGGTGCTTTATTATTTGGAGGGTATTCTATGCTTACAAAAACAAGTACCCAAACTAGTCAAATAGCTTAATTCAAGCACAGGGTTCATTTAATACTTAAGAATGCTCATTTTCATAGCCTGTATCTGTTAGAAGGTGCTTGCCATCTGCTGCTGTTGTGGCTAGTTCATCGCATCGGTTATTCATGGCATTATTGGCATGTCCTTTCACCCATACAAAACGGATCTTGAATTTTTTCGACAATCGATGGTAGTGCAACCAAAGGTCTTTATTTTTTTTGCCACCTTTGAAATCTGTGCGTATCCAGTTATCTAACCATTTTTTCTCAACAGAGTTTACAATGTATTGACTATCAGTGTAAATGGTTAATGAAATGTCTTCTTTAGTGAGCGATTCTAATGCCATAATTACGCCCATTAATTCCATTCGATTGTTGGTGGTTAAACGATATCCACCAGACAATTCTTTTTTAATATCTCCCCAAATTAATAGGGCGCCATAGCCACCAGGTCCGGGATTTCCCCTCGACGATCCGTCTGTATATATGTGTAATTGATGCCCTTTTTGCATGTACGTCTTGCTGGTTTTGTTGCAATATCCTAAACTAAAACGATTATTAGGTTCTGAAATTGGATAGAAACGGGTATAATTTGAAAATAATTACAACTCTTTTATTTATTGTGTTTGAATTACACATTGTTTTATTTATTTTTACGTTATTAAAACGAGGACCTTGGATACGGAACATATGACGATTGTACGAAAACAGCCTGAAATCAATTCAAAATTACTGATTCCTAATACATCCATTCAAGTTGTACGGTTTCAATTGCGCTTTCATACAGTTTATGGTCAGGAACTTTTTATTTCAGGAAATCACCCATTATTGGGTAGCGGCAATCCTGATAAGGCGGTTGCCATGCAATACGATAATGACAGTTTTTGGTCGGTTGAAATTGATTTTTCTGCAGATAAAGACTTAAATGAACCAATACATTACCAATATATTTTACGCAATGCCAATGGGGTGTGGAATTTTGAGTCTGGCGATAACAAAGTATTAGATCCAGCTTTTATTAATTCCCCAAATATTACCACAGTTGATGCTTGGAATTATGCAGGATTTTATGAAAATGCTTTTTATACAGAGCCATTTGTACAAGTATTATTAAAGGCAAATCATACAGCAGTTGAAGTATCACTGCCCAATAAAACAACCCATTTTTTTAAGGTTAAAACACCGTTGTTGCCAAAAGGTCAAACGGTTTGTTTAATAGGGAGTTGTAAAACACTTTCAAAATGGAAAACAGACAGTCCAGTACTAATGAGTAGAAATGAGGGAGATGATTATTATGCTGTTCCTTTAGATTTATCTGCCGATTTATTTCCCATTGCATATAAGTATGGCGTATATGATACCATACAAAAAACCTTTGTTCAATTTGAGCAAGGGAATAACAGAATTTTATACGAACCTGCCCAAAAACTACAACAAACAATTCTGCACGATGGATTTATGGTGCTGCCAAATTTAAGTTGGAAAGGTGCTGGTGTAGCAATTCCTGTATTTAGTTTGCGCAGTGAACAAAGTTTTGGTGTAGGTGAATTTAATGATTTGAAATTATTGGTTGACTGGTCGAAGAAAGTAGGATTGAAGCTGATTCAAATTCTTCCTGTTAATGATACAACCGCTACACATACTTGGACGGATTCATATCCTTATGCTGCTATCTCTGCATTTGCACTACATCCTATGTATTTAAATTTAGACTTACTAGTTGATGCTGCATTAGAAAAAGAGTTAGTTAATTTAAAATTGAATTTCAAACAATTGAATGAATTAGATGTGGTAGACTATGAGATAGTTACCAAAGAAAAAATTCAATTTATTCGTAAGGTTTTTGACAAAAAGAAAAAAGCATTTTTAACAGATACCAATTTTCACCAATATTTTTTACAGAACAAACACTGGTTAGAACCTTATGCTGTTTTCTGTTATTTGCGTGATTTGTATGGCACTGCCGATTTTAACCAATGGCCCAAATTTCAACAGTACAAAATAGCGGAGATTAACGAATTGACCGCTATGGGATCTGTTGCATATGATACCATCGTTTTCCATTATTTTATTCAATACCAGTTACACCTTCAATTAAAAGCAGCAACCCAATATGCCCACGAAAATGGCATTATTTTAAAAGGAGATATTCCAATTGGAATTTATAGATATGGTGCGGATGCTTGGCAACATCCAGAATTGTATCATATGGAATTGCAAGCAGGGGCTCCTCCAGATGGATTTGCAGTGAAGGGTCAGAATTGGGGATTCCCCACCTATAACTGGCAAAAGATGAAGGAAAATGGATTTGCTTGGTGGAAGCAACGTTTTGCTCAAATGAGTGACTATTTTGATGCCTTTAGAATTGACCATATTCTTGGATTTTTTAGAATTTGGAGTATTCCTGTAAATGCGGTAGAAGGTATTATGGGATATTTTGTTCCTTCAATACCAGTACATATTAATGAATTCAATAGCCAAGCAATTTGGTTTGATTTCCATAGGTATACCAAACCTTATATTACAGAAAATGTATTGTGGAGTGTTTTTGGATACGATAACGAAACAGTTAAATTAGACTATTTAGAACTTGATGGTATTAATGGCTATCAATTGAAACCTGCATTTGCAACACAACGATTGGTGGAAAAGCATTTTCAGTCATTAGAAAATTCTTTACACAATCAAAAAATAAAACAAGGATTATACGATTTACTTTCTAATGTTATTTTATTTGAAGTGCCAGGCTCGCTAGCGCAGGAATTTTACTTTAGATTTAATATGGAGAGTACTAGTTCTTTTAGAGACTTAGACGAAAATACGCAAGTGCAATTAAAGGATTTATATGTGAACTATTTCTTTGGTCGTCAAGATGATTTTTGGATGCAAGAAGCATTGCAAAAATTACCTGCACTAAAGCGTGTAACAAATATGTTGGTGTGTGGCGAAGACCTTGGAATGGTGCCAACCTGTGTGCCAGATGTGATGCGTCAGTTGGGGCTATTAAGTTTAGAAATTCAACGGATGCCTAAAAATCCACACAAACAATTTTTTCACCCGAACGATGCCCCATATTTGAGTGTGGTAACTCCGTCAACGCATGATATGAGTACTATTCGTGGTTGGTGGGAAGAAGATAGCAACATTACGCAGCAATTTTATAATGATGAACTTGGTCAATGGGGCGAAGCGCCAATGTATTGCGATGCCTGGATTAATAAAGCCATCGTATTGCAACATTTGAATTCACCAGCCATGTGGAGTGTGTTTCAAATTCAAGATATACTAGGAATTGACAATAGTTTGCGCAGAGAAAATCCTAATGACGAAAGAATTAATATTCCTGCCAATCCGCAGCATTACTGGCGCTATAGAATGCATATTAGTTTAGAAGCATTAATTGCATCCACTGCTTTTAATGAAACATTTGCTGATGCCATTAAAACCAGTGGTAGATAATAATTCACTTTTTTTCTGCTGATGGTTGTACTTTTAAAAATTAGATACTAAATAGTACAGCAATGAAGTTGAATTATTGGCAAAAAGAATTGCCTTTTAAATATCCATTTACTATTTCAAATGGCAGAACAAAAACACACCAACCTTCTTTAATTGTTTCTTTATCAATTGGAGATTTTGTTGGATTTGGCGAAGCGCCAGCCATTGTTTATTACGATATTACTGTTGAAAAGATGGTAGCAGATTTGCTATCAAAAAAAAACCTCGTTGAAAAATTTGCACTGATAGATCCTGAAAGATACTGGCATTATCTACACCATTTATTTCCTCAAAATCCTTTTCTGGTTTGCGCTTTGGATATGGCTGCCTGGGATTTATTTGGTAAAATGAAGGGTAAAAAACTCTATGAATTATGGAATACTCCTTGGAATGAAACACCCGTTTCTGATTATACCATAGGGATTGATTCTATTGAAAAAATGGTAGCAAAAATGCAAGAAACGCCATGGCCAGTATATAAAATAAAATTAGGTACCGACCAAGATATAGCCATTGTAAAAGCATTGCGGGCTCAAACAACTGTGCCATTAAGGGTTGATGCCAACGCTGGTTGGACACTTGAAGAGGCACTAGAAAAAATTCCCCAATTAGCGGCATTAGGCATTGAAATGATTGAACAGCCTCTAGCAAAAGACAATTGGGAGGGAATGAAAATATTATACGCTCAATCATCGATTCCATTATATGCCGATGAAAGTTGTGTATTTGAACAAGATGTGCTTCGTTGTAAAGATCATTTTCATGGAATAAATATCAAACTAACCAAATGTAGCGGTTTAACACCTGCAAAACGCATGATTACAGAAGCAAGGTCATTGGGTTTAAAAGTAATGATGGGCAGCATGAATGAGTCTACTATTGGCGCAGCAGCAGTGGCTAATTTTTTGCCTCAATTAGACTTGGTTGATATGGATGGTCCATTACTATTATCGGAAGACCTTGCAACAGGAATTGAATTTGACTTTGGTAAAGTTCAAATTTTAGGACCTGCTGGTTTGGGTATTCAAATTAATCAAGTGGCTTTATAATCATTTAACTGCAGTCAATTAAAGCGCATTTATAACTGCGGAACTTTGTTTAGGTCTATTTGTAAATCTTTGAGAGTACATTTTAAAACAACCATAAATAGTAAACAGTATTTGATTTAATACAAATACTTGAAATAAAATCAGTGCAAAGCTGTTAAAAAACCGCCACCTTACCAATACAGGATGCATGATTGGAAAATACTTCCAGTCTCTGTTAATAGGCTGGGTATAGGTATAAATCATTAATATACCAATCATCAAAACCACAGAACTTATTATGTGTAACCAAGAAACAAAGATATTTCTGGTTTCATTTTCCCTAAAATACTTGTGAAACAAATAGGGGATAGCCATTAAAACAATGAATAAAAAAGTAATAGCAATAAAACTAATTAAATGGTATTTATTGTCGGTATAAAAAACCACCATTTGTAATGGGGAAGTATACGTAGCAAGCCATGTATATAACATAGGACTTAGCCATAAAATATGCTCGCCGCGAGCATTATGTGTTGTTAACATGTAAGTAACTTTAGCGTTACGTTGGATTAGGGAGCATGAAAATAGGAATTTTATGGGATATTTGATTGAATTATATAATTATATGACACCGGAAAGGCAATTGAAGTTCAACGCAGTTTTAGAAAATAGGCAGGCAAATTTGGCTGTAGTAATGGAGAATGTACATGATTTGCACAATATTTCTGCTGTAATGCGTACCTGTGATGCCGTAGGGATTCAGGATATTTATATTATCAACACCATCATAGCCAAGCATCCCCGTTTTGGTCCTAAAAGTAGTAGTAGTGCAGAAAAATGGTTAACGGTACACCAATTCGATTCTGTTTCTGATTGCGTAAAAGTCTTGCGAGAACGCTATCAAAAAATATATACTACGCATTTATCGGCAGATGCAGTTGACTTATATGATATTGATTTTGCAACGAGTTCTGTTGCCTTGGTTTTTGGAAATGAACACGAGGGTGTAAGTGAAGAAATTAGAAATTTAGCAGATGGTAATTTTATTATTCCTCAGGTGGGAATGATTCAAAGTTTGAATATTTCTGTGGCTTGTGCTATTAGTATTTATGAAGCCTTTCGTCAAAAAAGATTGTCAGGTCATTATCTGAAAGCATCACTATCAACAGAAAGAATGGAACAATTAACCAATACTTGGACTGAGCCAAAAGCAAAATTTACTTTTAAAGATAGAAGGGCTACTAAATACTAGCGTTCTTGTTAGTTTTTTCATTTGCTTTTCTGTCTTCTACTTGCTTTTGTAGATAGGTAATACTCACATTCAATTCAAATCCTATTAATAAAATCAGCGAATTTAAATTGATTAAAAGCATAATAACTAATACGGTTCCAATGGAGCCATATACTTTATTATAACTTCCAAAATTATTTACCCAATAAGAAAATCCCATGGTGGTAGCAAGGGTTAAAAAAGTAGCTAACAAAGAGCCTGGCGAAACGAGGTCCCATCTTTTTTCTACCGAAGGTGCATATTTATAAATAAATGAGATGCCCAAGAAAATCAGTAGAATAATCAATAACCATCTAGTGTTTTCCCACCAATATAATGAAGTGCTTTTAGATAAATGAAAATAGTGTTTTAGGATTTTTTCAAGTGCGTCGTGACCAATTAATAATAACACACAACTAATTACTAATAATATTAAAATAAAGGTTAGTTTAATAGCCCTCCAACGTTTGTGCAGAAAATAAGTTTTTGCATCTGATATTGATTTTTCGAAGGTTCTAATAATACCCATCATGGCATTTGAGGCATAAAAAATAACCAATAAAAAACCGAATGAAAGTAGCCCGCCTCTTGACTTTCGAAAGAAATCATTTAAAAAAGATTCTACTAATTTATAGGTATTTTGGTTGGGTGAAAGGTCTTTGGTTAATGCCAATAATTCTGCTTTGAATTGATTGGAAACAGGTAAATAGGGTACTACCGAAAATAAAAAAATACAGGCAGCAGGAATGGCCATAATAACATTAAAAGATATAGACGCCGCCCTTTCGTTCAGGCCAATTTTCTTTACTTGTAAAAAGAAAAATTCTACTACATCAAATAAGGGTATTCCACGAAAACCAGGAATTATTAATTGCTTGCTTTTACGAATAAAAAAGGCAATGGGTTTAGCAGTTACAATTAAACGTTCTAATTTATTCAATTTCCTTTCTTTTGCTTTTCTGCCATATAAATATCCAATGCTTTTTGATATTCTTTAGCGTATGTATTGTGTTCTGTAAAATTACTACTGAAATGGTGATAACCACTAAAATCACTTTTTGCTACAAAAAATAAATAATTTGTTTTAGGAGCGTCTAATATAATATCAATTGTTTTTGGCATTGGAGTGCAGATTGGTCCTGGAGGCAATCCTTTGTGCCGATAGGTATTATATGGTGAAGGATTCAATAAGTATTTTTCGTATATTCTTGTTAGCGTAAAATCCTTCATTGCATACTTAATAGTAGGGCAAGCCTGCAATGGCATTTGCTTATTCAAACGATTAATATATACGCTAGCAATTTTATATTTATCGCTGTCGTAGTTTGTTTCTTCGTCTACAATAGACGCTAAAATATACACCTGTTTTTCTGTTAAGTGTAGGGCTGCTGCTTTTGCTTTACGATCATTTTTATTCCAAAAACTAGTATTAGCATCTGCTAATTTTTGAAAAATTTTATTTAACGAAACATTCCAATAAAAGCTATAAGTGTCTGGAATGATTAGTGTAAAAACATTGCTAGTGTCTACTTTCCACTCTGTAATAGAATCCTGTGAATTTAAAAAGTTCATCACTTGAACCGAGTCGGGCGAAAAGTTTTTACTGATTAATTTTGCTAGGTCTTCTTTGGTTCTAATGCGGTTAATCACTAATTTAATTTCAGCAATTCGCCCGTTTGATATTGTTCGAGCAATTCGCCAAATGGATTGTCCTTTTTTTATTTCGTATTTGCCAGGCTTTAAATGATCCCATGAACCAGTTAAATTGGTATACAATTCTAATATAAATGGATATTTTACCAATCCTCTTTGTTTAAAATCGGTTAAAACCAAGCCTTTATTAGTACTACTATCGGCAATAAAAAAATAACTAGACTTTTCTTTAAACTTGGTGCCATCGGAAAATAATAGCCATATAAATGCTAAGGCAATTGCCATAGATCCAATAAATATCAAACGGAAAAACGATTTCATTTGGCAGATTTAAGCATAGAGATAACCATTTACAGGTTCAAATTAATTAAAAAACCCCGTCTGTTTACAAAGACGGGGTTTAAATAATGTAAACAGTCAACTTATTTTTTTCCAGCATCGCTTTTAAGCGGTACGGTATTACTTGGTGTTGCTGCAGGTGCAGCTGGTGCACTTGAAGTAGTATTGATTTTTTGTAAAAGATTGGTATCCACAGCAGTAGAAGCGCCACCTTTTAAAAATAAACTAGAGAAAATAGCCAATAAAGCAATAATGCCAGCAAATAGCCAAGTACCTTTTTCTAGTACATCAGTGGTTTGTTTAACACCCATCAATTGGTTGCTAAGTCCACCAACATTCGCTGATAAACCGCCGCCTTTGGGGTTTTGAACCAAAACAATAAAACCTAAAGCCGCGCAGGCTATTACAATTAAGATCAAAAATAAAATTATCATTATATACCTTTTAGATGTTGAATTTTCGCAGCAAAATAAGCGGATTTTTCAGGATTTATGAAACTTAATTTAATATAGAGCTGAATTGCCTTGTCAACCTGCCCTTGTTTTTGGAATATTTCAGCCATTGTTTCTGTTACAATTTCCTTTTGTTCGTTAGAAGTTTTGGCTATTAATACCACCGCTTCTTCTAAATCATGCCTTGTATCTAGGTCTACAGCGGTTGGATTGTCTGTTTTCATGTATTTAAGCCAGTCTGTGAACCTTCGAAGTTGTGTAGTTAACTTGTCTTGAGGAATTTGAGAAAGGTCTATTTTAATGCCTTGAGAGGCGAAATAATCGGTTGTATGCAATGGTTCGCGAGTAATTTCTAATTTAGCTTCTTCCGAAACAGGCTTTTTAAAATCGGCTAATTGCTCTGAAAGCAGGTTAGCTATTTTGGTATTGCTTTCTGCTGTTGCAGCGGCTTCTTCATAAGGATGGTTAATACGCTGCAATAAATCAACCACCGATTCAACAGTAGGGATTTGAATTTCATTGGCCAATTCAACAATAGGAGGTTCAATTGCTTCTACTGATTCATTGGTATTGGTGGCTATTTCTGTTGCAGTGGCACTAATTACTTGTTCTAAATGATTAATTGGCAAATCAACTATAGCTTCTGTATCAATTTGTGCTGTTGCAGTTAACAAAGTATTTACTTGTTCTACAGCCTTATTTTGACTAGTAAAATCATTTAATAAATAGTGTACCCAATATGGATTGCTAAAGTAAAAATTTGTTTTTTGCGCTTGCGTATTAAATGTTAGCGCGTTCGTTTCTTTCAATTTGGCAGATAATAACAACTGTATGGGAGCGAAATAAGGATATTCATTGGCTAATGCCAACAAACTGTCTTCATTTATGCTACCAAGGTTGGCGGTTCCTGTTAAATGAACCAAAGCTTTCTCCTGAATTGAACTCATATGAATAAATGTACGAATAGATGTATTACCAGTTCGAAAATATATGGTTAAAAATTTCGTCGGTTAGGTTTCTAACCAATTCGTCTAATAATTGTCCTTCTGCTTGTTGTAAAGATAAATTGGCAGAGAAATCGGCACTTCTGCTAACATCAAATTCCTCTGTTTTATTTTCTAAGGTTTTCTTTAGTACCACATGCACCCCAACTGTTAAACGATTGGTAGTTGCTTGTTGAGCGCTTACACCAACAGTTTGTGAACCACTATAGCTTGTAACAGTGGCCAATATTTGATAATGGGCATCGTCGCTATTGGTTTTGGTTAACTTGGTAGAATTGGTTACTTTTTGTTGTAACTTATCGTACAATTTAGGGCTCAATTGCGGGTTCACATAACTGGCTTTGTTTTCAATAAAGAAAACTTTAATGGTTTTAATTTTTGTATAATCAATTGACACATCATTCAGGGTATAGATACCACAACTAGACAATCCTAATAAGATTATTAGTAAGAGTGTAAAATGTGCTTTTGAAAATTGTTTTATTCTTTGCAGCATAGCTGTTATTGATTTTGTTTTGGAATATACGATTAATCAATTAATCATTCATCAATATCGTATTCTTTCAACTTTCTATAAAGGGTTCTTTCGCTGATGCCTAAATCTAAAGAGGCATCTCTGCGTTTGCCTTTGTGTTTTTTTAATGCTTTTACAATTAGTTCCTTTTCTTTATCCATGATATTTAAAGATTCCTCAATTTCTTCATGGTGTTGAATACGCTCTTCACTTAAAATCATTGGTTGAGAATGGTGCTGCTGTGGACTGATAAAATTAGGCTGATGATTTGATTGATTAATTGCGGGCGGATTGTTTGCAATATTATTGGTCAATTCACCAGATGACTGAAAATCATCCATTAAAGAGTCTCTAGTAAATTTCGCTGCAGTATTTGCTAGTGCTGGGTTCTGTAAGATTTCAAAAAACATTTTCTTTAATTCTGTTACATCTTTTTTCATATCAAAAAAAAGTTTGTACAAAATTTCTCTTTCATTATTAAACTCATTAGAACTAGCAGCATTGGCTAATACGGGCAATCTGTTTTTATTTTTTTCAGGCAAGAATTTTAATAATTCCGTAGCATTAATTTGAGGATTGGTACTTAATACAGAAATCTGTTCTGCAATATTTTTTAACTCTCTCACATTTCCTTGCCATCCATAATTAATTAAAAGTTGTTTGGCTTCATCGTCTAATTGTACTGGTACTGTTTTATATCGTTCAGAAAAATCCACTACAAATTTTCTAAACAATAATTGAATATCTTCTTTACGATCTCTAAGCGATGGCACTCTAATAGGTACTGTACTTAATCGATAATATAAGTCTTCTCTAAAACGCCCTTTTTGTGTGAACTCTAATAATTCACGGTTGGTAGCGGCGATAACACGAACATCGGTTTTTTGCACTTTTGATGAACCCACTCTAATGAATTCTCCGGTTTCTAAAACCCTTAGAAGTCTTGCTTGTGTGCCCAAAGGCATTTCGCCAATTTCATCTAAAAAGATAGTGCCACCACTAACCGTTTCAAAATATCCTTTTCTACTATCAATTGCACCAGTAAAAGATCCTTTTTCGTGACCAAATAATTCAGAATCAATGGTGCCTTCTGGAATAGCCCCACAGTTTACAGCAATAAAAGGATTGTGTTTTCTGCTTGAAATTGCATGTATTATTTGCGAAAAAACTTCTTTACCAACACCGCTTTCTCCAACAATTAATACGGTTAAATCGGTAGCAGCTACTTGCACTGCTGTATTTAGTGCATAGTTAAGTGCAGGTGCATTTCCAATGATGCCAAATCTGTTCTTGATTGATTGAAGATCCATTCGTCTATTTTTAATATTGAGTTTAATAACCCAAGAAAATATTATTAGTCTTTTACATACTCACCTAAAAGCGTTCCCTTGGTACAAGCGTTTATTTTAACTTGTACATAATCGCCTTTTTTAATTGGAAAATTTTCTTTTGCAAAAACGGCTACTTTGTTTTGATCGTTACGACCTTTCCAAAAGTTAATATCTTTTTTGCTTTCGCCATCCACCAAAATTTTAAATGTTTTACCTACATCGTTTTTATTGCTTTGTAAGGATAGTTGGTATTGTACTTCAACAATTTCTGCAAGCCGGCGTTTTTTAATTTCTTCAGGTATATCGTCTTCATACCTTCTGGCAGCAAGGGTTCCGGGCCTTTCGCTATAAAAATACATGTACCCGTAATCGTATTTACTGTACTGCATTATATCAATTGTTTCTTGGTGTTCTTCCTCTGTTTCTGAACAAAATCCTGCAATAATATCGGCACTGATTCCACAGTCTGGTATGATTTCTCTTATTCTATCAATTTTTGCCATATACCATTCTCTGGTATAAGTTCTGTTCATTAATTGTAAGATCCTATTGTTGCCACTTTGAACTGGTAAATGAATATAATTACAAATGTTTTCGTATTTAGCAATGGTATGCAATACTTCATCAGTAATATCTTTTGGATGTGAGGTGCTAAATCGTACACGCAAACTTGGGCTTATTAAAGCAATTTTTTCAAGTAATAATGCAAAGGTGATGGTGCTATTATTTTCTTCATCTATCCAATAATAACTATCTACATTTTGGCCCAATAGCGTAATTTCTTTGTATCCTTTATTAAACAAATCTTGCGCTTCTGCTACAATAGAATGCGCATCTCTGCTTCTTTCTCTGCCTCTTGTAAATGGCACTACACAAAAACTACACATATTGTTGCAGCCGCGCATAATAGATACGAATGCAGAAACGCCATTGCTATCTAAGCGAATAGGAGAGATGTCGGCATAAGTTTCGTCTCTACTAAGTAACACATTCACTGCTTTCTGACCTGTTTCTGCTTCTAAAATTAAAGCGGGTAAACTTCTATACGCATCGGGTCCAACAACTAGGTCAACCAATTTTTCTTCTTCTAAAAGTTGCGATTTAAGTCTTTCAGCCATGCAACCTAATACACCCACTAATCGGCCAGATTTACTTTCTTTGGCTTTTCTAAATTCAGTAAGTCTTTTGCGAATGGTGAGTTCGGCTTTTTCTCTGATTGAGCAGGTATTAACTAAAATTAAATCGGCTTCTTCAAAATGCTTCGTTGCACCATAGCCGCTTTCTTGTAAAATGGAGGCAACTACTTCGCTGTCGGCAAAATTCATTGCACAACCATAGCTCTCTATATAGAACTTCTTATTTGTAACACGATTGGGTGTAAATAAAGGGTTTTCAAATACGTCTCCATTGTGTTCGTATGGATTTTTTTGGCTTCCTATTGATTGAATTTCAGTTGCTTTATCGTCTATCATTGTATTTATATCTCGCTCATTTATTTGTAATTGACTAGTTTATTGCTGTTTATTTTACGAAAACAGTTAAATATTATAGCCTTTTGTAAATGCAAAATTAGTTGTTTTAAACCAATTTTAGTGTCATTTTGTCACATTTTAGGCTGATTTAACAATCGAAATTATAAACTAATACCCAATTATGCTATGTATGTTAACGTAGCTATTTTAATTAATTGCTTATGCACATTTTTAATAATGGTTTAATAACCTACTATTTTTGCGCAGTTAATAATTCGTTGGCATGAAGCAAATCTTTTTCCTTTTCTTTCTTTTTATTGGTGTTCATGTATCTGCACAAGATTTGGTGGTAAATAAATTACGTGCCGAAACAGCTAGAACAATTAAGAAAGAAGTAGATACTAGTCATTGGCAATGGAAAAGTGGCGGATTATTTAGTTTCACCTTGTCGCAGGGTTCATTAAGCAATTGGGCTTCTGGGGGAGATAATTTTTCATTAGCAGCCAATAGTTATTTGAACTATTTTTTCTATTACAAACATGGGCGCCAAAGTTGGGATAATAATGTTGATTTGAATTTGGGTTATGTAAATACAACTAGTTCAGGTGGAAGAAAGAATGATGATAGAATGGACTATTTGAGTAAATGGGGTTATAAAATTGACTCAACTGGTAGAACTTATTTAACAGGTTTGTTTAATTTCCGTTCGCAGTTTTTTGATGGATACAATTATGGTGTGAGGCCAGCAGATTTGTCTTCGTCATTTTTATCGCCTGCTTATGTTGTTACCTCAATTGGGCTTGACTTTAAGAATACTGATCGGTTCTCTTTGTTCTTGAGTCCTTTTACTTCTAGATGGACTTTAATTGCCAATAATTACTTATCGCAAAAAGGGTTGTATGGCTTGCCAAAAGGGGCCCATTCTCTTAATGAATTTGGTGCTTTTGCTACCATTAATTTCTTTACAAAAATTGGTCAAAATATTGGGTATAAAGGTAGGCTCGATTTATTCTCTAATTATGCTTCAGATCCACAAAATGTCGATGTGTTTATGACTAATCAATTTAGTTTTAAAATCAATAAAAACTTCTCTGCAACCTATGGCTTAGATTTTATTTATGACGATAATGTGCGCCTTTTTGGTGGAGACCATAATGCGCCAGGATTACAATTGAAAAGTTTAATTGGTATAGGATTTTTAAAGCCACTTAATTTGCGCAAAAGAATGTAAAATGCTATTCTGCATTGACTTCTAGCAAATGTTTTATTTTATTCGCTTGATGAATAAGGTCTTGGTAGTCTGAACTAATAATGGTTACATGCCCCATTTTTCTACCTGGTTTGGTATGTGTTTTTCCATAGAGGTGTACAAAAACTTGATCCATACGCAATACTTCTTCTAAACCTTTATAAATAGCTTTTCCATTTTGTTCTGGAGCCCCTAATAAATTCACAATTGCCGATGGCATAATAGGATCTGTATTGCCCAATGGATAATTTAGAATAATTCGCCATAACATATCGTATTGACTGCAGTAATTTGCTTCTATGGTATGGTGTCCACTGTTGTGTACCCTTGGTGCGGTTTCGTTTACCCAAACATTTCCTTGAGGATCTACAAATAATTCTACTGCAAATAAACCAGGACTATTTAATGATTTAGCCACTTTTAGTGCAATGGCTTCTGCTTTCCATAAAATATTTTCGGGTAAACGTGCAGGAGAAACTTGGTAATCTAGTAAGTTCAATTGTTGGTTCACTAGCATTTCTGCTGCAGGATAAATAGCCGTTTCGCCTTTATCATTAACTGCAATAATTAAAGCAATTTCTTTTTGAATATCTACCATTTTTTCAAGTACTGATGGTGCGTCAAATCCTTTGGCTATATCTGTTGCTTCAATTAGTACCTGAACACCCTTTCCATCGTAACCACCTTCGCCAATTTTATGCACTGCAGGTAAGAACTTGGTTTGTGCTGATAACTCTTCTAATGAGTTGGTTATTAAAAAGTTAGGAGAGGGTATTTCGTTGTTTTTATAAAATTCTTTTTGGGTGATTTTGTTTTTGATTATGCGTATGGCAGCAGGGTTAGGGTAAATTTTAACTCCTTCTGAGGCTAATTTTTCGAGGGCTTCAATATTTACGGCCTCAATTTCAATAGTAATGGCATCTAAATTTTTACCAAATTCATAGACGGTATTAAAATCTTTAATATCCCCCTTTATAAAATGGTGGCATAGATGCGCTGCTGGACAATTTGAGTCGTTTTCTAGTACAAAAGTTTCTACTGTGTAGTTGGCTGCGGCTTGCAATAGCATTCTTCCTAGTTGACCTCCTCCTAAAATACCTACTTTCATGTAACAAATTAAGCCGCTAAGATAACTATCCTGTTTAAATATTTAATGAATCGCTATTTTTGATTCTATGAAACGATTGGTTGTTTTTTTATTGGGTTTAATTTTTGTAAGTAGTACACTTGCTCAAAAGCCTTTTATTGAAAACCAAAAGAGCTTTCCAAGGGTGCAAACGGCCTTGTCCAGCAAAAATGAAATATTAAAAAAAGAATATGAGGATAAGCATTTGCAGTGGCCTCCCAAACAAATTTATTTAAGAAGTTTTAAGTACGATAGTAAACTAGAAGTTTGGGCCAGAAATTCAATGGCAGATACATTTAGTTTATTTAAAACATATAAGGTTTGTGCCTTATCTGGTAGCATTGGGCCTAAACGAATAGTTGGAGACTATCAGGTGCCAGAAGGATTTTATTATGTAAATGAGTTTAATCCTAAAAGTAATTACCACTTGTCTTTGGGTTTAAACTATCCAAATACTTCAGATCAAATGCTCAGTGACCCTCGCATGCCAGGGAATAATATTTTTATCCATGGAAGTTGTGTAACACAAGGATGTATTCCATTACAAGACGAGCAAATAGAAGAGTTATACTTGTTAGCTGCCTATGCAAAATCTGCTGGACAAGATTTTATACCAGTGCATATTTTTCCAATCAATTATAGTGTAGAAAAAAGTCAGGATTATTTAATAAAAAATTCAACAACAAATTTGGTGTATCAGAAATTTTCAAACAAACTAAAAATGGTATTTGATTTTTTTGAGCAATTTAAAAAGTTACCTGTAATTGCCATCAATAAAGAAGGTAGCTATGAGTTGTATTAATTTCTATTAAAAACAGTATTGAAAATAACTGTGGCATCTGTTGCATCAAGTCTTCCAAAAATGGTGCTCTCATTATCGTCTGTAGCTCCTGTATTGCTTTGTGTAACAAGCATTCTAGCATTTAGTGGGTTTGAAATTATTGTTCGAATTTTTTCAGAAGTGATGGTTGTGTTTATTTGAGCATTGGTAAAATGATTGTCTGTTCTAATCATATCTCTTGCGTCTACCCATGTATTTTGTATACCTATTTCGTTTAAATAATAACTAATAATACAACTACTTAATAATTCTCCTAAACATAAAATTTGATCGGAGTAATAATTAAAATTTCTTACAGGATTGTCGTGTAACAGCCATTCAATTTCAGTAAAAAAATCAGCTAAATGTTGTTTGCAATTTTCATTTTCTCTAATCATTAAATCATTGCAAAGAATGTAATGGTTGTCTTTTAATTGTTGAAATATTGAAAGGGCTGCTTCTTTTTCTTGTGCAAAAAACTGTTCACTAATTTGTTGTAATTGTTGGTTTGTTTTTTCTGCAGCACCTATTACTAATACTAATTCAGATATTTGGTCAGCCAACAATTCTGCAGGTATTTTTTTTATTTCCACTAAATTATTTATTCTATTTGATGCTAATGCCAATGCTTGCATGTGCTGAAATATTAATAAGATTTGAAATTCGAGTGCAAATATAAGCCAGTTAACTAAAGGATAATTCTAATAAATAGTAGTTGATATGCTTACTGGTATTATCTTTATATAAATAGATAAAGTATATGATTATCAACCGGAATATATTAACCTTAGATGAATTTACTATTCAACAGTTGCGACAAATTCCAAACGCAACAGGTGAATTAAGTTCCTTGTTGCGTGATATTGGCTTAGCAGCAAAACGCATTAATGTAGAGGTTAATAAAGCCGGCTTAGTAGATATTTTGGGCGATGCAGGTAGCGTGAATGTTCAAGGCGAAGATGTAAAGAAATTAGATTTATTTGCCAATACCCAAATGGTAGGCGTTTTAAAGCATGGTATTAGTTGTGCGGGTGTTGGTAGCGAAGAGTTAGATGATTTTGTTGTTTTCGACGACGAAATTAGTAATAATAGCAAGTATGTTGTGTTAATGGACCCTTTAGACGGAAGTGGCAATATTGATGTGAATGTATCAATTGGTACCATTTTTAGCGTTTTTAGAAGAGTTAGTGAACAAGGGACGCCCTGTACTCAAGCAGATTTTTTACAAGCAGGTGTACGTCAAGTTGCAGCAGGATATATCATTTATGGATCTAGTACCATGATGGTTTATGCAACGCGCAGAGGAGTGAATGGATTTACACTTGATCCTTCTATTGGAGAATTCTCTTTAAGTCATCCTAATATTCAATGTCCGCCATCTGGAAAGTTTTATTCAGTAAACCATGGTAATTTCTTTCAGTTCTCTGAAGGTGTTCGCAAATACATTAATGTTTGCCAACAAAAAACTGTTGAAACGGGTGGTCCTTATTCGCAGCGTTATATTGGAAGTATGGTAGCTGATTTACACAGAAACCTTATTAAAGGAGGCATTTTTATGTATCCAACCACCAAAGACAAGCCAGCAGGAAAGCTTCGATTATTGTATGAAGCAAATCCTTTTGCTTTTATTGTTGAAGTGGCTGGAGGTAAGGCAACCAATGGTAAGCAGCGTATTTTAGACATTGTGCCTACCGAAATACACGAAAGAACTTCGTTATTTATTGGCAGTAGAAATATGATGGAAGAATTAGAGTCATACATTGATGAAGATCTTTAATTTTGTACTATTAAAGATTAGACTGAATTTTATTAAAGATTGAAGCAATCACTGAGATGTATTTTAGAAACGCATTTAGCAAAATTATCATTGCACTAATTTTTTTACTTATAGGGCAATCATCATTTGCACAACCTACTAGTTTTGAATCTCAGCAGTATTATGAAGTTTCTAAAGGAATTTCTTACGTTCCAGTATTAACAAAGCCTGCACTAATTTATCATGGAAAATTATACACTGGTAAAAAGCAATTAGATTATTTAGTAGATCAATTGAAAGATCCTACTAGTACCATTTTATATAGTCAATATCGAGAGAATAGAACATGGGCAACCATACTAACCGTGCTTGGTTCAGCAACATCTATTGTAGGTTTATTAGGAACCAACAATGAATATAAAATCAATTGGTATTTATTAGGTGGGGGCTTATTGTTAAATGGTACAGCTGGTGCGTTAAATAATATTGCGGCGCAACAATTAAGAGCAATTGCTGTACAATCCAATAAAATGAATAATAGTGTAGGAATGATTCAGTCTCCAAATAATTTGCAGATTCGCTTGCCTTTAAAAAATTAGTTATGCGTCAAACCATTATAACAGTTAAAGATCTTAAGAAAAATTACGGCGATTTTGAAGCCGTAAAAGGCATTAGCTTCAATGTATTAGAAGGAGAAATTTTTGGATTGCTTGGGCCTAACGGTGCTGGAAAATCTACTACCTTAGAAATCATTGAAACACTCCGTAGTAAAACAAGTGGAGAAGTCACTGTTGCAGGTTTAGACCTAGATGCGTTTCCCAATGAAATAAAAAAAATCATTGGTGTGCAATTGCAAACATCCGGATTTTATCCTAGTTTAAATTTAACGGAACTCATAGATTTATTTGCAGGATTGTATAACGAAACTATTGACCCACTTACTTTATTGGATACGGTTAATTTAAGAGACAAAGCAAAATCTAAATACAAGGAGTTGAGTGGCGGACAAAAGCAACGCTTTTCAATAGCGAGTTCTTTAATTAATAAACCTAGAATTATTTTTTTAGATGAACCCACAACAGGATTAGACCCGCATGCTAGAAGGAATTTATGGGAATTGATAAAAAATATTCGCGCACAAGGAACAACTGTAATTATTACCACACACTATATGGATGAAGCGGAAGTGCTTTGTGACAGGGTAGCTATTATTGATAGTGGAAAAATTATTGCACTTAATTCTCCCGATAAATTAATTGACGAATTGGTTGCTACTGGTTTTGAAAGACCCAAAGAAGTGAAGCAAGCAAATTTAGAAGATGTATTTATTCATTTAACGGGTCATGTTTTAAAAGAAGACTAACAAATAATCTCACATAATTAAATAATTTAACCATGAATGCAGATTTAAAATATCCAATAGGTAGATTTACTCCACAACCTTATTCTGTAGAACAGAAAAAAGCTTGGATTTTAGATTTACAATTTTTAGCAACTTCATTAGAAAGAGCCATTATTAATTTAGATGAAGCACAATTAGAAACACCATACAGAGAAGGTGGATGGAATGTAAAACAAGTAGTACATCATTTGGCAGATAGTCATATGAATGCTTATTTCCGCATTAAATTAGCTATCACTGAAAACAAGCCTACCATTAAGCCTTATGACGAAAACGCATGGGCTGAACTACCTGATAATGATATGGTGCCTATAAATGTATCTATCACTTTATTACACGCATTGCATATACGTTTGGTGGCAACTTTAAAAGAATTAACCGAAGAACAGTTTCAACGTTTAGTTTTTCATCCAGCAAAAAATAGTGATATGAGCATTTGGACTTTAATGGGAATATATGCTTGGCACGGTAATCATCATGTAGCACATATAAATAATTTGCGCGAAAGAAATAATTGGTAGAAAACTGATAGCATAAAATTATGGATTGGAAAGTATTGGAATCTAGTTATGTTTTTAAAGACCATTGGTTTCAAGCTAGGGCCGATAAATGTATGATGCCCGATGGCAGAATCATGACACCTTATTATGTGTTGGAGATGCCAAGTTGGACCAATATGGTTATCATTACTAAAGAAGAAAAAATTGTATTGGTTCGCCAATATCGACACGGAAAAGGATCAACCACTTTGGAATTGCCAGGAGGTGTTTTAGAAATTGGTGAGTCGCCGCAAGACTCGGCCATTCGTGAAATGCAAGAAGAAACTGGATATGTATCTACTGAAATTGAATTCTTATACCAAGTGTCTCCAAATCCAGCACTGCATAATAATACAGCGTATTTTTTCCTGGCTAGAAATGCCGAGCAATTAGCCATCACAAATTTTGATGCGTTTGAAGACATAGTCATTGAAACCTATACGCAAGTTGAATTGAAGCAATTATTAATGGAAGGGAAACTACAGCATGGGGTTCAAATAGGTGCTATTTATCAAGCGATGATTCGTTTGAATTGGATGAGTTGGTAAATACTTATTAATGCACTTCTCCAATTACAAATACACTGCCGCAAACTAAAATAAGATCATCTTTTTTTGCATGGTCTTTTGCAGATTGAATAGCTACATTAACATCTTCGTAACTCGTTCCGTGTAAATCGTATGCTGCTGCTTTTTCAAGTAATATATGTTGATCAAGTGCCCTAGGGATTTGTGCCTTGGTAAAATAATATTGCGCATTTTTAGGAAGTAGGTTTAACACTTTGTCAATTTCCTTGTCTTTTACCATGCCTATTATAATATGAACTTGTGCTTTTGCAACAAGTTCTAATTGTGCTACAATTTGTTTAATGCCATCTTCATTGTGGCCAACGTCTAATACCAATAGTGGATGCTCTTGCACAATTTCCCAACGGCCGTGTAAGCCATTAATTTTTTTGGAATCTGCCAATGCTTTTTGAATAGTAGGGTAGTCTATTTTCCAACCAAGTTCTTGTAATACTGCAACGGCACTTAAAACAGTTAAGAGATTTTTTGTTTGATAATACCCAGGCAAATCTAATTGGTATTGGTGCCGTTGGTCGGTTGAATTTTCTGCGATAGTTACCTGTAATAAATGTCCAATGTTTTCAAAATCACTAACCCATCTTTGTTCAGATGCCCAGTGGATTGGTGCGTTTAATTCCAATGCTTTGGCTTCAAAAATTGGTTTGCTTTCTGGAATGGTTTCGCCAATAACTACAGGTATATTTTGTTTAATAATTCCCGCTTTCTCTGCTGCAATTAATTCTAAACTATTGCCCAACAAATTCATATGATCCCAACCAATATTGGTAATGATACTTAATTCAGGAACAATGATATTGGTACTGTCTAGTCTACCGCCTAATCCAACTTCTATGATGGCAATATCTACTGAATGTTTAGCAAAATAATCAAATGCCATTGCCACCGTTATTTCAAAAAATGATGGCTCAATTGTTTTAATCAAGGGTTGAATTCTACTAGTGAAGTCCACCACAAAATCTTCTTCACAAACTTGTCCGTTTATTTTAATACGCTCTCTAAAATCTTTTAAATGTGGTGATGTATATAATCCTGTTTTATAACCAGCAGTTTGTAAGATGGCTGCTAGCATATGGCTTGTAGAGCCTTTGCCATTGGTTCCTGCAACATGAATGGTTTTAAATTTTTGTTGCGGATTGCCAATGGCATCACACAAAAGAATGGTATTAGTAAGGTCTTTTTTGTAGGCAGATTCCCCCAATTTACTAAACATGGGCAGCGCAGCAAATAAATAGTCTAGGGTTTCTTGGTAGTTCATTTTCAACACAAAATTATGCAGGATAAATTACCCTCGCAGTTTGAAACTAAAAACAAGCGTGCCGGTTTGTTCGGCATCATTACCCGCATTCAATTTGATTGTTTTTGCTTTTTTAATGGCAATATTTCTAATGGCTTGATTGATAGTAGTTGTTCCTTTTGGATTTACTACTGCCGCAATAATATTTCCCGCTTGGTCTACCGTAATATCTATAGCTACTTTGGCATTTTCATTAAAGTCATCTTCAAAACTAGGAAGCCTAGTAATTCTTCTACCATCAAGTCCACTTCTAATACTTACGCCATTACCTTCTCCTCCATTTCCACTGGCTGCATTGCCTTTGTAACTATCTGAATTAGGGTTGCCATTAGGATTTCCTTGGTCGCCCTTACCGCCAGCAATACCTTGGTTATTTACAGCATTATAAGTGTCTGCACCATTGCCACTAGTAGTAGTGCTGGTGCCTCCTTTAAAAATTGCTTTTGGCTTTGGTGGTGTAGGAGCAGCAACAACAGGAGCAATAGGTTGTTTGGTTATAGGCTTAACTGTTTCTGTAATTTTTTCAACAGGTTTTGGTAAAGGTTTTGTAACTGTTTTGGCTTTTGTGTTTACCGCTTCTTCGCCATTATCATCAGCCGTAATATTTTGAGTTGTAGGAACAGGTTTTACACTAGGGGGAGGGCTTGTAATTGGATCTTCAGCTACCGATGGATTTCCAGGTGATTGTGGTGCAATATCGCCCAAGCCTGTTTCGCTATTTCCTAAGTTAACTTCAATACCTTCTCCCGCAGTAGGTATTGGTATTTGAGGTAGTGTCCATTTTAAAAAATAGAAAGCCAAAAACAAGAGCAAACAAACCGCCAAGGTAATGGCAGATGCTTTGAGGTTTTTTTCTTGTTCAAAACTGGCTAGCATATATTATGAATTAGTAGTCAAATGTATTAGTATTTCCAGAAAACATCATAAGAAAACCGAATTAAGGTAGCCATTACTACTAGCAAAAAGAATACCCGAATAAATTTATTGCCACGAGCTAGTGCCATTTTAGCGCCTAAAATTCCGCCAAAAGCATTGCACAAAGCCATTGGAATGGCTATTTGCCATATAATGCTGCCCTTTAATAAAAACAAACTGATTGATCCTAAATTGGTGGCAAGGTTAATGAGTTTTGCATGGGCTGAAGCATGTAAAAAATCGTATCCTAGAATACTAATAAAGGCCAATACTAAAAAACTACCAGCGCCTGGCCCAATAAAACCATCGTAAAATCCTATCACCAAACTAATTAATATGGCGTATAAGAATTGTGTTTTATTGGAATGTGTTTTATGATTGTGTTGTCCAAAATCTTTTTTGGTATAACTATAAACAGCTACAAAAACCAATACCACTAAAATAATGGGTTTCATAAACTTATTACTCATTTGAGAGAGTAATAGTGAACCAGAAAAGGCTGCAGCAAAAGCAATGGCACACATTATTGCCATGCGCGTCCAGTTAATGGACACTTGTTTAATGTATTGACGTGCTGCAAAAAAAGTACCACTAAAAGAAGGAATTTTTAAAGATCCAATTACAGTAGATACCGGTAAGTTGGGTAACATAATTAAAGCCGCTGGGGTTTGAATAAGACCGCCGCCGCCAACAATTGCATCAACAAATCCAGCAAGGGTAGCAAATGCACACAATAAAATAATGGTGGTTGTTTCCATACAATTATGAAGGGCTAAAGATGCGCAAAATCGGTTGAAAAATCTCCTTTTATTCGCTCCATTGGTGGATTGAAATAACCAAACTGTAATTTTGGAAATTCTTCTTTAATTAATTCCATCATTTGTTTGATGCCCATAATTTCGCCCGTTTCATAAACCCCAATTTTTCCCATATACCAATCTGGGTCAATATTAAAATTGCGCCATTGAATCATGCTTAAATCGGTATAGGAAATTAGTTTGCGAAGTGCTTCGTATTCTGCAACACTATCAGTCATTCCTGGAAACACAAAATAATTAATGCTAGCCCATCCGCCAAAATCACGCACTGTTTTAATGCTTTCAATAATGTCTTCGAACTGATAATTATTTGGGCGATAATAGGGTTCGTAAATTTCTTTACGTGCCGAATTGGTACTAACACGAATACTGTCTAAACCCGCTTCACACAATGCTTTTACGGCTTTTGGCATAGATCCATTGGTGTTAATATTTATGCTGCCGCGCTTGGTATGTTTTCTAATTTCTTTAATTGCTTCTTGAATGGTTTCCCACATTAATAGTGGTTCGCCTTCGCAACCCTGACCAAAACTAACAATTGGAAAAGGAGCTGATATTAAATGCGGTACAGTAAACTCTACAATCTCTGCAGCCGTTGGTTTGAATGTTAAACGTTCTTGAGTTGATACAATTGATTCTTCTGCTGGTTGAAATGAAATACAACCAATACAATTTGCATTGCAAGCAGGAGACGTTGGAATAGGACATTCCCATCTGCTTAGCGATAAATTTCTTGCAGCAGGGCAATGATAAGTAAGGCAACAGGTTTCCATTAAATGTTTTACCAATCTGTTATTTGGGTAATTCTCTAATAGATTTTCTGTACCTGATTTGATTTTATATTCATCATATCCTATTGATTCTTGTCTAATATCGGGTTCAATTCTAACTGCTGTTACATAGAATTTTTGGTTCAACCAACCAGCAGCGGTATAACAAAACAATGGGAGTGTAGGAGCTTCTTCTAAGGTTTCATAAGCGGCAATATATAATCCAGTATGTGCAGGAGGAATAAATGCTGCAACAGCCCAACCTTTATCGCACAAACGCATATCTCCAGTTAACACATCAATACCAATACCTCTTCTGCCAGGTAATTCGTATAAGTTTCCACCTTCTGGTAAATCAATCCATTCTTCTGTTGGAATTGGTAGCGCGTCCCAACCGGCACGACCTGTGGCATACAAACTAGTATCTTCAAAAATATTGCCGTTTCCGTCTGAATACAATAAATAGGGCGATTGGTCTATAATCATGCTATTGCTATATAAATAAATAAGTAAGGCTTTAAAACAAACTGCAAACTAGCTTATTGTGTGTAGCCTATTGGTACAAAACTCGTTAAAATCTTGCTCATCTTGTGCAGTTGAGCCAGATTGTATTTCTTTTTGGAGGAGTTTGTTGTTTTTAAAGTCGATGGTAATGATGCCATCTTTAATAATGATATTGTTAAAATCAGTCCAACTATATTGCTTTTTTGGAAAGGTATTAAATACAATTTCATCGTTGTCAAATGCAATTTCTTGTGGAAATTTTGCTTGCTTTTCTAAAATGGCAGCCACTAAAAATATGAGACCAATCCATTTTCCATTTTGCACAAAAAACCAACCTGAACAAGCAAAGAGTAAACCAATTCTAAAATAAACAATTTTGCCTTTTTTAGCTTGCCAAAAGCAAAAAGCCCACCATACAATAATACCAACAATTGGTATGATAATTTTTGGTTGCGCCAAACCTTGAAAAAATACAAAACTAAAAGCAGCTATACTTAATAGTAACATTAATTGACTAATCCAATTGATGGATTTATAACTTGGGCGCTTAAGTTCAATAACAAATTGATAGGTCTTATTCATCAAGAAATGGTTGCTTATTTAATTGAATTTTTTACCATCAAATTACATAAGCGCCAAAGAATTCTTGCACCTACATTGCTATCCCATTCGGTATCGCCAACGCCAACTTCTACAAGATCAAAACCAATTAACTGACGGCCTGATTCAATAAGTTTTTTTACGAGGTATATAATTTCTTCTGTTTCAAATCCGCCTTGTACTGGCGTACCTGTATTGGGGCATAATTTTCTATCTAATCCATCAATATCAAAACTGAGGTAAACCTTATCTGGCAAGTGATTGATCATTTCATCAGTAATAGATTTCCAGGTTTGTCCTTCAAATTGTCTTTCTTTAATTTCTTGGTCAAAATAAGGAATAATTCGATAATTACTATTGCTTATCATATTCCATTCTTCATCGCAATAATCTCTAACACCTACTTGAACAAGTTTGTTGATACTTGGTATTTCTGTTAATGCATTGTACATGCTCGATGCATGAGAATAAGTGAAGTATTCATAACTATTTCTAAGGTCGCAATGCGCATCAATTTGTAGTATACCAAAGCTGCCATGTTTTTCTTGCAAAGCTTTCATGTAACCAAGAGATACACTATGGTCTCCTCCTAAAATCCCTACCAATTTTCCTTTACTTAATAAACTACTTGTTTGCTCATAAACCCATTTATTTACATAAGAACTGCCTTCGTTTATTTCTTTTAAACTTTTGGTCATGAACTTATTGTCTTCTACTTTTTCTCCTTTAGAAATATAGTCGATATATAGTTCTGCTTCTTTGCGTAAATAATCACTTTTTAAGAGGAGTTTTTTGTCTACTTCACGCATAAAAAAACCCTGATGCCAACCATTGGGTACGTCTTTATCGTAAAGGTCTACTTGAATACTAGATCGATATATATGTTCAGGGGCTCTAGAAGTTCCTGCGCCATAACTAACCGTAACTTCCCAAGGTACAGGGAGAATGACTAAAAGTGATTCTTCTTCGGTAAATGGGAGTCCAAAAATATTATTGTTGGGATTACCTACGGCACTGGTATTAAATAAGGATAAGTCAGACATGATAATATTGATTGCTTACTTGCTGTAAAATTACCCTCATTTTTTGATTTGCCTACAAATATTTAAGGCCAAAGAACATATTTTAAGCGCTATTGTTAAAGGATTGCCGATTTAAGGTAAAACCTGATAAACATCAGTTGTCATTGAACTTATTTGGGCTACTTTTGTACTAGAATTATAATTTATGAAAACCACCCACATTATCATCTTAGTATTGATTGCTGCATGTATTGTTGTGTTAATCAGCTATACTGGCGATTTAACCACTTACGAAACCATTTCTTCGGCCAAACAGAAAGAAGGAAAGTTTGTGAATTTAATAGCCAAAGTAGATAAACTACAGCCAATTGAATATGATGCGGTGAAAAACCCAAACTATTTAACTTTTACAGCAAAAGATACCCTTGGTAGCACTATTAAAGTGATTTACCACAACAATAAACCTACCGATATGGAAAAAAGCGAGCGAATCGTTTTAAAAGGCAGGGTTAAAGGAGATCATTTTGAGTGTAAGGATATTTTGTTGAAATGTCCTTCAAAATATAAAGACGATCCTAATTCAACACAAAAGTCTTTACAAGTATCTTCAAACTAATACTTTTTACAAATCATTTTACCATTACCCATTAGTCATTCTAACTTGATTACATGAATTATATAGGCGAGCATTTACTTCCCGGACAGATTGGTCATTTCTTAACCATTCTTGCGTTGATGGCTTCATTGATAGCTTCTATTGCTTATTTCAAAGCAAATAAAATAGTTGAACCAGTTGAAAGGAAAACCTGGATTGATTTTGCAAGAAAAGTGTTTTTTGTAGAAACACTTGCTGTGTTTGCCATTTTTGGGTTGATTGTTTATATAGTAGCCAATCATTACCACGAATATTTCTTTGCTTGGAATCACTCGTCGCGTTCATTGTCTTCAAAGTATTTGCTGAGTTGTATTTGGGAAGACCAATCAGGTAGTTTTTTATTGTGGGCTATTTGGCATTGTGTAATAGGCTGGGTTTTAATTTGGAAAAATAAAGAATGGGAAGCGGGTACATTATTTGTAATTAATGTTGCACAGTTCTGTATTGCAACTATGTTATTGGGTATTTATTTTTTCGGTCTTAAAATAGGTAACAATCCTTTTATTCTTTGGCGTAACCATATGCCAGATATTCCTGTATTTACTAATCCAGATTATTTGCAATTACCAAGAGTATACGAGGGTAATGATTTAAATACTTTATTACAGAATTATTGGATGGTAATTCATCCGCCAATTTTGTTTTTAGGATTTGCATCTACTATTGTGCCTTTTGCATTTGCTTTTACTGGTTTAATGAATAAAAGACACGATTGGGTAAAACCTGTTTTGCCATGGACTGCTTTTTCTGCAGCTATTTTAGGAACTGGAATTATGATGGGTGCAGCATGGGCTTATGAGAGTTTATCATTTGGTGGATACTGGGCATGGGATCCTGTAGAAAATGCTTCATTAGTGCCTTGGTTAACACTAGTAGCAGGTTTGCACGTGAACCTGCTTTATAAAAACAGTGGGTTCTCTTTAAGAACTACTTACTTTTTTTACTTCATTACTTTTACCCTTATTTTATATTCTACTTTCTTAACACGTAGTGGCATATTAGCAGATACTTCAGTGCATGCATTTACGGTTGATGATAAAAATTTACAAGCCATTTATTTTCAGTTATTAGGATTTATTGCGTTGTTTTTTATACCAGCAATGTATTTATATATTAAGCAATACAAAAGCATTCCAACTATTCAAACCGAAGAGAAAACGTATAGTAGAGAATTTTGGATGTTTATAGGTTCGTTAGTATTGTTTTTAGCAGGCATTGTAATTAGTGCAAAAACGTCTACACCTGTTTTTAATAAAATATTTGGATCAAATATTGCACCACCAGAAGATCCTGAATTTGCGCACAATCAAATTCAAATTTTTGTTGCAATGGTAGTTGGATTGTTAACAGCCGTTACACAATATTTAAAATACAAAGACACGCCAAAAGCAGTATTTGGAAAGAAGATTTTAATACCAACCATTATTGCAGTAATTATTAGTTTGTGTATTAGCTTTTTTGGCGGAATTAATTACGATAAAAAAGGACCTGTATTTTTGTTTGCCATTCATATTGCCATTTTTACAGCGGTTTATTCAGTAGTGGCAAATGCAGCCTATATATGGATTGTATTAAAAGGAAAGTTGAAATTTGCAGGTGCAAGTGTTGCGCATGTGGGTTTTGGATTAGTGCTAGTGGGCATTTTAATTTCATCCGCCAAAAAAACGGTGCTTAGTTGGAATACAACAGGTATTACACCTCTTACACAAGAACCAAAAGGCAAAGAAAATCCTGCAGAAAATTTAACCTTGTTTAAAACCGTTCCTACCGATATGGGTAAGTATATGGTTACATGGATTAGAGATACTATTGATAATATAGATCATAAAAGATATTTTGAAATTGATTTTCATGCAAAGGACAAGAGTGATAGTTTTAAATTATATCCCGATGTAATGAAAAACAATAAGGGAATGGAAGGATTCTCTGCAAACCCTTCTGCCAAGCATTATTGGCACAAAGATATTTTTGGATACATCACATCGTTTCAAGAAAATAAAGCCAACGATACTGCTAGTTTTAGAAATAAAGTGGTTAAAGCTGGCGACACTTTGTTTTATGGTAATGGGTTAATTATTTTAAACAAAGTTTCTGTAAATCCGGAAAGTCAAAAATCTAAATTATTAGAAGGAGAGGTTTCTTTGTTTATGGATATGACGGTTATTTCAAAAGACGGAAGACGTTATCCTGTTAATCCAGGAGTAGCTATTAAAGGACAAAGTTTTAGAAATATCAACGATACCGTTCGGGCACAAAGTTTGGTGTTACAATTTAATAAAGTAGTAGACCAAACATCTGGTAAATTAGAAATTGGCGTTAAAGAAAGTGCAGCTATTACCGATTTGATAACCCTTAAAGTATATGAGTTTCCTTTAATCAATTCTCTTTGGATTGGAATAGTGGTTATGGTGGTAGGGTTTGGTATGTCTATCAAACAAAGAGTGGGCGAAAAATCAACTTTAAAGGCTGTTTAACATAAAAATTAGTTAGTTTTTAAGGCAATAGCACAATATTGGCCTGATTTGTTTATTTTTATTTCTAGTGAAAACCAGTGTTTTACATACCGTCATTTTATTAGTTGTTCTAGTATTCAGTAGTACGACTAACAAACTTATTGCACAAACACATGGTGTTTTAGATACTGTAAAAGTGTATGCATTCATAACACCTGCAGGAGATACCATTCCACAAAGCTATTTGCCAGACGTGTTGGTATATGCAAAACTCACCAAAAAATGGAAGAACTATTGGGCCGATTGGACACGTTTACGCAATGCTATTTACGTTACTTATCCTTACGCAAAAGCGGCTAGCAGAATAATGAATGATATTAACCACCGATTGGTTAATGTTACAGATAGCAAAACTAGAAAAGCAATTATTCATTCACGCGAAAAGGAATTGAAAAAAGAGTTCACAGAAAAACTTACCCAATTATCGGTATACCAAGGCAAAGTATTAATGAAACTCATTTACAGAGAAACAGGAAATAATTGCTACGAAATTATTGAAGACTATAAAGGCTTTATTAATGCTGCTTTTTGGCAAACCCTTGCCGTATTATTTGGTAGTAATTTAAAGCAGAAATACGACGCTGTTGAAAAGGATGCAGATATGGAAAAAATTGTTCGGGATGTTGAGCGCATGTATGGTTACCGAATTTAAATATGTTTTTCTAGGTGCGCAATAAAGTCTGCTCTATCTATCATTCTAGCTCCCAAACTTTCTAAATGAGCAGTATACACTTGGCAATCGATGATGGTGATTCCTTGTTTAATTAGTTCGTTTACCAGTGAAATAAAAGCGTATTTACTGGCATTGCTACTGTTACTAAACATGCTTTCACCAAAAAATACTTTACCCATTTGAATTCCATAAAGTCCTCCCACTAAATCTTTCCCTTCCCATGCTTCGGCACTAATAGCAAACCCAAGTTTATGCAATTCATTAAAAGAATTTTCTAAATCATCCGTAATCCAAGTACCATCCTGCGCAATTCTTTTTTGCATTTTACAAGCATTAATTACTTGGCTAAATGCTTGATTCATTGTAAATCGGAAAGTTCTTTTTTTAAATACAGCTTGCATGCTTTTGCTAACACGCAATTCATTAGGGTATAATACAAATCTAGGGTCTGGGCACCACCATAATGGAGTTTCTCCTTCAAACCATGGAAAGATGCCTCTTTTGTAGGCCAATAGGAGTCTATCTAGGCTTAAATCGCCGCCCATTGCTAATAATCCATCTTCGTTCGCCTGGCTAACAGGAGGGAACCATAGTGTATTATTAAGGGCATGTATAGGCATGTATAGAAGATGTCTTAAATAGTAGCAGGAGAAAATTAAACGAATACTTCAATAGTGGCACCAATTCCGCGATCGGTTATGGCATCGCACATTGGTTTTAGTGTTTCGTAATCGCCATTTTTTACAGCATATTTGCCCCTGCTATGAATTAGCATAGCACATTGTTCGGCTTGCTCTTGCTGGTGTCCACAAATTTCAATTAGTGTTTCAATAACCCATTCAAATGTATTTACCTCATCGTTCCACACAATTAAACTAAACGATGGGGTAGCAGCGGTTAATAAATCAACATTGGATTCTTCCCTAGGTTGGGCGGCTTCTTGTTGTGAATATTGATGCATAATGTAAAGTTAGTAGTTGGATTGGATTCTAAAACGCAAAAACTGCCAATTAATTATGTATTTGGGAACAGATTTGAGCAAAAGCATAAAAAAAAATTTGGTGATTATGTTCTAGGCCCTATTTTTGCACTCCCAAACAAACAAAGGGAGCATAGCTCAGCTGGTTTAGAGCATCTGCCTTACAAGCAGAGGGTCCGCGGTTCGAACCCGTGTGCTCCCACAGAGTAAGAAAGGGTTTCATTTATTTGGAACCCTTTTTTTATGCAGTAAAATCAAGGCATTATTTAGTTTTTCAATCCATTAAGAGAGTTAAAGGAATTTAAGCCCCTATAAGAATTTGATATATAAATCTTTATTTTTTGCAAATAGCCTACTATAATTAGCTTAAATTAGTAATGTAATTAGGATCATGTAAAATTTATCATACATTTTAATTAATTCTGATTTAATCTAAAGTAGATAAAATGAAAAACAAAATCATAAACAACCTCAATAATCCCTCTCAACTTGAAAAATTGTACAGGGAAAATAAAGCCAGTTTTAAAAAAGAATTCAATCAACTATATCCAGAATATCAAAATCTGTTGGTTCTACAATATTGGAATGAGCGATTGAACTTTGAAACTGAAAAAAAATCATTTGGCTCAAAAAAAGAATTGTTATTTGTTCTAGTCATCGCTTTACTTGCAGGTCTTGTAGCCAATATTCCTAATATAACAGGAATTAATGAAGAAAGATTTTTCTCTAAAAACATAGCATTTATTGTGTTTCCTTTTTTAAGCTTTTATTTTATTACAAGCCAAAAATTAGCACTAAACAAATTTCTTTTTCCGGCATTAGCCATTTTAATTTCGGTTGTTTATATTAATTTATTACCCTACAATATCAAAAGCAATTCAATTGTATTAGCACAGATTCATTTGCCACTTTTTTTATGGGCCGTATTAGGATATGCTTTTTTAGGCAATACATACAGCGATAGCCAAAAGAGAATTGATTTTTTAAAATTTAATGGAGATCTGGTAGTGATATGTGCCATTATGTTTTTATCTTGTATGTTGTTTAGTGTTATTACGCTTGGCTTATTTGTACTGATTGGTCTTGATATTGCAAAATTTTATTTTCAGCATATTGCTATATGGGGGGCTGCAGCCATTCCTATTGTAGGTACCTATTTAATTCAAAGCAATCCGCAACTAATTAGCAAAGTATCTCCAATTATTGCTAAAATATTTGCACCATTAGTTTTTTTAAATCTATTCATTTATTTATGTGCGGTTATTTACACCGGAAAATATCCATATAATGATAGGAATTTATTGCTAGTTTTTAATGCATTGTTAATTGGGGTACTAGCATTAATATTATTTTCAGTTGCTGAAACAAGCAAAACGTCGAAAACTAAATTCAGTTTATTATTATTATTTGGGCTATCTATTTTAACCATCATAATAAACAGTATAGCGCTTTCTGCAATTAGTTTTCGAATAATGCAGTGGGGATTTACCCCTAATAGATTAGCTGTGCTAGGAGGGAACATATTGATATTTATAAACCTATTATTGGTTTCGCATAAATTATTTATGATCAATAGGGATAGAGCCGAAGTTGAGGCAGTTGAAATAAGTATTGCATCATTTCTACCCATTTATGGCATCTGGACAGGACTAGTAACATTTCTATTTCCGTTGTTGTTTCATTTTAAATAAAGTAGGGGATATGGGATGTGTTTTTACTAATAACATGGTTGTTAAAATAATTTTAACGAATCATATTATTTTCTAGACCTATTTTTAAGCGTTGAAATACTCCTTTACCATATTTTTATTGATTGTTATCAGTGTAAGCCATTTAAATATTATTGAATGCTACAATTTTTATGGACATTCATTAAAGATGGACTTAAATAAAGTGATAAACGATAATTCCAAACAAGAAGAAGACGCGTCTCAAAAAGAAATGAAAGACAATTTAAACGACCAAGAGAAAGATTGTTCAAACAATTGTTTTTTTCATCAAGGATCTTTTATTTTATTGGATAATAAGAAATTTATCATCCCTAATGATGTATTGAAAATGCATCCTGATACAGATACAATTCTACAGCCTCCAGAATTTTCGTATTTACTTTCCTAGTCTATTGGCATTAAAACTGTCAAATTTCAATTATTAAAATTTATTAGCATTAAGTAGCAATACTATTGGCAATATATCTATTGCCAGATATATAGTTATTGCACAAAATACATAGTATGAATCAAAAGAAATTATTGTTAAATATTAAGCAGGATTTTCCTGCAAGTTTAGTTGTTTTTTTAGTAGCACTTCCTTTGTGTTTGGGCGTTGCATTAGCAAGTGGTGCACCTTTGTTATCGGGTTTAATTTCAGGAATCATCGGAGGCATTGTAGTAGGTTTTTTAAGTCAGTCTCATACTAGTGTAAGTGGCCCTGCTGCTGGATTAGCGGCTGTAGTATTATCGTCAATAATGCAATTGGGTAGTTTTGAAACCTTTTTATTAGCAGTTGTTATTGCAGGTGTATTACAAGTTGTAATGGGTATTGCAAAAGCAGGATTTATTGCAAACTATATACCATCTAATGTTATTAAGGGCTTACTAGCGGCAATTGGGCTAATATTAATTTTAAAGCAAATTCCACATGCTTTTGGTATTGATAAAGATGTAGAAAATGATTTTACATTTTTTCAACAAGATGGTGAAAATACATTTTCTGAATTATTAAGTATTGTAAATTATTTTTCTTGGGGTTCTGTAGTTATCGCCATTTTATCTATGTTGGTTTTAATTTATTGGGATAAAATTTCTATAAAGAGCATTAAAATTATACCAGTTTCACTTTTTGTAGTTATACTAGGAGTTGTATGTAATGCTTTTTTTATTTATTATTTCCCTTCATTTGCTATTGAAACTTCCCATTTGGTACATATTCCAAAATTTGATGGGGTCCAATCATTATTAACTTTTCCTAATTTTTCAGGGATTGCTAATTATCAAGTTTGGGTTGTTGCATTTACAATTGCTATAGTAGCGTCGCTTGAAACTTTACTTAACCTAGAAGCAGTAGAGAATATTGATCCTCATAAAAGACAAGCGTCGCCAAATAGAGAATTATTTGCTCAAGGTATAGGTAATATTTTGTCTGGTTTAATTGGGGGGATACCTATTACCTCTGTTATTGTAAGAAGTTCAGTAAATATAAATGCAGGAGCAGCTTCTAAAGTATCTACTATTTTACATGGGTTGTTTTTATTAATAAGTCTGATACTTTTAAGTCCTATAATCAACTTAATACCATTGGCCTCATTAGCGTCTATTTTAATTTTAACAGGCTATAAATTAACTAAGGTATCGTTGTTTAGAGATATGTATAAAAAAGGGTTGAATCAGTTTATTCCATTTGTAGTAACAATTTTAGCTATTGTTTTTACAGATTTATTAATGGGTGTTTTAATAGGGTTAGCGGTTAGTATATTTTATTTACTTAAAAGCAATTTTAAAAATCCGTTTGTACTACAAAAGGAAACATTACATATAGATGAAATAGTAAGAATGGAATTGCCAAATCAAGTGTCGTTCTTAAATAAAGCATCTATAAAAGATACTTTATGGAGTATTCCCAATGATTCAAAAATTATTATTGATGCAAGTAATACCGATTTTATAGATAGTGATATATTAGAAATTATTACTGATTTTAAACAAACAATATCTAAAGAAAAAGGCATTAAACTAAATATTCTTGGATTAAAAGAACAGTATCAGCTAGATGACCATATTCAATTTGTTAATGTGTTAGATAAAGAAACACAACAAAAAATGCAACCCGATGATATTGTAGAAATTTTAAAAAAGGGTAATCAACGATTTGTATCGGGTATTAGAAATGAAAAATATTTAAAACACCAGGTTAATGCTACTTCATTTGGTCAGAACCCATTAGCAATTGTACTAAGTTGTATAGACAGTAGAACCACAACTGAGCATATATTCGATTTAGGATTAGGAGATATTTTTAGTGTTCGAATTGCTGGCAATATTTTAAATAAAGACATACTGGGTAGTATGGAATTTGCTACACAGTTAGTAGGTGTAAAATTAGTAGTAGTATTAGGTCATACTAAATGTGGCGCTATTATTGGTGCTTGTAATGATGTTAAATTAAATCACCTGACAACCCTTTTACAAAAAGTTAAACCCGCCATTGAAAAAGAATCAACTACAATAGAAAATCGGAACGGCTCAAATGAAACATTTGTAAATAATGTTACAGCATTAAATGTGCTATTAACTATTGCACGCATAAGAGCAGAAAGTAGCATTATTGCCGATTTAGAAAACAAAGGAGTAGTAAAAATTATAGGAGGATTGTATAATGTAGAAACAGGGGTTGTTAATTTGTTTGATTAGTTTTTAATAAATAAGGCAGTAGTTTTTTAACTGCTGCCTTTAATTTAAAAATATACATCCAACTCATTACATTAAAAATTATTTATCCTCCAATTCGCCAAACCACACGCAAGCATATCCCTTGTAAATACCCACACCCAATGCTTTAAACTTGATATTTTTCCATTTACCTTGGTTTGTCATTACACTATTATGACCAGCTGAATTCTTCCATCCATTTAATGCACATATAGGGTTGCACAAATTGTCTTTTGGTGAATGATTGTGTTCAATTTCATAGCCTGGACTTAAATAATTGGCTATTTCTTTTGGTTTATTCCACATGCCTGAAGCTTGCTTGTGGTCTGGCGTATAGCAAACTGGCGTCCAAATCCCTTTATCTGACCAAGAGTGTTCATTACACTCAGAACTTCCTCTAACAAAATTATCATATAAATCTTTGCAGTGAATTTTTGCAACCTTAGTTAGCTTATTTGACAATGGAATTTCTGGTAGATTCAATGATTTTCTATATTCATTAATCATTCTACATAATTCAATTTCATCATTAGATGCTTTGTATTCATCAACTTGAAAACTTGCAAATACAATTACTAATATTAATAAACAACCTATTTTTATTGCTTTCATGTAAAGATCAAAATGGTTTTATAAGTTTTAACTAATACTAATTATTCTTTAATTAGTTTATCGGTAAAAACTAATTTTCCATTCTTGTCTTGAACCTGAACAATATATGTGCCAATTATTAAAGACTTTAAGTTAATGTTTGCTCCAGAACTTATTTTATCATTTGCTAGTATTAATTTACCAGTGTTGTTAAAAATTTTAATTGAAATATTTGATTGGCCAATTAGGTTGAAATTTATTTTCAATTCATTCTGAACAGGATTTGGATAGAACTTAATGTATTGACCATTTTCAAAATTTGCAATAGCAGTTATTACATAAGTGAAATTGTCAGACACAATACTTACGCATCCATTTTGTGTAACTTTTACTGATATAATTCCATCTGCGCTTGGCTTATAACTTGTACCTGTTGCTCCAGATATGGCAACGCCTGATAAATACCATTGATTGCCACTTGTAGCACTTGATAATAAGTTGCCACTTACATCTTTTGTAATTGTTGGTTTAGCAGGCACTGCATTGATAGTTACTGAAATTTCGGTTCTGGTAGTGCTTTCGCAAAAGCCTCCAATGGTGGCACTTGCATAATATTTTGTAATCCCTGCTGTAGTAGTTAATGGAGTAGGGGCTGTTGCAGATCCTGTTCCGCCAGTTGCTGCTGTGTACCATAAAAGTGTTGAACCTGCTGGTGCTGTAGCAGTTAATGCAGTTGCTGTTGCATTTGCGCAATAACTAATATTACTTGCAGTTGGTGCTGCAGGACTAGTACAGGTACCTGTTACTGAAATGGGTACATTTTCCCAAACTTGAAAATTTTCAGTAGTTGTTGTTTCTGAAACTTTCACTTTTATAGTTCCCGTACCAGCAAATCCTGCAGATGCATAAACAATAATGGAATCTCCACGTACAATTATATTTATACCAGTAGTGGCACTAGTTGCACTAACTGTAAGTGATGTGTTTGCTGTGTTGTAATCATTGTAGTCGGCATATGTTATTTTAAATCGAAGTGTATCGCCTTGGGCAAAACTTTTAGATTTAATTGAATCAATGGTAGGGTATCTATTAATTTGTTTATTGACCCTATAAAATGCAATTCCTTTTCTTGGAAATATACCACTTACTAAATCGCGGGCCGTAAGCATAATTCTATCACCTGTTGATGAAGCCCATCCTGATTGACTCTGTTCGCCATTGCCTGTTCCCATATATGTTGAGCGAGAGGCTAGTGGTAGGCCGCCAAATTTAGAATACACATCCACAGTTCTATCAGCCATCAAAACAAAACTTCCATTTAAAATAGCATGCTTTACCGCATTGCCACCAATACTAGCAATTATTCTGCCCGATGTGAATTCTGTAACACCAGCACCAAATCCGTATATTGGTGTATTAGTAGTACTTGCTACTGTTACGTCATATCCTAACCCTTCCGATAAGTATACAACTGATCCGTCTGTTTCTTTAATTATTGTTCGATCTCTAGATTTAGTTCCAGTATAAATGTATCCATTTGAAATAACCAATCCATTTACAAAAGGCCATCCACCTATATATGATTTCCAAATTAATGCGCCATCACTTACACGGTATTTACGTAAATACATATCACCAGAACCTACATATAAATATTGATCATCTGCTGAGAAAACTAATTTTCGAACTTGACCAATATCTGTATTGCCGTTAACAAAATCAACTGGGTTAGTCCATTGTAAAGTTCCGCTTGTTCTATTGTTCTTGTATAAGGTAACACGCCCTATTCCAGTAGATCCAACGGCAATATATGTGCCAGTTGAAGATATGCCTACTTCCATTCCTACCATGGTATTTAAATCGCCCCTTAGTGTCCAAAGTTTTGCGCCGTTTGTTCCATCTAATACACCTATCCAATCAACGGTCGGATCATTTTCTAAACCCATTTCTAAACCTCGTTGCTTAATCATATAAACAACATACTTGCCATCTTTACTAACGGCGCCTCCCCAAGTTTCTGTTGGAACTTTGTATTCCCAGGATTGAGTTCCATAGTTGGTATTGTCTACTTTATACTTGATAATTTTGCTGTCACCCATGTGTAGCCTTTTTTCAGTAGTAGTTGTTCCAAACCAATTTTCTTGTCCTGGAAAAACAGTAACAGTACTGTCTCCATCAGCAAAAACTGATCTCCAATAACCAGTACTTGAGTTATAGGTAACAACAGAGTCAACAGAGAATATTGCTTTTCCATATGGCAAGGCAGTTGCAAAAAGTGCGGTTTGAGAACTTGATCCTGTCACTACAATATTTACAGGTGGAATATATAAGGAACTATTTGTTGATGTAAAGCCAAATTCAAGCCGATAATCTGTTCTTGGATCTACTGTTAAATTGAAGTTGATATATCGATTGTTTAAACTGTCTGTGGTTGTTATATAACTAGAACTAGGCGGATAGAAACTCCAACTTGCCCCGTTTGTAGCAATTTTAGCATAAGACAAACTAGTTGTGCTTAAAATATATTCTGGAATAACCACTTTCCCCTTTAATTGCTGGCTAGGATTTCGCATGATGTACGAAAGCAATTGCGATGTTGCATTTGCAGAAGAAATAATTGTTACTGGTTGAAATAAAGTATCTGAAATAGTTACAGTTCCATCAGGTAGGCCATCGGGTCCGTACCAAGTTGAATCCATTGAAAAAATGTATCGAACATATTTGCTATTGCTTCCATTTGTTAAGCAAGAGCATTCATTCCAACCAGTTGACCATCCTTGAACAACTGTTGTGTCGCCCACTCTTAAATTAATATTTCCACCATTTGGAAAAACGGCAAATCCGCCACCAGAAAGGGGTGGAACAGAAAAATCTGCATTAGTGCCTGTAAAACTTACAGTAACATCAGTACGTTTTAAATTGGAAACATTTTCCACTTTCAATTTGTGGTTAGGATAGTTGTCGATACTTAAATCGTTTGTAGTAGTACTAACATAAGTATACTTTAGTCCAAAACGACCAGTTTGAACTTTGGCTGTTTGTGCGAAACTTGATTGTGTAAAAAACCAAACGACAATAAAACTTAGGGATAGTTTCAGGTTCATTTAATTCAATTTTTAAAATATTATAATAAGCACCCAATTAATGGGAAATACAGGTTGGTTTATGTAAGAGAATTTATAACAATATACAATAAATAAGTAATAAATACTATGATTAATCATTATTTATAGTTGATCTATTGCCATATTGTATTAATATGGTTATTACGTAAATGTAGTTTTTGTACTACACGAAATTGTTTTAAATACTACACATATAATTTTAAATAGTGTTCACTTGCATGTTATTTAATAGATAGAAACTTGCTAATGAATTAAACTTTATTGTACCCTTTTATTATTTGTAGTTATTATATCAATTCAACTGCAAAGCAGGCAACCGTAAATGTTGACTATCATACACGAAAAGTTCTTCTATTTCGTAGGTCCAGTATTTGTAGAGGGGTGATTTTGCTAGGCATTTATCTGCCTCTGCTTTTGATTCAGCATTCATAGTAATCCAACAAGTTTGAGATTCCATAGCTACTGCATAGCTATCAATAGTTCCCTTGTTCATTAAATAATTAATATAGGTGCGATGGGGTGGAACGAATGACATAAACTGTTCATCCATTGTAAATTTAATGATCGCTTGGAACTTTTTCATGTACAACTAGTTTATAAATTTAACAATACAAGAATCGTGCAATGATTTCTGAAATGGCAAACTGTCAATTAAGTAATTCCTTTTTGAAGATATTGCTAAATATGATATTTAAAAAATAATTTGCGCAATTTTGCCATTACTGCCTGCTAACCAAACAGACTGGCCATTTTTTGCTTTTTTTACTACATGATAACTGTCTTTAGATACTAATGTCCAGTTTAAACCGCCATCATGCGAAATATCCACGCCCGATGTGCCGCAACAAATCAGGTCTTTTTCGTTCAAATAAATCACACTTGATCTGTATCCATGTGGTGGTGTTGTAGGAAAACTAAATTGCCCAGATTGCTTTAAATTAAACAAAACTGCATTGCCTTTTTGAATGGTGTCTTTTGCAAAATCGCCTCCAACAATCATGCCTTTATTTTTAAAAATAGCTAATGAATTAGCGCCTGTTGATTGTTCGCCTTGTAGCATTGGTAATGTAATGGGGGCATTGTAATTTACAAATAGTCTTGCAGACTTTCCGCCAGTGGCAAATACAAACTTAATAGTTGAATTTAGTAAACAAATATTAGATCCGCTAGAAGCAAAAAATGCTTCTCCTTCATTTAATGGAATACTTGGTGTTGTTAATTTCTGCCAATTTATTCCGCCATTTGTAGTGCTTGCTAAATAGGCATTTCCATTAATAGGATCGCCAATCACAATACCATGATTGTTGTCTGAAAAATCCATGGCATCTAAAAACATTCCTTTTGTACTGTCTTCAAAAACCTTTTGCCAGTGTTGCCCTCCGTCTGTGGTTCTGAGGATAATTGCTGGTGCATCTACACCCATTATAACCGCTGTGTTTTTATCGAATCCTTCAATATCCCTAAAATCTCTTTTTTCATACCCAGTAACTTTTATCCATTCAAAATGGCTACCTCCATATACCGATTTGGCTACCATACCATTGTTGCCACTTGCCCAAATAGTTTGTGCGTCTACTACCGATAAACCTCGCAAGCTAATTCTGTTGCCGGACTGTATTAATTGAATAGTAGGTAATTGTGCAATTGATGAAGCACTAAAAAAAATAAGAGATAAACAAGAAAAGATTTTTATTAACCGCATAAGTACATGAGTTTTGCGTACTAAAAATAGCGTTCTTTATTGTACGTTCAAATTCTTTAAATAGTTATTATCATGATTCCATACTGGATGAGCCGTACACAATTGCTGCTAGGAGACGATGCTTTAAACGTTTTAATGACCAAAAACGTATTAGTAGTTGGTTTGGGTGGAGTAGGTGGTATTTGTGCTGAAATGATTGCACGTGCGGGTGTAGGTAAAATGACCATTGTAGATGTAGATACCGTTGATTTAAGCAATGCCAATAGGCAAGTGGCTGCTTTGCATTCTACAGCAGGAATGCCTAAGGCAGAAGTGATGGCTGCTCGCCTTAAAGATATCAATCCTTTATTAGATTTAACTGTGTTAACCATTTATATTAAAGATGTTGAAACAGATGATTTATTAAACAATAATGCGTTTGATTATGCTGTGGATTGTATTGATACATTATCGCCAAAAGTTTATTTTTTGAAAGCTTGTTTAGATAGAAAAATACCTATTGTGAGTTCGCTAGGGGCTGGTGGAAAATTAGATCCTTCACTTGCGCAGATTGCCGATATTTCTAAAACGCACCAGTGTGCACTTGCAAGTTATGTTCGAAAAAAATTACACGCTTTAGGAATCTACAAAGGTATTACGGTAGTGTTTAGCCCAGAAGTGGTAGACCAAACCAAAGTGATTGTTACAGAAAAAGCATTTCCAAAAAAATCAATCATTGGTACCATTAGTTATATGCCTGCCATTTTTGGTTGTATGGTTGCCAGTGTAGTGATTAGAGGCTTGTTGCCAGCAGAAAACAATTAGTAAATCAAATAAGGAGCCACTTCGTTTTTCCAATTATTAACTGCCGTTAATTTTGTAATGCTTGCAATGAATTGATTAAGCGGCAAATTAAATAAAGCCTCACTATTTGCGATCCCTAATAATTTATCTAAATGGTTTTTTCCATCAGGGTTTACTTGTGTGCAATAAGGTGCCCATTCGAATTTTGTAGGATGCAATGCTTTTATTAATTGAATTAGCAATAGTCCATTCGTAACCGATTGAAAATAGGCCGGTTCTTTTATATTTAGTTGTATGCCATTGCACTGTTGGTCTTTGTATTTTCCTGCAATTGGAGTAAATTGTATGGGTGTTGCAACTACTTCATCTAGTCCTAATTGATTAAATAGTCCGGCCACTTTTTTACTATCCATCCATGGTGCTCCAGCAATGCAAAATGCCTGATTAGTTCCCCTGCCTTCACTAATATTTGTGGCTTCTAGTAAACACATTCCAGGATATAACAACATGCTCTCAAAGCTTTGTATAGCGGGCGATGTAGCAACAAATGTATTTCCCCAGTCTGGTTGAAAATCTGTTCTGTCACAAAAACTATATGGAATGATTACAAGCTTGCATTTTAATTGTTGTGTAGCATTAAAATATTGTGCCAATTCGCCCAAGCTACAACTATGCCGAATGGGTATTGGCCATCTACCAATAAAGGATGCTGAATCTTCTTCTAACATAGGGCCTTCTGCTAGTGAAAGATTGGCAGAAATTGGGTTTGGTCTATCTAGTATTATTAATTTTTTATTTGATGTAGCACATGCTTCCATCACATAAGTTAGTGTCCATAAATAAGTATAAAATCTACTTCCAATATCTGGAATATCAAACAATACCAAATCGATATTTTCTAAATCTTCAGTTGATGGTTTTAATTTGTTCCCATACAAACTAATAATGGGTAATTGTGTTATAGCATCTATTCCATTTGGCATTGGTTTACCATCTTCGCCTGTTGCTTCTATTCCATGTTCTGGAGAAAATAAACAAACCAAATTAAAACCATTTTTTAATAATGCTAGTCTAGATAAAATGCCATCTCTTGTTCTAGCTGCATTGTTTGTTACCAATGCAATTCGTTGATTTTTTATTTGCTCGGGTTGTTGTAATAAATGGTCTATTCCAAATAAAATCATAGTGGTATTATTAGTCGCGTTCAAATTCTAATACATCTTTTAATTGCTCAATTACATTAAAGATAATTGGGCAACGATTATAGTGCATGAAACTGGTAAATAGTCGTTGTTTAAAATTGGGTAAATGCATGGCTGGAAATTCTCTGCAACCAGCAAATCGATGTTCGTAAACAGTACATTTATTATCCGATAAAAAAGTACAGGGAATGGTATTTATTAGCATTAATCCGCTTGATCCTTTTTCTAAATATTGTTCGTTAAAATTTTCCCTGGTTTGGTTTAATGCAGTTGATAATACATTGGCTTCTTCATCAGAAACGGTAATCATTAAGGATTTACAACAGTTACCACACTGGGTACAATCAATTTTAGGTGTGATGGTTTGATTCAGTTCTAGCACTTTACTGTCAACTTGGCCGCCATCAACTTGCTGTAAAAACATTTTGAACCGCTCATTTTCATGTTCACGAGCAATACTCAGCGAAGAAATTGTCAACAAATTGGTTTCAATATGGTCAGATTTTGCTTGGATTTGCCAAAAATAGGGCAAGTTTAGCCAGAATGGGTGCAAAATCATGGTTTTGAATTGTTTTATCCACATTGTGCATCCATTTGTAGAAAAGTAAAATTGTGCCGCCGCTAGAGGTAGTTAGATTTGCGAGTTGTAGCCACAGTATCTGATGGCTAATTAAATAGATTGGAGATTATGGCAGAAGAAAAGAATTTATCGGAATACAATGAGGCCTCCATTCGGTCACTAGACTGGAAAGAGCATATTCGCTTGCGTCCGGGTATGTATATTGGAAAATTGGGTGATGGTTCTGCGCCCGATGATGGTATTTATGTTTTAATCAAAGAAGTTATTGATAACTGTATTGATGAACATACCATGGGTTATGGTAAACAAGTGGAGTTAACTATTGAAAACAAAACGGTTACTATACGTGATTACGGTCGGGGTATTCCTTTGGGTAAATTGGTGGATGTAGTAAGTAAAATAAATACTGGAGCCAAATACGATAGCAAAGCATTTCAAAAAAGTGTGGGATTGAATGGAGTGGGTACTAAGGCGGTGAATGCACTTAGCCAATATTTTAAAGTAACAGCGTATAGAGAAGGTAGAGAAAGAACTGCAGAGTTTGAAAAAGGCGAACTCATTAAAGAGCACAAAGAAGCCAAAACAGATGAGCCAAATGGAACACTAGTAAACTTTATTCCTGACGAAACAGTTTTTAGAAATTTCCATTATATCTACGAATATATCGACAACCAATTATGGAATTATTGTTACCTGAATGCAGGATTAGCCATGCATTTTAATGGTAAAAAATATGTAAGTAAAAATGGTTTGTTAGATCTGTTATTGCGTAAAACCAATCCAGATGAATTGCGTTATCCAATCATTCATTTAAAAGGAGAAGATATTGAAATAGCCGTTTCGCACAACAACGATTATGGCGAAGATATTTTTTCATTTGTGAACGGACAGTTTACCACACAAGGCGGAACCCACCAACAAGCATTTAGAGAAGGCTATGTAAAAGTGATTCGTGAATTTTATAAAAAAGATTTTGAAGCATCTGATATACGTACCAGTATTGTAGCAGCAGTTTCTGTTAGGGTACAAGAACCCGTATTTGAAAGCCAAACAAAAACAAAATTAGGATCACAAAACGTGTTTGAAGGCGGACCCTCAATGAAGAAATTTATTGAAGAGTTTTTATCGCGTGAATTAAATAATTATTTACACCGCAACCCCACAGTTGCAGAGTCTTTGCGTAAACGCATAGAGCAAAATGAGCGCGAAAGAAAGGAATTGGCCGGTATTAAAAAACTGGCCAATGACCGCGCTAAAAAAGCCAATCTACACAATAAAAAATTACGCGATTGTCGTTCTCATTTAAATGACGAAGCACCTGTAAAAAACAGAGAAGAGTTTATTGTACAACAAAATAACACCACCATTTTTATTACCGAAGGAGATAGTGCTAGTGGAAGTATTACAAAGAGTAGAAGCGTAGATACCCAAGCTGTATTTAGTTTGAGGGGTAAGCCATTGAATTCTTTTGGACTGACAAAAAAAGTGGTGTACGAAAACGAAGAGTTCAATTTATTGCAACACGCGCTAAATATTGAAGACGGCTTAGAAGGCTTAAGGTATAATAATGTGGTAATTGCAACCGATGCCGATGTAGATGGAATGCACATTCGTTTATTAATGATGACTTTCTTTTTACAGTTCTTTCCAGACCTTGTTAAAAAAGGGCATGTGTATATTTTAGAAACACCATTGTTTAGGGTGCGTAATAAGCAAGAAACCATTTATTGTTTTGACGACGAAGAAAGACAAGCAGCTGTAAATAAATTAGGAGGCAAGCCTGAAATAACGCGATTCAAAGGATTAGGAGAAATTTCTCCAGAAGAATTCGGACGTTTTATTGGCCCTCAAATTCGTTTGCAACCTGTTATTCTAGAACAAGGCGACCATATTCAAAACTTACTAGAATATTATATGGGGAAGAATACCATGGAACGCCAAGAGTTTATCATTAATAATTTAAAGATTGAACTTGACCTTGTTCACAATGCATAATTAAACAACAGAATTTTAAATTTCCAGTATGATTCATATCGTTTTTGAACAAGCAAATGTAGACGCATTAAATAAGGCCATCGAATTAGACGAGAGCCTTCAAGGAACTGTTATAGAAATAAAAGACGACTATGCTGTAGGCCCAATTGCAGAGATTTTTGAAACTGAAGGTTATCAAGCGCGTCGTGATTGGTGGAAAACATTGTTAGAATTTTCACCCTATCAAGACCAAATGAATTTGGTAGATGATAAATTAACGGTTCATCAATTACTTAGAACCTTAGAAGAAAATACAGACGAAGAAGTATGGATTTGGATGGCTCAAAATGCACATGATGTTTGCGGTTATTATTGGTTAATGACACAGCTAAAAGAATTGCAAGGACGTATTCAGGTTTTGTATTTAAACAATTTGCCTTTTATAAATGAAAAAGGTCAAATATTTTATCCAACGCATTTAGCAGAAATTCAACCAAAGGAATTTTTAAAGGCAAAAAAATTAGCCAGACCTATTACCCTTAGTGAGTTTGAAGTAGATCCGGATGAATGGAAGAAATTATGTATAGAAAATGATGGGGTGCGCTTTTTAGAAGGAGGCAAAAAAATAGTTGGAAAAGATTTTAACTTTTATGATGCAGAAATTTTAAGCAATATCACTGCAGAAACGCAAAAATTGCCAAGAGTTTTAAGCAACACTCTAAACAGAATGAAAATAAAAACAGGAGATGTTTTTATTGTTTGGCGTATTAGTGAAATGGCAGTTGATTTAAAAGTTGAATTAACAGGAGAGTGGAGAAAAGGATGGAAAGAAATTGCAGTTAAACTTTTGTAAACTGTAAAATTAAAAAGGATACGCGTATCAGATAAAGTGCAGCATTATGGCGAAAGAAAAAAAAGACAATCGCGTCTACGAAAATGAAACAGGTGTTCAAGGACAGTATAAAAACTGGTTCCTAGACTATGCTTCTTATGTAATATTAGAAAGGGCGGTTCCCGCAATTGAAGATGGACTTAAGCCAGTTCAACGACGCATTATGCATTCCATGAAAGAAATGGATGATGGTCGTTTTAATAAAGTGGCCAATATTATTGGTCAGAGCATGCAATACCATCCACATGGAGATGCCAGTATTGGCGATGCATTGGTTAACCTAGGACAAAAAGATTTATTAATTGAAACCCAAGGAAACTGGGGCGATGTAAGAACAGGTGATGACGCAGCAGCGGCACGTTATATTGAAGCACGTTTAAGCAAATTTGCATTAGAAGTGGCTTTTAATAATAAAACCACAGAATGGTCTTTGAGTTATGATGGTAGAAAAAATGAGCCAGTAACTTTACCAATGAAATTCCCATTGCTATTAGCGCAAGGGGCCGATGGAATTGCAGTAGGATTGTCTACAAAAATTTTGCCTCATAATTTCAATGAATTAATAGAAGCAACTATTAAACATTTGAGAGGTAAGAAATTCGAATTATATCCCGATTTTCAAACAGCGGGTATGATTGATGTAGCGAATTATAATGGTGGAAAAAGGGGCGGCAAAGTTCGTGTACGCGCACATATTGAAGAGTTAGATAAAAAGACCTTAGTAATTAAAGACGTGCCTTATGGTGTTACTACTACTCAATTAATGGAGAGTATTACAAAGGCCAATGACCAAGGAAAAATTAAAATCAGAAAAGTTATTGACGTAACTGCCAAGGATGTAGAAATTCAAATTGATTTGGCAACAGGTATTTCTCCAGATATTACTATTGATGCTTTATATGCGTTTACAGATTGCGAAGTAAGTATTTCACCGAATGCTTGTGTAATTGTTGCAAATAAGCCACAGTTCTTAGGTGTAGAAGAATTGTTAACCGTATCTGCCGAAAATACCAAGCGACTACTCAATAGAGAATTAGAAATTAAATTGAGTGAACTTGAAGATAAATGGCACTATACTTCATTAGAGAAAATTTTCTTTGAAGAAAAAATTTACAAAGAGTTAGAACAAAAACATGCCACTTGGGATAAAGTGATTGAAGCCATTGACAAAGGATTTGATCCATTCAAAAAAAGACTTAAACGCCCAATTGAAAGAGAAGATATTTTAAAACTAACCGAAAAGCCTGTACGCAGAATTTATCGTTTAGATATTAATGAACTCAACGAGCAAATCAAAAGCATTGAAGCAGACATGCAGCAAGTGAATTACGATTTGGCCCACTTAACCGATTTTGCCGTTGCTTATTTCGAAAACTTACAAAAAAAATACGGAAAAGGAAGAGAGCGAAAAACAGAAATTAGAGAGTTCGATACTATTCAAGTAAAACATGTTGCCATTGCCAACACCAAAATTTATTTAAACAGAGAAGAAGGGTTTGTTGGAACCAGTTTAAAGAAAGACGAGTTTTTAGCAGACTGTTCAGACTACGATGATATTATTGCTTTTACCAAATCGGGTAAAATGAAAGTGGTAAAAGTATCCGACAAAATATTTATTGGAAAGGATATTATTTATGCCGCAGTATTCCAAAAAAATGACGAACGCACTACCTATAATATGGTGTATTTAGATGGTGGATCGGGAACTAGTTATGCCAAGCGCTTTAATGTAACAGGTATTACGCGCGACAAAGAATACGATTTAACAAAGGGCTCCGATAAAAGTAAAGTGCATTATTTTTCTGCCAACTTAAACGGAGAAGCCGAAGTATTAAAAATTGCTTTAAGCCCTAATTGCACTGCTCGTGTAAAAGAACTAGACTATTATTTTGAAGAACTTGAAATTAAGGGTCGATCTAGTATGGGTAACCAGGTTACCAAATATCCTATAAAAACAGTTAAACTAAAAGAAGCAGGCAGAAGCACATTAGCCGGTAGAAAATTATGGTACGATGAAAAATTCGGCCGATTAAATACCGAATCAAAAGGCCAATACCTTGGAAGTTTTGAAGACGAAAAATTAATTATTTTCTACAAAGATGGTAGTTATGAATTAACTGATACCGAACTGGTACAGCGTTTTGAAATGGATAAAATTTTACAAGTTGAAAAGTTTGATGCCGAAAAAACTTTTACTGCAGTTTATTTAGACAACGACAAACAACAGTTCAATATTAAACGCTTTAAGATTGAAACCACTACTTTAAAAAACAAGTTTTTGTTTATTAAAGATGGAGAAGGCAACCGATTAGAAGCCATTAGTTCAGATCCAACACCCATATTAGTGGTGCAATCTGGAAAAGGCGCTATGGTAAGAAAAGCCAAATTTAAAGTAGCCAATATGGTAGAAGTAATGGGCTGGAAAGCAGTAGGGGCAAAACTTACAGACTTTAGCAAAACAATTGAAATGTCTTGGGAGCAACTACCTAAAGACGATCATCCACAACCTGAATTGTTTTAAGTATCGAACCTAGTTAAGGTGTTAAATAGGTATTTATACGCGCAAGAGCGCAAACAATTGTAACTTTGTAGGCTGAATAAAGCAGAAAGAATGAATAATATTGAGGTAGGAGCATACAATACAATGAAGGTTTGCCGTAAAGTGGCATTTGGATTTTACTTAGATGATGGAGCCGAAGGCATCTTATTGCCTATAAGATTTGCACCCCAAGGACTACAAATAGGAGACGATATTAAAGTACTTATTTACCATGATTCCGATAATCGTTTAATAGCTACCACACAAATTGCCAAAGCAGTAGTGGGTGATATTGTTAAAATGAAAGTGGTAGAAGTAACCAAACAAGGTGCTTTTTTAGACTGGGGTTTGATGAAAGATTTGTTTGTGCCAGTTTCAAAACAATTAGGTGGCATGCGACTAGGTGCAGAATACTTAGTTAAATTGTATTTAGATGAAATGACTGGAAGGGTAGCAGCAACTGAAAAAATTGATGCCGTTCTTAAAAACGACAATCTAACAGTCAAAGAAAAAGATATTGTTTCGCTAATTGTTTATAGACAAACTGAGTTAGGATATGCCATGATTATTAATAACCAGCACATAGGGTTATTGCATACCAATGAAATTTACAGAGACTTAGTAATTGGCGAAAAATTAGAAGGATTTATTAAAACCATTCGCCCCGATAATAAAATTGATGTAGTACTTGGAAAACCAGGTTTTCAAAAAGTAGAAGACGAAGGCGCAAAAGTATTACGCTTATTACAAGAGCATGATGGCTACTTGCCATATCATGATAAATCTGAACCACAAGAGATTTACGATTTCTTTGGAATGAGCAAGAAAGTATTTAAAATGACTATTGGCGGATTGTATAAGCAACAAAAAATTGCCTTTACAAAAACAGGCATTCAATTAATTGCAACAGATTAATTTAGTGAATGTTTTTTTGAAG
>CAIKZP010000052.1 GCA_903831935.1 uncultured Bacteroidota bacterium | reverse complement strand
CATATACACCAGTTTTTTGTCTACTACCCTCAATGCCAAAACTTGGTCCATTAAAATGTGTAGCATACGATGCAGGCAAATCAATCTCCATTAATTTCAGTCCGGTGAATTGTTTTATTTCATATAAATTTCCTTGTAAGGTTGAAATGAGTACCGGTAAATTGTAGCCAAAGTTTTCAATGCTCCAAGATATTTTTACAATGGCTTGATGGTATTTTGAAACGCTTGATACTGCACCAGGAATTGCGGGCGCATCTACAGTTGCTAAAAATTTAACTGATTCTACCCTTGCAGCAAATCGCTCTTTCAATTCAACTGTTTCGCCCGGCACAGATACAAAAGTACCCGAAGACTGCTCTCCCGCTAAAACATTGGCAGCAACCTCAATATCAATGGGGGTTTCAATAAAATAGGTGGCAGTTATTCGTTCCATTATTAATGCTATCAAGGTGAAAAAATTAACGCATCAGTGGCATCCATACCGTCATATCAGACTTCCCTCTATTGGCCCATGCGTAATAAGGTATTAGTTTAATTTGAACAGCCGATGTTTGATTATTAAGTGTTTGGTATAAATTGTTTTTCCAATTTGTTTTAGCAGCAAGTTTTGCAATGGCATTTAGCGCAATTACAGGTGCATTGTTTATATTCATTTTAGTGGTTGCAAATGAAATATTAGCAGGAATCATCACATCAAAAACTGGCGTTTTGGTAGATAAATCAGTTGACTCCAAACAATATACAATTGGCCCGCGCTTTACTGCTACTTGGTTTCTAGTGGATTCTATTAACGGATTGGCTGTAACTAATTCAACAGGCATATTTAACACCAATTCAATTTTATCGCCAGTTTTCCATTTTCTTGCAATTGGTAAATAGGATCCAGAGGAAATATTTTCTTCAAATAATTTTCCATTGATTGTAATTGTTGCACGCTTACACCAATCAGGAATTCGAAAAAACAAACTAATGGTTTTTTGAGGTGCTTGTTTAATTTGAACAGTAATATTTCCATCCCAAGGATAGTTGGTAGTTTGGCTTAGCGAAATTGGTGACCCGTCTTTTAAAGTGGTAGAAAGTTGATTGCCTCCGTAGAGATTAAAGTACAATCCTTCATTAGCTATGCTATAAAAATAATTGCTCACCTCGGCAATGGTGCGTACTAAATTGGGCGGACAACAATTGCTTTTGCTAATATATTGCTCGCGACCACCACTCCAACGTAAGTCGTATGGATAGTCTTGCGATGCTGCCAAAGGATTGGTATAAAAGAATTTATTACCATCTAAACTAATGCCGCTTAAAACGCTGTTGTACAAAGTTTGTTCAAGCACATCGGCATACTTCGCGTTTCCTGCTAATTGTAACATGCGCCAATTCCAAAGTAGGTTTCCAATATTAGCGCAACTTTCATTGTGTGCCGTTAAGTTTGGTAACTGAAAAGATTTTCCGTAGGCTTGTTGTATTCTTTGAATGGAATCTGGTTTATAAGAAATCCCTTCTAAGGAAAGCCCATCGTATAATGCGCCACATCCGCCTGTGATATATATTTTACGATTCACCACATCATCCCACAAAACATTTAAAGTATGCAGTAAACTAGTGTCGCCTGTTTCTGCATATACATCAGCTACACCTGCAAATAAATAATTGGCACGAACAGCATGACCATTCACTTCTTGCATTTTTCTAAATGGTAGTCTGTCGGAATTATCATCGGTTCCAGCTGTTGTTCCCCTGAGGTTAATTAAATAATTTACAAGATCTAGGTATTTCTTATTGCCCGTGGTTCTGTACATTTCTGTAATACCCATATAATGCGACGGACAGATGGCATTACGCGCCTGTTCTGGACTTGCTTGTGCATAGAATTGAATTAAAAATTCTGTTGCCTTTTTGGCTACTTCTAATAAACTTGTTTTTCCAGTTGCGCGATAATGAATGCATGCAGCTGTCATTAAGTGACCAAAATTATAGGCTTCAAAACTCAACTTATCATCAAAAATTTTTAACGATTGTGATTGCTGTTGTTCAATGATTGCTTTAGTGTATACATAACCATCTGCTCGCTGTGCTTTTGCAATAACAGCAATCGCTTTATCCATTAGCAATAGTAATGCAGGATCTTTTGTACTTGCATAAAGTGCCGCTACTGATTCAAATGTTTTATAAAAATCTCCGTCGTGAAAAGAAGGACCTTTAAATTTTCCAGTATCTAAACCTGCTGCTATTTCAAAATTATTAAAAGAATGGCTGATTTTTTTATTGGTATAGGTTTGCCATAAATGCGGTACCATCGAATCCTTACAAATAGCAAAACGCTCTGCCCAAAATCCTTTTGTCCATTGAACATCCCCCATTTCTACACTAGACAACTTAGCATACGCACTGTTGGTGGTATTTACTAATGATGCATTTTGCGCTTGTGCTATTTGCATCAAGGCCAAACTCAGCAGAAGGAGTATTCTTTTTTTCATGTGACTATTACAATCGTTTATTGAGACTGGTATTTAACAGTATAGGTTTTATAAGCCTCCATAGTTAACTCATATAATCCATCTGCATTTTTACGGATCGTTGCTTGTGAACAAGTTGGAATAGTAGTGCTTTTAAATTTCAAAGTACCAATTCCAGCGGCTGTTGTAATATTCATTAATTGTGTACTACAATTTACTGCAATGGCTCCATTGGGTGTTGGTACTTTTCCTTCCATCCAATTCAATCCGCCTAAAACTGGTTGAACAGTATAGGTTTGATAGCCAGGACTAGTAGGTATTACACCCAAATAATATTTGCCTAATAAATAAATAGGGCTTGCACCCCAAGCATGGCATAAACTTTTTCCAAATTCACGTCCATACATGGCATAGTGTTCTGCTCCTTTTTTACTAGGATTGTATTCTTCCCAAAAACTTGTGGCGCCTAATTGTAACATACCACCCCAATAATTTTTCATTTCTTTTAATACATAGGATTGTTCACCCATGGCACAAAGCGCTTCTAGTTCATAAAAACGCATATAAGGTGTAGTGATTTTTTGAATAGAATCATTCAATAAAACAGCATTTTTTACTGCAGATTTTTGTTCAGGTGTAAAGTAATTAAAGAAGATGGCGAACATATTTGAATAGCGTGTAATTTTTTCTGTTTGCTTACCATCTACCCTACTATGTACCAATGCTTTTTTTGATTCATTCCAATAAATAGAAAATAATTTCAATTTCAAATCTTTCGCATATTGCTGATAAGTATTTGCGCTAGTTGAATCATTGGCAATTCTTGCACATTGCGCCATTGTTTCTAAACTTTTACACAGTAATAGTTGTTCGAAACTTACTTCTCCTTTCTTACTTAATTTATCGGCCCAGTCTATAAAAATCCAATCACCAGATTTACCCTCCATTAATCCATCTTTATTTCTTCTACCCAAACAATATTCCATTAAGCTTTGCATGCGCGGATAAAACTGGGTAATAAAAGTTTTGTCGCCGGTGTATAAATAATAATCATAGATACCTAAGAACCAATAAAAAGTATAATCCATGATGGTGTTGATATGGCCTGTT
>CAIKZP010000051.1 GCA_903831935.1 uncultured Bacteroidota bacterium | reverse complement strand
GAAAGTGAAATCGAGGACTATAAAGCCAAGTTTAGTAAATCTGATAACGTGTTAATTGATCGGCTCACCACTTTGAAAACCATGTTTGACAAGGGCTTGATATCGACCGAAGAATTTGACTATAAGAAAAAAGAGATTCTTGAGGCGGTTTAAAATAGATTAAATTACAAAAAACAAATACTATGTCTAAATACGGATTTTCCTTTTCTTGGAAACGCGCACTTGGAGTAACCAGCGCCAAACAAAAATTTGCTCGTGAAACAGGTATTCCAACAACTAAGTCTGGAATGCAGAGAAAGTTGGGTGGTGCGGTTTTAGGGTTGTTGTTTGGATTGTTTGGTGGGAAGAAAAATTAACAGAATCTATTATCCGAAAGTCTAAACTTTCTTTATACCTTTATAACATCATCAAGAAGCCTTAAATGGCTACCAACCGAAAGAGATGAACTTTACGGTGGTAAAATCGATGAGGACAATTACAGTCAAAATAAAACGTAATTCCCTTTCTATTTTTCTTGGCGTGATTTTTTAACATTAAAAATTTCATACCATGAGCAAACAAACAGTTGGTTACTACAAGCATTTTCTTGTACAACCACCCACACCTGCCGTTGAGAAAATCAACGAATTTACTTTTACAAATTTCGCTAAGGCATGGGCCCATATGGGTTTTGTGCCAGTATTAAGGGAAATTGGCGAGCACACTTATCATGTTAAGTTGTATTTAGATGCCCTCAAAATCAAGGATCGAGAAGAGCTTTGCATGTTTACGGCTACTTATTTTCGTGAGAGAGTTCGTGAATTATCTTCTCATGCTAAATGCACCCAAATACTGGTGTATGCGCGTACATGGTTAACTCTAGAAGACATTTCTGCTGCAGTTAGCCTCAATGACCTTGAGCAATCTTTATTAACCCTATTGCCCGATGAAACCCCTTTTAAATGCAATGACAATGGGGATGGAATCAGTCATCATCTTTCAAATATCCCTGCCGTTTTTAACCATTGGAATGGGCTTATTTTAGATGGGTATTTTGAGCCTGATTATGAAGAAAGATGTCGCATTGAGGATGAACGAAAAAAGAAGGAGGAATTAACTGGAAAAACCGTGAGAATTACGTTTTTTATGAAAACCGGGGGACCGCAACCTACTACTTGGGATGCTAAAGCCATTAATAAATATTTCCAAGGGAATGTAGCTAAAAGATGGGCTATGTTAGATGGTTATCTTCCTACCTATACCGGGTATGACAACGGAGTGATTAAGTTTGACTTAGTTACCGATCCTAGATGCACGGGTTTATATTGGATTAGCCTTTGTGATAATATTGCTGCTCAGTATAAACAACAAATTGATTTTTTAAAAGATGCCACCAATTTTGAAGTGAACCACTTTATTGTAAACGACATTATTGGCTTTAACATTACTGCAGGAGACGACGAAAAATTTGTAAGGCTTAATGATCGGGTTCAAGCAACTTATGCATCCATGCCTAAAACATCTTCCTTTATTCATTATGGAAAAATTAAATAATTCTTAAAAACTATTATCATGAAACTTCAAGAAAAAGCATCATCTGCTAAAACACATTTTACCATCAGCTTAATTAAATCAATCATTAGAATTATTGGTTGCGTGGTTTTATTTTATGGACATATTCCGCTAGCCGCCTGCTTAATTGGTGGCGCGGAATTATTGGGGATTGCGGAGGAGGTATTTTAGTTAAAACAAACCAAATGCAAGAAACAAATAAAGTAACAGATAAAACGCAGGTACAATTAATGGCTGCAAATTGGGAGGAATTAACCTTAGAAGAAAAAGCATTAAGGTCCTGTATGGAACGTCACCCTAGTATTACGTGGGAAGTTGCTTTGTCTTTAATGGAAATGTCTCCTTTGTAAACAATAAAATTAAAAATATGAAAAAGCCTAAAATGAATGAAATGATGGAAATCGCAATGCAGAGCAAAGCATTCAGGGAGCATTACCAAAACAAGGTAGTAGACCAACAAAAAATGACTGCTAAATTTTTTAAAAACAAAGAAAATAATCTGGAGGATAAAGAAATTGAAATGATAATGGAATGGTTTTCGAATCAGCGGTTTCCGGAAATTTAATTCTTTAAAAAAAGGGTGTCTAAATTTAAATTTTTAAAAATATTAACAATGAAACCAACAGAAAAAAAAGCACAAGAAAATAGCGATTCAAAGTTAGAATCTGCAACAAATACTTCGAAAGAAAAAAAGACATTATATGAAAGATTGATGGAAAAGGGTTACAGCGAAAGCAAAATAGGCCAAGGATTTGTAATGAATTGGAAAATGCCAAAGAAGGAAACGAAAACGACGTGATTTTTTTAATTAATCAAAAAAACAATATGCAAGAAACAAATAAAGTAACCAATAAAACGCAGGAGCAATTAATGGCTGCAAATTGGGATGATTTAAACTTAGAAGAAAAAGCATTAAGGTCCGATATGGAACGTCACCCTAGTATGACGTGGGAAGTGGCGTTGGCTTTATCGGAAATGTCTCCTTTATAAAAACTCTATTTCTCCAGGCAGCCCCTTGGCGAAACGTTTTGCTGGAATTAAACTATATACAGTAGTCTTGAGAATATACTGTCCTGACTTCTTATCTTTTTTGGTATATGATACAGTCATTGGATATTCGTCTTTTAGGAATAGCCATGCCCTAAGGCTCATTTTCATTACCAACTTGTATGATTTTTCTTTCTCTCCAAATCCAAAAACATCTGGATTAACATCCTTGTGTTTAGACTCATTAGTTATACCTTGATTTTTAATTTGAACATCCGTTATTCTTTCCAAATTGAAATACTTAATACTTTCAGAAGATATTTCAAATGCAACAAGTGATGTATAGTTATCTGTTAACTTAATAGGCTCAACTTGTCTATCACTAATCTTTTGACTATTTGCTGAATAGTATTTTTTTAATACTATCACTTTTTTGTCCTGTATTGCTAAGTTGATTTTCTCAACCAAATTACTGAGATGAACTTTTAATAGATTTTTTCCTGCTAATGCCGCTTCATTATTAAGTGACAGTTTTTGTATGATACTATCCTTTAAAGGACTGCTTTTTGCAACAACTAATATTGATTCTTGGATTAATTTTATTTCATCAGCGGTGAACATTTGTTTAATATCCAAACCTCCATTATCAATATAAACCTTATGGTTAGTGTCTTTTTCTACATTAAAACCAACAGCCTTAAGTAAATCAAGATATCTATATACCGTTCTTTCTGTACTTCCTATCAACTTAGCTATTGACTTCATTGTTTTAGCAGGACTTGCCTGTAAAACTGATATTAGTTGTAATAATCTCAGTAATTTATTTTGGTTGTACATATGATTATAAATTTAAGACAAGTAAGGTCAAATAATTTTTATACTTTCTAATTCGACCTTAGTTGACAATTTTATAGTCTTTATTCGTATTAACGCACATTAATTAGTAAGACTTTATTGTAGTTTTTGGGAATTATGATATACGTCATTAGTTGATTCTCATGCCTTTAATTTTCATCGTGTATCATTTATGACATAGTCGATACAGTATTAATAATACAACTTTGTTATATGTCTATTGACAAGAAGAATGTACAATGTTTCTTAGGAACCAGTATAAGGAATCTTAGAATTAAGAAAGGCTGGACTATGGAAAAAACGGCTTTCGAATCAGAAATGGAATACATACAAATTAGTAGAATTGAGTTAGGGAAAATTAATACGACAGTATATCAAGTGTATAAATTGGCAAAAGCAATGGACACAGAAATTACTGAATTTTTTGTTGGTATTCATGATACGCTTGATCAAAGTTTGAATGACAAAAAAGAATAATCAAATACCGTGAAAAGTAATTATCTAATAATATGTAGCTTTTTTTTATTGGTAAACGTTGTAAATTCTCAAGGGACGTTACTAACAGAAGATTTAAATAAAGTATCATCATCGGAAGACTATATAAAATTTTATCAAAAGAATATTAGTGATTTAAGAAGTGGGTCTTGCCCAATGTATCCGAGTTGTTCAAATTATGCATTGCAAACAATAAAAGAACAAGGTTTAATTACAGGTATTATAAATGGATCTGATAGATTATTAAGATGTGGACACGAACACAAATATTATAATTTAACGCTACAAGAAAAGGGTTTCAAGCTAATTGATTTACCAAACAATGAAAAGGAAACTAGTTTATTATTTTCCGTAGAGCACCAATCTCATACATTCAACTCCTTTTATAAGGATAGCACTTTAAATTTATTGGCATCACTAATTAACGATGGTTTATATAGTGAGGCTTTGATTGAGATTTATAAAATTAAGATAGAAAAAAGAGACTTAGGCGATGATTTGATTGCATTTGAAATGATGTGTTTAAATGCAATGAAAATGTATGATAAGGTGATATACAATTATTCATTATTGGATATCAAATCTAAAAATTCAACTTCTATTCTTAAACAATTATTTAAGAGTCATTTGAAGTTAGAAAACTATAATAATATTATCCAGCTTGATTCAGTATTAATTAAGAAAGACAAAAGCGACTTCAGAGTAAGACAGCTGTTGAATTTAGTTTTCACTTCTTATATAAATAATAATAAACTTGCAGAAGCCAAACTTTATATTAATAGTAATCGATTAAATAATTCAGATGTAAAAAATGCTGAAAGTGCACTAAACGATTTAAATAGTATTAAATATAAATCTCCAACATTAGCTACCATCTCCTCAATAATTATACCGGGCTCAGGATATGTATACGCTGGTCATACGGTAACAGGTATATCTGCTTTAATTTTTAATTCACTTTTAGCATACGCAACCTACACTTCCTTTAAATCAAATAACAAAGGAATGGGTGTATTAACAGGACTAATTGGAATTGGCTTCTATGTCAGCAATATTCAAGGAGCAGGAAAAAGTGTAATTAGATATAACAACTACAAAAAACAACAAGTGATTAAGGATTTTGAAAGAAAAATAAACATTAACAATTAAACAAAAAAACATGCTCTACAAATTTGTAAAAAAAACGTGGGTTAAATTCCCTTTGGTATTATTATTGATCGTATCATTCGCGAATATGTCTTTTCGAATGAACCCTACAGGAGATGTAATTCTTAGCGCAGGTACGATGATACCATTAGAAACAATCGGTACTATTTCATCAGAAAATTTAACAGCTGGTCAAATCATTGATCTTAAAGTAAGAACAGATATTAAAGTTGGTGACAAAGTTGTAATTGCTGGTGGTTCAATTGCCAAAGCACAAGTTACAATTGTTAAACAACCAAAGGGATTGGG
>CAIKZP010000050.1 GCA_903831935.1 uncultured Bacteroidota bacterium | reverse complement strand
GGTAATGGAAATTTTATAACACAATCATTATCAAATATTAAAAGAAATTTACTTACTAATAAAGTTTCAATAGAACCCGCTATTCCTCCAGCCGAACTGCGTAAAATAACGCCTACTGCTTATATTGGATTAACCCTTTTCGACCAAGCAGGGCTTAACCAATACCATTCTTTAGCCAACCGTTTTTTCGACTATATCATGGCGGGTATTCCACAACTTTGTGTAGATTACCCAGAATACCGAGCCATTAATGATATTTACGAGGTGGCCTATTTAATACCCAATACCGAATCAGAAACAATTGCAGCCGCATTGAACAAATTACTTGACGACAATGTTTTATACCAAAGACTTCAGTTAAATTGCCAAAAAGCGCGTGAAACCCTTCATTGGAATCACGAACAGCTCGGATTAATTGACTTTTACAAAAACCTATTTATTTAGATTGAACTCCAATAAACACCTACATATCATTGCATTCAACATTCCGCTTCCGGCCGACTATGGTGGAGCTTATGATGTGTTCTATAAACTCCCCGCACTTCAAGCAGCTGGCGTTAAAATCCACTTGCATTGTTTTGAGTATGGTAGAGCAGTACAACCTGCATTAAACCAATTTTGCGAATCGGTACAGTACTATAAAAGAGAAAAAGGACACAAAGCCATTTCAACAAGCCTTCCTTATATTGTAGCTAGCAGAAAGAATGAAGAACTGATTGTCAATTTATTAAAGGACAATTACCCAATATTAATGGAAGGTGTGCATTGCAGTTATCCTATCATGGATCAAAGGTTCGCCAATAGAAAATGCTTTGTTCGACTTCACAATGTAGAATACCAATACTACCGAGACCTTTATAGAAATAGCAATACCCTGATAAAAAAAATCTACTACTGGAATGAAAGCAGGTTATTGCGTAAGTACGAAGCTGCCCTAGCCAAGAAAGCAATATTTTGGGGTGTTACCGAAAAGGACGATGCAGTGTACCGAAATGAGTTTGGATGTAGCAATATTGAACACCTTCCATTATACCTACCCGATTGGCAAGTATCTGGCATTGAAGGCATGGGTAATTATTGCTTATACCATGCAGACCTAAGCATTGATGCAAATGAAAAAGCAGCAATTTGGCTGCTAGAGAAAGTATTTCATAAATTAAAAACACCTCTTGTTATTGCTGGGAAAAACCCCTCAAAGAAACTACTTGAATTGGCTCACCAGCAAACCCATACCTGTTTGGTAGCCAATCCAACTGAAAATGAAATGCAAGACATGATTGCTAAAGCGCATATCAATGTATTGCCTTCTTATACTTTTACTGGCATGAAAGTGAAATTGGTAAATGCCTTATACCATGGACGTCATTGTGTTGTGAATGATGCTACAATAGAAGGTTCAGGCCTTTCATCTGCTTGCCATGTTGGTTCAACTGCCAATGCTTTCCAAGAAATCATTGCACAATTATACCACCAACCTTTTACTTCAGAAGAAATTAACGGAAGAAAACGTTTATTAAATGGACTATTTAATAGCGCTGAAAATGCCAAGAAACAAGTAAAATGGATTTGGGGAGAAAATTAAAATCCCAAATTCTTAACTAGCCGCACTATCAATCAATTTACCCATTTCTGTTTTGAGCATTCTTGATGGATAACGATTAATTACAATAAAATCATGGGTAGCCATAATAACGGTAGTGCCATAGTCTTTGGCAATTTGAATGAGCAATTGCATGATTTCATCACTAGTTTCTGGATCTAGATTGCCAGTTGGCTCATCGGCCAATATTAATTTAGGAGAATTGAGTAAGGCCCTGGCTATATCAACACGTTGTTGCTCTCCACCACTCATTTCAAATGGCATTTTAAAGCCCTTGCTTTTTAAGCCAACTTTATCAAGCACGTCGTTGATTTTACCTTCTATTAGTCGCTCATCGGTCCAACCAGTGGCTTTTAAAACGAATTTTAAATTTTCGTAAACGCTTCTATCGGTTAACAATTGAAAATCCTGAAAAATCACGCCTAAATTTCTACGCAGAAATGGCACTTTCTTCCAGTCCATATCCAACAAATCAAATCCTACCACATTGCCAATACCCTCTTTTAGCGTAAGTTCTCCGTATAAAGTTTTTAGAAGACTACTCTTGCCTGTACCCGTTTTTCCTACTAGGTATACAAATTCGCCTTTATGTACTTCGAAGTTTACATTCTCTAATATAAGGTTTGAACCTTGGTATATATTGGCATTCTTGATTGATACAACTGCTTCAGACATAGTGCTAATTTAAAAAAATAGAACTGTTTTCTATTGTTAAAATTAATAATTCAATTCTCCAAAACTGCCTTTCAGCAATAATTCCTTTTTATTGGAGGCGGCAACAGATCCAATAATTTGCGCTTCAATACCCAAGCTATTTGCAATATCAATCATTGCAGCTGCCGAATTGCTATTAGTAAATACTTCTAAACGATGCCCCATATTAAATACTTGGTACATTTCATAATCAGATGCGCCAGAGTTTTCTTGTATCAATTTAAATATAGGTGGAGCTTCGAACAAATTGTCTTTCATTATTTTAAGTGGTTTTGGCAAATACTTCATACACTTAGTTTGACCACCGCCACTACAATGAATCACCCCTGTGATTGCATCAAAATGCTGGTCCAACAATTGCTTCATTAATGGCGCATAGGTACGTGTTGGAGATAGCAATAACTTACCAATATTGGTGCTTTTACCATTTACCGTTATTGGGTCTTGCATTTTATTCTTTCCTAAATACACTACCGCATCATTCAATTTAGGCTCAAATGTTTCGGGATATTCTTTTGCATAGTGCTTACTTAACACATCATGCCTTGCACTAGTTAGGCCATTACTGCCTAATCCACTATTGTATTCAGATTCGTAATTAGCTTGTCCAAAACTTGAGAAACCAACTATTACATTACCCTCGGTAATTTTTTCGTTGGTAATCAATTTGTTTTTGGGCCATCTTGCCGTCATTGTTCCGTTTACCGCAATGGTGCGAACCACATCTCCTACATCGGCAGTTTCTCCTCCTAGGTAATGAATGTTTACGCCAAAACTGCGTAATTGATTAAAAAACGACTGTGTGCCATTGATGATTTTTTCTAATACTTCGCCAGGAATCAATAATTTATTCCGATCAATGGTGGAGGAGAATAATATATTGTCTGTAATTCCTACGCACAATAAATCGTCTAAATTCATGGCTACAGCGTCTTGGGCAATTCCTTCCCAAACCGTTGCATCACCCGTTTCTTTCCAATACAAATAGGCTAGAATACTTTTGGTACCTGCACCATCTGCATGCATGATATTTACCCAATCAGCGTCTCCGCAAAGGAAATCTGGGTAAATTTTACAAAATGCATCAGGGTATAATCCTTGATCCAGTTTTTGAATGGCGGCATGCACTTCTTCTTTTTGAGCTGAAACACCGCGTTGTGCGTATAAAGACATACTGGAATTTTGGAATTTCTATAATAGTTACAAATGTACAATATAGGCTTTAAAAATAGGGCATCGAGGCAGTTAGTTATTAGATTGATTTTATTTTATTGGGTTTGGCTTTCTCTCTTGGGCACGATGTATTAGATTTGCACCCAATTATGCAGGTACATTATCAGTTGGAAGGTCCATTGCCCAAATTTAAAAAAGCGGTTATTACCATTGGCACGTTTGACGGGGTTCATTTAGGGCATCGACAAATCATTGCACAATTGAAAAACGAGGCTGCTAGAATTGGCGGCGAATCTGTTATTATTAGTTTTTACCCCCACCCTCGTTCGGTAATTGCTAAAGTACCGGGCGAAATAAAATTACTAGCCACTCCCAACGAAAAAATAGAATTACTAGCAACAGCAGGTATTGATCATTTAGTGATTATTCCATTCGACCAAACCTTCGCTAACCAATCTGCCGAAGCATACATTACCGACTTTTTGGTAAAAAACTTTCAACCACATACCATGATTATTGGTTACGACCATAAATTTGGTAAAAACAGAACCGGCAATTTTGAATTACTTCAGCAGTATGCTACTCAATTAGGTTTTATAGTAAAAGAAATTCCTGAACATTTATATAATGAGGTAATTATCAGTTCCACTAAAATAAGACACGCATTATTAAATGCAGATATTGCAACAGCCAATCAATTATTAGGATACCCCTATTTTTTTGAAGGAACAATTGTTAAAGGCAACCAAGTAGGACGTACCATTGGATATCCTACGGCTAACTTATCAATTGCCTCATCAGAAAAACTAATACCTGGCAATGGGGTTTATGCAGTGACTGCTCAAATTAAAAATGCGAATCCTCAAACAATTTATAAAGGGATGATGAATATTGGTTTCCGTCCTACCATTGAGGGAACAGTTCGCGTAATTGAAGTAAATCTTTTTGAATTTGATGCAGATATTTACGGAGAAATTTTACAAGTTTCTGTACACCATTTTTTAAGATCAGAACAAAAATTTGCAGGACTAGAAGCACTAAAAGAACAATTAGCAAAAGATAAAAATAGCGCAATTAAAGCTTTAGAATAAAAATGCTATTGCATCATTTTTACAACCATTTCTTTTAATAAACCTGCATCAGATGTTCCTCCATCGTTCACGCCTACACTTCTTAAATTATACTCGTGTAGCAATAGCAAAATTCGCTCAACCCCTTCGTAAGCATACTTTCTAGCAGCATTGGTATAGTCTTTTACAAAATAAGGATTCACGCCAATTTCTGTTGCCACCGAATGATCATCGGTTTTAGCCATTCCAAAAATCATAAATACTTTACTAAAGAAAGTATAGATTGAAGGCAATATTAAAACGATTGGAGCCGCTTTGGGATTCGATTCAAAATAGCCAATAATTCGAATGGCTTTTGCCAAATCTTTTTTAGCAATGGCATCTTGCATTTCAAAAACATTGAATTCTTTACTAATACCAATATAGTTTTCAATATCGTCTTCGGTAATACCTTTTCTGGCACCAAGATTAACTGCTAATTTTTCAATTTCGTTTTCAATTCTACTTAAGTCGTTTCCTATATGGTCTACCAATAAAGCGAGTGCCTTAGGACTAATAGTTAACCCATGCTGTAAAACCATTTTATTGGTCCAGTCTGGCAGTGCCGACTCGTACATTTTTTTGGTAGAGAAAAACTCAGTCTTTGCTTTTAATAGTTTACCAAATTTTGATCTGCCATCTGCTTTTTTCTCTTTATAACTCACCACAAACACGGTGCTCTTTAAAGGATTGTCGATATAGTTTTCTAACTTATCAATATCCTTCATGTGCTGTGCTTCTTTTAAGAGCACTACTTGTCTTTCTGCAAACATTGGATAGCGCATACAAGCATTTAATACACTTGCCCAATCTGCATCTTTCCCGTAAAAAATAGATAGATTAAATCCTGCTTCCGCCTCGGTTAAAATATGGTGTTCTGCAAAATTCACAATCTGGTCTATATAATAAGATTCCTCCCCTTCTAACCAATAGACGGGTTTGAATAGTTTTTTCTTAAAATCAGCGATGATCTTTTCTGCAGACATGGTTACAAAGATGGCATAAGCTTTTTAAAATGCAAATCATTTAATAGAACTATTACACACAGGTTCTTAATAATTAAATGAAAAATAAGCTAAAAAAGCAATTTGGCACGGTTTTAGTAATTTTAACATTGAACACTTAAATTCAAATTTTATGAGTTATTCTACTACTCCAACATCAAATTATGCGCAACAGGCCCCACAGGGTAATGACAATCGCAAACTTATTTATGGCATTTTAATTACGGCTTTAGTACTTACTTGGGCTTATATATTTTACGACAAAAGCAAAACAAAAGAAACAGTTACGCTTTTAGAAACTAAAATTACCAATATTGATAGCGCTAGGTCGGCTATACAACAAGACTTTTTATTGGTATCGGCTAAGGCAGATTCTTTAACGCAAACCAATATTCAGCTACAAGGCTCATTGGCTGAAAAAAGCACGGAGATTCAACAATTGAAAGGCAATATCAGTGGCATTCTTCGCAAGAAAAATGCTACCGCCGCAGAATTATCTGATGCTAAAAAAATGATTAGCGAGTTAAACGGAAAAATCAATGGCTTGTTTGTAGAAATAGAACAATTGAAAGGAGAAAATAAACAACTTACTTCTACTAACCAACAGTTGAATACCGAAAAAACACAGTTAACTTCTGATAAACAAAACTTAGAACAGAATCTTAATAAAACCACCACTGAAAAACAACAGTTGGCAGAAAAAGTAGATGTTGCTTCTACACTACATGCTTCAAATATTGGCATTACTGCTATTGATGTAAAAAGTAGTGGTAAAGAAAAAGAAACAACTACTGCTAAACGTGCCGATTTTATGCGTGTAAATTTTGTTTTAGATCCTAACCGTGTTACCCCATCTGGTTCAAAAGATTTATACATTGTTATTACCGGACCAGACGGAAAAATATTTAAAGACGGCGGCAATTTTAATACCCGTGAAGAAGGAGAAAAAGCGTTTACTAATAAAGTGACCGTTTCATATGAGCAAGGTAAATTAACCCCAGTAAGTTTTAACTGGAAAAAAACAGACAAATACGCAGAAGGCGATTATAAAATTGAAATCTATAATAATGGATTTAAAATTGGCGAAAGCATAAGAACCCTTAAAAAAGGCGGATTATTTAGTTAGTCTTTTACATTTCAAAACATTTTAGCAAAGAGGCTGTCTCACTGAGATAGCCTCTTTCTTTATGAATAACCATTTTCTGTTTCTAATTAGCTTATTTTAGAGTTATGATTGGATCTTGGTTTAATTGGCGCACACTACTTGTATTGATTGCAATAATTATTGCAAGTGGCACCATTGTATATTCACAATACTTAGCAGGAAAAATTGCAGCAGAAGAAAGAAAAAATGTGGCTGCATGGGTAGAAGCGCAAAGAACCATTTTAAATTCAGGAGATACTGCTAGCATTAATTTGGCTACAAAAATCAGTACAGAGAATGACCAAATTCCAATTATTGAAACCAATGAAAAAGACCAAATTACTGGGAACTATTTAAACCTAGATACGGCACTTGTAAAAAACCAAGCTGGATATTTGCAAGATAAATTGCGCCAATTTAAACGATACAATGGCAACCCCATTATTAGTGTTTTATCTGTAGCCCCTTATGCGGCTAATAAATATTATTATGGCGAAAGCCCCATGCTTAAAGAAACCAAACTATACCCTATTGTACAATTGATTGTAGTGGCTTTATTTAGCATCATTGCAATTATAATGTTGCAAACCAATTATAAAAGTGCACAAAACCAACTTTGGGCATCCTTGGCAAAAGAAACAGCACACCAATTAGGCACACCAGTTAGTAGTTTAGAAGGATGGTTAGAAATTTTAAAAGAAACCCCAGGCAACGAAAAAATAATTCCAGAAATAGCCAAGGATGTTAAACGATTACAATTAATTACAGATCGTTTTGGCAAGATAGGTTCTCAACCAAAATTAGAATCAGTATTTATTGCAGATCAAATTACTAGCATTCTCAATTACATGAAAAAAAGAGCCGGAGGCGAAGTGGTTTTTGAATGGGATGAAGCAACTATTGTAGAAACAAAAGTGAATCTTTCAGCACCCTTGTTTGACTGGGTAATAGAAAATTTAATTAAAAATGCATTGGATGCAATTGATGGAAAAGGTTTAATTAATATTACTGCGCATACTGCAAACCATGAAATGATTATTGATGTAACTGATTCAGGAAAGGGAATTTCTGCAATGAATATTACCAAAGTGTTCAACCCTGGTTTCACCACTAAAAAAAGAGGCTGGGGACTTGGCTTATCTTTAAGTAAAAGAATCGTAGAGCAATACCACAAAGGCAAGCTTACCATTAAATGGAGCGAACTAAATAAAGGAACTTGTTTTAGAATTATTCTGCCCCTTCCTCCATCAATACTGCAGGCATAATATTTTCTCCAAAACAATTCATTGCCGACTGAAATTGATACAAAGTTTGTGGTGTTGTAGTTTCAGTAAATAAATCTGCCTCACCAAATAAATTGAAAAACTCAGTTTTTAATGTATTCAATTCATTGTTTGCATTTTGCTTACCCAAACGGTGTAAACATTGCTGCATTCTGGAAATTTTTTCATCCGATAAATGGTCAAATGCATGTTGTTGCATTAATTGTCCTGTTGCATTTACCAAGAGTTGGTACGAATTAGTTTTCATCTTGTACAAGTTTAGGGTGACACAAATAATTACTGTAAAAAGACAATAATTTTCTATCAAACGCTTCTTATCAAATTGTTAAGCCTAACTACAAGTGAATAAGATGTGAATACTATATCTAAACGCCTGCATACTAGCGTAGCACTAGCGCTCCTAAGGCAGGAAGTTGTAGTGTGAGTTTATAACATAGGGTTGGTTTGTCAACCAATTTAGCGGGTACAGTTGGGTTAAAAACATCGCCTGTTCCCCAAAATGCTTCATTATTACTATTAAATATTTCTTGCCATTTTCCTTTTCCGTGTACATAAATTTCCCAGTCTTTTCTTACAACAGGAGTTACATTAAGCACAATTAATACATTGTCTTTTGCTTTTTTCCCTTTACGCATATACACTAAAACGCTTTCTGATCGATGGTTTAAATCAACCCATTCAAAACTGCCTGGCTCAAATTGATTTTCATATAATGCAGGTTCGCTTTTATACAATTCATTGAGTTTTTGCACGCAGTGTTTAAGTCCACTATGGCTAGGATATTGCAATAAATTCCATTGTAATTCACTTTTATAATTCCATTCTTGTGTTGCACCAAATTCGTTACCCATGAACAATAATTTTGATCCAGGATGCGTAAACATATAGGTATATAAAACACGCAGATTGGCAAACTTCTGCCAGTCATCTCCTGGCATTTTGTATAACATGGGGCTCTTGCCATGAACTACCTCGTCATGCGACAATGGTAGCATAAAATTTTCATCGTAGAAATACATCATACTGAATGAAAATTTATCTTGTTGTGTTTGTTTGAAAACCGGATCTAATTTAAAATAGTCTAGCGTATCATGCATCCATCCCATCATCCATTTCATACCAAATCCTAAACCGCCATCAACGGTAGGTTTAGATATTTTTGGCCAATCAGTTGCTTCTTCGGCAATGGTTTGAATATCTGGAAAATCTCTATACAAAGTTTCATTTAAATCTGTAATAAACGCAATAGCTTCTAGGTTGCCATTGCCCCCGTATTCGTTGGGCTCCCATTGTCCTGCATTACGGCTATAATCGAGGCGCAGCATAGAACTCACGGCATCTACACGAATGCCATCTGCATGAAATTGGTCGCACCAAAAACGGGCGCTACTTATTAAAAAAGATTTTACTTCTCCCCTTTTATAATTAAAAATATACGAGTTCCAATCTGGATGAAATCCTTTGCGCATATCTGCATACTCATAGGTATGCGTTCCATCAAACATAAATAAACCGTGGGCATCATAAGGAAAATGCGATGGAACCCAATCAAGAATTACGCCTATCCCTGCTTGGTGAAAAGCATCTACCAATGAAGCATAATCTTGGGGCGTTCCAAAACGAGATGTAGGTGCAAAATAACCAGTACCCTGGTATCCCCAACTTCCGTCAAATGGATATTCCATTACAGGCATAAATTCAACATGCGTGAACCCCATTTCTTTTACATAAGGCACTAAGCGTTCTGCAATTTGCGCATAGGTATTATAAGACTCTTCGTCATTCTTATCAGGGCGCATCCAACTGGCTAAATGCACTTCATAAACCGAATAAGGTGCATTTAATGAATTGTGTTTTTTACGAATTTTCATCCATTCACTATCCTTCCAATCATATTGTGTATCCCATGTGATTGAAGCAGTTTGCGGACGTTTTTCACAGAAATTAGCAAAAGGATCTCCTTTGTCTAAGCGAATACCTTTAAACCCATGAATATGGTATTTATAGGTTTCTCCTTTGGGAAGTTTTGGAATAAAACCCTCCCAAATACCGGAACTATCTTGTCTAACAATTAATGGATGCGATTCATTATTCCAATCATTAAAGTTTCCTGTAACACTTACATAGCTTGCATTTGGAGCCCAAACAGCAAAATAAGTTCCAGGTGTATCATTCACCAGCAATTGCTTATTACCAAAAAAACGATACAATTGATAATGGGTGCCATTTTGAAAATTACGAATATCGGCTTCTGTAAATAAAGAATAGTTCCAAACGGAATGAGTAGTATCTACAAAATGAAGTGCTTCGTATTTTTCCATGTATCAGATTCGTACTTTTAGTGCACATACCAATAGTAGCATATACCGTACTTGATAAATAACCTTCTGCAATTTATGGATTTTACTACCAAAAATTTATATCATTACAACCAACCATTACTGATCATCCAAAATTTACAACGATCTAACCAACTATCTTGAGATGTTTTATTTATTAAGCCAAATCCATGTCCGCCATTTTGGAATGTGTGAATTTCTGCTTTTACATGATGTGCCACCAATGCTTGATAAAATAAAATACTATTCGCCACTTTTACAGATGCATCATCACTAGAATGCACCAAAAATGTTGGAGGCGTTTGGTTTGTTACGTGTAATTCGTTGGAGTATAAATCCTTTTTTTCTTGTGTAGGATTTTTTCCTAATAAATTATTTCTAGACCCCATATGTGCTAGTGAATCTTGTAAACTTATTACTGGATATGCCAGTACCATAAAATCTGGACGAACACTAATATGATTGGGATTAGGAATTACTGATTCCATAAAATGCGTACCGGCAGTTGCTGCTAAATGGCCTCCTGCAGAAAAGCCCATGATGCCAATTTTATTAGGATCAATATTCCATTTCTCGGCATTTTCACGGGCCAATAAAATAGCTTGTTGACCATCTTGTAATGGACCAATCTCTTTATTGATCATGGTTGTATCATTGGGCATTCTATATTTTATTAAAATGGCCGTTATACCCATTTCATTTAATGCTTTTGCAAAAACAACCCCTTCTTTAGTGGAAGATGTTATGGTATATCCCCCACCAGGAAAAATAATTATTGCAGCTCTTTTTGCACTTTGATTTGTTGGCTTGTAAAGCGTATAAGTAGGAACACTAATATTACTTATACGTAAGTTTCCATCTGTGATTTCTGATTTTTCTTTATTGACAGCTGGTTTACTATTTGGAATGGCTCCTTCGTATAATAACACTTCGGTTTGTGCATTCAATTTAAGCATGCTTGTAACAAATAAAAGGGTACAATAAAATAGTTTTTTCATGGCATTATTTTGTTAGTTCTAATACCCACATTCTTTTTGCAGGAATGGTAAATTTATTATTTAAAACTTTGCCATCAATAATATTTTTTGCACCGGTAAACCCTTTAGTTCTTTCCATGTATTTAGAAAAATCAATTTCTTTTTCTTTATCAGATGTATTCATTGCACAAAGCACGGTATGATTGGCATCATACCTAAAATAAATATACAACCCATCGTCTGGCACATATTGCATTAAACCACCATTGGTGATAGCCGTAGTTTTTAAACGATAATTAGCTAGTGTAGACACATAGTTTTGCATGTCTATTTCTTCATTGGTTAACCCTACTGTTGTGAATGCATTTTTTTTATCTCCATTCCACCCGCCAGGAAAATCCAAACGAACATTACCATCGGCTGGATTTTTTTCGCCTTTCATTAGCACTTCGGTACCATAGTATAACTGAGGCACACCGCGGGTTGTAAGCAACCATGCAACACCCATTTTTAATTTATTTATATCACCACCAACTTCAGAAAAAATTCTGGTTAAATCGTGATTGTCTAAAAAAATACAATTTCTATTGGCGTCTTTGTATAAAAAATCATTGCTTAAAGTGCTATATAATTTATTCACTCCTTCTGTCCAACCAAAATTTTGATTTAATGCTGGTTGAATGCCATAGAATAAGGTTTGAAAATCGGTAACACCTTGCAGATTACTTTTGAATTTTGTTTGAATATTATTTTCTGCAAAATAAGCTTGTGCTGCGGTTCCATGCACCCATGTTTCACCGAACATGGTCATTTTAGGATATTCGTCTGTTAAGGCTTTATTGCAGCGATTCATGAATGGCAAATCATTATAGATATAAGTATCAATGCGCCATCCGTCTACCCCAAAATTCTCAACACTCCAAATAGCATGCTGAATTAAAAAATTTGCAACGTATGGATTGTTTTGATTTAAATCAGGCATCTCTGGAACAAACCATCCATCGGAAGTTTTTTTTGCATCTGATTTTGTACCATAAGGATCAAACAAAGGTTGGTCTTTAAAAGAACTCCCAGTATAAGTTGGCCAATGATGGAACCAATCTTTGGTAGGTTGGTCTAAGAAAAGAATATTTTTACTGCCTACATGATTGTACACTGCATCCTGCATTAATTTCATGCCACGCTTGTGTAATTCATTGCTTAGTTCTTGGTATTTTTCTGCACCACCAATCCTTGGTTCAATTGAATAATGATCGGTAAACGCATAACCATGTTCTGTTCTATTCGGTTGGTCGTTGGCTATTACTGGGGTCATCCAAACAGTGGTAATACCTAATTTTTTTAAGTAGTCTAAATGATTAATTACCCCTTGTAAATCTCCTCCATGCCTATCGTAAATTTTTTCCCTATTTAAACTTTGATCGCGTAGTCCTGCAATTCGATCATTCGTAGTATCTCCATTACTAAAACGATCTGGCATTAATAAATATACTAAATCTTGTGATGTTACTCCTTGCGCAAAATCCTTTCCACGACCAACTCTCCTAGCATTAAGCGGCCATATTACTTTATTAATTTTACCCGCCTTATTAAATACAATTTCTACATCCCCAGGCTTTGCTGTTGCAGCAATTTGCAAATCGATGGTTAAGAATTTTCCATTATCAAGCGGTGTTATTTTTAACAATTGTACCCCAGAATATTGAATACTAATTTTTTCTTTATTGAATCCATCATAATTGCCGTGTACCAAAATTTGCACTTTATTCCAATGCATATTGGTCCACCAATTGCTAGGATATAATTTGGCGTATTGTGCAGCAACTAACTGCGTTAAAACAACTAGTAAAATGGTGATTGCACTAATTTTTTTCATAGTATTTAATCTTTTCCTTGTTTAATTTTAATAGCTCCTGCATCATAAACAAATAGTACACTCACTGCACCACAAAGCATAAAAAATCCGGCTAATACAATAGCATAAATAGGTTGACCATTGTATAAATGTTTTACTATCCATCCGCCAGCAATTCCATTAATAATTTGTGGAAGCGTAATAAAGAAATTAAATATACCCATGTAGATTCCTAATTTTCCTGCAGGGATTGAACCAGATAATATAACATAAGGCATAGCTAAAATACTGGCCCATGCTAAACCAATGCCAATCATTGAATAGGTTAACATAGCAGGATCTTTAATAAAATAAATAGATATCAATCCAATTCCACCTGCAAATAATGAGAATGCATGCGTTCCTTTTCTGCCTAAAAATTTTGCCACTAAGGGTAACATTAATGCATATAATGCGGCCACTAAATTATAGGTACCAAAAGCAGAACTAACTTTATTTCCTGCATCATTATACGCCACTGATTTTACATAATCTCCGGTTAATCCATACACATGTGTGGCCACTGCATCTGTTGTAAATACCCACATACTAAATAATGCAAACCACGAAAAAAATTGCACCAAACCCAATTGTTTCATGGTTTTGGGCATATTTGAAAAATCTGAAAAAATTTGAGAAAGTCCTTTTTTTTCTGTCTCTGCAGGCTTGCCATGGTACTGTTCATATTCCGATGGGGTATATTCCCTAGACATAAATACTGTTACTAATATAGCAGCAATAAAAACAGCCGCACCTATATAAAATGAGTACCGAATATTGTCTGCAACTCCAGATAAACCTGGGTCTTGCGAAAAACCATGCTTGGCTAAAAAAGAAGGCAATTCAGAACCTACTACTGCGCCTACTCCAATTAAAAATGTTTGAACTGCAAAGCCACTTGTTCTTTGCGTATCTGGTAAATTATCTGCAACCAATGCCCTGAATGGTTCCATTGCAACATTAAAAGAAGCATCCATTAACATCACCATACCAGCACCAGTCCATAAAGCGGGTAAGATGCTTGATAAAAAAGCGGCATTGGGTAAAAACAATAATGCTGCAGAAGACAATAATGCCCCCACTAAAAAATAGGGTTTACGTCGCCCAAATTTATTCCAAGTTTTATCACTATAATGGCCTATTAATGGTTGTACAATCATCCCAACTAATGGTGCTACAATCCAGAACATAGGTAACTGGTCTACGTCTGCACCAAATGACCTAAGTATTCTACTGGTGTTGCCATTTTGCAAGGCAAACCCAAATTGAATGCCTAAAAATCCAAAACTCATGAAAAATATTTGAGACAAACTCAACCGAGGTTTGGGCAAGGTACTGGTTGAACTACCTGAATTTGTAGATAAAGACATAGCAATCGTTTAAATGCGTAATGTGTAAAAATTACATGAAAGATAAAAGTACAAAAAAAACACCCTCGAAAGGATGTTTTTTTTGTACCAATTATATTACAAACCCATCGGGTAAAATAGCTCTTTTTTTCACTACAACTATTCCATCTTTAACAGAATATAATGGATGATCGGTATTGGCCAAATGCTTTCCACCATTGATTCTCACATCATTTCCTATTCTACAATTCTTATCAATAATGGCATCTTTAATATAGCAACGTTCGCCAATGCCAATTTTTGGTAACCCTTTTTTTGCATCTGAATCCATTTCACTTATAGTTTCATAGTAGTCATTTCCCATGATATAGGTATTGGCTATTGTTGTTCCTAAACCAATTCGAGAACGAATCCCTACTACACTTTGTTCTATCCTACTGGCATTGATAATGGAGCCTTCTGCAATAATTGTTTTCTCTAGTGTTGTTCCACTAATTTTTGCAGGAGGAAGCATTCTTGCACGACTATAAACAGTTTTATTATTGTCGAATAAATTAAACAATGGTACGTCTTGTGTAAGCGCCAAGTTTGCCTCATAGAAAGAATAGATATTTCCAATATCCGTCCAATAGCCATCGTACTGGTAACTAATTACTTTATTATTGATAATTGATTCTGGAATAATTTCTTTTCCAAAATCAGTAGCAGTTGGATTTTTTTCATATAGCAATTGGTCTAATACTTTTTTATTGAAAATATAAATACCCATTGAGGCTAAATAGTTTCTTCCTTCTTTCTGCATTTGTGCACCAGTATCGCTAACCCAATCTGGCAACAATTCTTTATTAGGCTTTTCTACAAAAGAGGTAATGTAGTTTTCGTCATTGGTTTTTAGGATACCAAATTCAGGTGCTTCTCTACTTGCAACAGGAATGGTAGCAATGGTAATATCAGCTCCTTTTGCTTTGTGATTGGCAATCATTTCAAAGAAATCCATTTGATATAATTGATCGCCACTTAATATTAAAATATAATCGTAATCAAAATTTTCAATGTGTCGTAAAGATTGCCTAACAGCATCTGCCGTACCTTGAAACCAACCTGGATTATCGGGTGTTTGTTCGGCTGCTAAAATATCAACAAAGCCGGTACTAAATGCACTAAAATGATAGGTATTTTTTATGTGTTTATTTAAAGAAGCAGAGTTAAACTGCGTTAACACAAACATTCTATTGATATTACTATTAATACAATTACTAATTGGAATATCTACCAATCGATACTTGCCAGCAATTGGTACCGCTGGCTTTGAGCGATTTGCTGTTAAAGGATACAATCTACTTCCGGCACCTCCACCCAAAATAACTGCAACAACAGAACTCGAAAAATTATTCATGCGAATTTGGTTTAAACCATTACAAAATACTATGATAAATATTACTATACTTCTCTACTGTCAACTCCCAACTATTGTCAATTTGCATCATAGTTGTTCGCATTTTTTTTAACTGTGTTTTATCTTGATAAACCGATGCTGCTCGGCTAATTGAATAAACTAAATCTGCAGCGCTAGCATGATTAAAGCAAATTCCGTACCCATTTTCGTCGCCCATATCCACCACCGTATCTTTTAAGCCTCCTGTTCTTCTAACAATCGGTACCGTACCATATCGCATAGCATACATTTGATTCAACCCACAAGGCTCTACTCTACTAGGCATCAATAAAAAATCTGCTGCTGCATAAATCAAATGGCTTAGCGCTTCATTGTACCCAATATATGAATTATAAATTCCTGGAAATTCATGAACCATTTGCTGTAAAGGCCATTCTATTTCGGTTTGCCCACTACCTAATACAAAAAAACTAGCGGCACTATTGGTATTAAAAATGGCTGTTGCAATTGATTCTGGTAAAATTTCGGCTGCTTTTTCGCCTACCAATCTTCCTATAAATACAAACAAAGGTTTTTGTGTATCTAGGCCATATTTGGTGCAGAGTATTTCTTTGTTTTGTTGCTTTCCTTCCGTTACATCTTTTATAGAAAAATGATGCGCCAAATAAGCATCTGTTGAAGCATCCCAAACATCGTTGTCAATGCCATTTAATATCCCTACACATTTTCCTTTTTCGAATTCAAACAATGCCTCTAAACCATTGGCATCTGAGTGCAATTCCTCCATATAAGATTTGCTAACTGTAGTTACTTTATCTGCACATTTAATGGCACAAGCCAATGGATTAATTCCCCCATTCCATTCTAAAAGACCCGTTTTATAATGGTCCCATTCAGGAATCAATATACTTTGACTCCAATTCATCCATCCTTGGTATTGTGCATTATGTATGGTAAAAACAGTAGAAACCCTGCTCAATTGTTTAAAATTAAAACAGTGCCGCATCATAAATGGAATCAGCGCTGTTTGATGATCGTGGCAATGTACAATGTTTGGACGGTGCTCCCAACTACTCAACCAAGTCAGTACTGCTATCTGAAATGCCATAAACCGCTCGGTATCATCTTCGTACCCATATATTTTATCACGGTCTAAAAGGCTATTGATATCTACTAAATACAAGTCGAACCCTAGAATATTCGTTTTTTCTTTAATGATAGTAAAATCAAAGAACCAGTCACCTAAATTGGCATTTCCCTTAAAATCAACCACCCATTCATTGGCATATAGAAATTTAGTGCGATACATGGGCATTACTACTTTAGCCTGGTGCCCAGCTTTACACTGGTATTTAGGTAAAGCGCCTACCACATCCCCTAGTCCTCCGGCTTTTGCAACCGGATAACATTCCGCACTAACATGTACAATCTCCATTTAAAAATTATTGATTCCTTGAATTGCATTAAATTTAAGACTCATTATTATAAGCACAAAAAACATTTAAAGTTTTTTGCTTAATAATTTATATTTATTTTACACCGTAATTTTTTAAACACTTAAAGCCTGCCATGAATCAAAAAACTAATTGGTCACAATTTGGAACCCTTATTTCAATTTTTTTCTTCTGGGGTTTTGTTGCTGCCAGCAACGACATTTTAATTCCTGTATTTAAGAAAGCATTTACACTAACACAATTGCAAAGTCAATTAGTAGCGGTGGCTTTTTATGTGGCCTATACAGTAGGTTCCATTATTTATGTGGGTGTTTCTTCTTTAATTGGTGGAGACCTTTTAAACAAAATTGGTTATAAAAATGGTATTGCAGTTGGTTTGGGTATTTCTGCACTAGGTACTTTATTATTTATTCCGGCCGCTAATAATGGATCATTTAACTTAATGATTATTGCATTATTTATTGTTGCGCTAGGATTTAGTTTGCAACAAATTGCAGCAAATCCTTTGGCTGTTGTAATTGGCGACCCTAAAACTGGTGCTCAAAGATTAAACATGGCGAGAGGGGTAAACAATTTTGGTACGACCATCGGACCATTACTTGTAAGCTTTGCCATTTTTGGTAGTGTTAGTAGCGGATCTACAGAAGCAAGTATTTCAAGTGTAAAAATTCCTTATTTAATTCTTGGAGCTGCATTTGTATTAGTTGCCATATTTTTCAAGTTCTCTTCTATTCCTAATAAAATTGATTTGGATCATGTTGCAGAGGAAGAGGCTGAAAGTTCTTCAAAAGTATTACACAAAACTTCTGCTATGCAATACCCTCAATTGGTATTGGGCATGATTGGCATTTTTGTATATGTTGGAGTAGAGGTTTCAACCGCTAGTAATTTACCCGAATACATGCGTTTACATATTGGCATTCCTACCGAAAAAATAGCTCCTTATATTTCATTGTACTGGGCTAGTTTAATGATAGGACGTTGGACAGGCGCAGTTGGTGCCTTTGGTGTAAGCAAAAGCAAAGCCAAAATTTTAAATTTTGTAATGCCTTATTTAGCGTTCGCAGTATTCTTAATTGTTAATTCAATTGCACAACACGATATCACACAATTCTATATTTATGGATTGGTAATTATAGCCATGATTATTGGTGATATCATGAGTAAAGGAAGCCCTGTTAGAATGCTATTAATTTTCTCTTCTATGGGAATTGCTGCACTTGTAATTGGTATGCTAACTTCTGGCATGGTGAGTGTGTTTGCATTCATTAGTGTAGGATTATTCTGTAGTACTTTATGGCCATGTATTTTTACACTTGCTGTTGCAGGTTTAGGAAAGCATACTAATCAAGGAAGTAGTTTGTTGATTATGATGATCATGGGAGGTGGCGTTATTGCTGCATTACAAGGCTGGGTGGCAGATGAAAAAATGCTTGGAATTCAGTTTAGTTATATCGTTGGGGCTTTGTGTTTTGCTTATTTAGCATTTTATGCAATACGTGTAAAATCTATTTTAAAATCACAAGGTATTGACTACGATACAAAAGTTTCAGGAGGTCACTAATTTTATTAAGTTCATCATTCAAATTTGTATTGACCATGGCATTTAATAAGCCGAGTTTAGAACAACTAGCCATTGGAATTGACATTGGCGGAACCGGCACCAAATTCGGTATCGTAGACAAAGAAGGGAACGTACTTTTTTCTAGTGAAATGTCTACAAAAAAGCATGCAACAATTGAGTCGTTTATTACGGATTTACATAAAAACATTACGCCGCTAATAGATCAAGTAGGTGGCATTGGTAGAATTAAAGGAATAGGCGTTGGTGCACCCAATGGAAATTTCTATACTGGCACAATTGAGTACGCACCTAATCTACCATGGAAGGGAATTATTCCGCTATGTAAATTATTACAAGACGAGTTCAAGCTTCCAGTAGTATTAACCAACGATGCCAATGCAGCCGCTTTAGGAGAAATGAAATACGGTGCTGCAAAAGACATGAAAGACTTTATTATGATCACACTTGGAACAGGTGTTGGTTCTGGTATTGTTGCCAATGGTACCTTAGTTTATGGGCACGATGGATTTGCAGGAGAATTAGGTCATATCATTATCATACCTGATGGTCGTTATCATGAAGGGACAGGTAAAAATGGTTCTTTAGAAAGCTATGCTTCTGCAACTGGGGTTCGATTAACTACTTTAGAATTTTTAAAGAATTCTAGTACGCCTAGTTTGTTAAGAGACATTCCTGCCGATGAATTAGATTCGAAAAAAGTATATGATGCAGCAATGGCTGGAGACCAATTGGCTAAAGATGTATTTGACTATACAGGAAAAATTCTAGGAATGGCTTTAGCTAATTTTGTAATGTTTTCTAGCCCAGAAGCCATCATATTATTTGGCGGATTAACCAAAGCTGGAGATCTTATTTTAAAGCCTACTAGAGAACATATGGAGGCCAACTTAATACAAGTGTTCCAAAACAAAGTTAAGATCCTTGTAAGCCATTTAAAGGAGTCTGATGCTGCAATACTTGGCGCATCTGCACTTGCTTGGGATATATAAATTAATCGAAAACTATTTTCGAAATACGCATAAAAAAAGCGGCTATCTAAATTAGATAGCCGCTTTTTTATTATGCTTCTGAAGTTTTTGGTTCTTCTTCTATTCTTGGAAGAAACTCAAATTTAATTTTTGAATTTTCCTTGTCTAAATCAGCCACCAATCTATCTCCTTGTTTTACATTTAAGTTTAGAATTTCTTCTGCTAAAGGATCTTCTAGGTATTTCTGTAATGCACGGTGCAAAGGCCTTGCGCCAAATTGTGCATCATACCCTTTCTCTGCAATAAATTCTTTTGCAGCCAAAGTTAATTCCATTGAGAACCCTAAATTCTGCAAACGTTTTGTAACCCCTTTCATTAAAATATCAATGATATTAAAGATGTTTTCTTTATTCAACGAATTAAAGATTACCACATCATCAATTCTATTTAAGAACTCAGGAGAGAAGGTACGTTTTAATGCTTTTTCAATAACAGCTTTGTTATTTTCATCGGCATTTTGAACACGTGTTGCAGTTGCAAAACCAACACCATCGCCAAACTCTTTTAACTGACGTGCGCCTATATTAGAAGTCATGATAATCAAGGTATTCTTGAAATCAATTTTTCTACCCAAGCCATCTGTTAATTGTCCATCATCTAATACTTGTAATAAAATATTATAAATGTCTGGATGTGCTTTTTCTATTTCATCTAATAAAATAACGCAGTAAGGTTTACGACGTACTTTTTCGGTTAATTGTCCGCCTTCTTCGTATCCAACGTATCCTGGAGGTGCGCCAATTAATCTACTCACCGTAAATTTTTCCATGTATTCACTCATGTCAATTCTAATTAAAGAATCTTCGGAGTCAAACATATACCTAGCAATTGATCGGGCTAATTCTGTTTTACCCACTCCTGTTGGACCAAGAAAAATAAATGTTCCAATTGGTTTTTTAGGATCTTTTAAACCAACACGATTACGCTGAATAGCTTTTACTACTTTTTGAATGGCTTCGTCTTGACCAATCACCATATCCTGCATATCAATGCTCATCCTACGCAACTTTTCAGTTTCTGCCTGCACCATTCTTTTTACAGGAATACCCGTCATCATACTCACCACTTCGGCAATATGTTCTTCAGTAATTGGATAGCGCTTGTGTTTGCTATCTTCTTCCCAAAGTCCTTTTGCTTTTTCTAATTCTTCGCCCAATCTTTTTTCGGTATCACGAAGTGCCGCCGCTTCTTCAAAACGTTGGCTTTTTACAACCTTGTTTTTTTCGTTCTTAACCTCTTCAATTTTCTTTTCAAGGTCTACAATATCTTCTGGTACATTAATGTTTTTTAAATGTACACGCGCACCAACTTCGTCTAACACATCAATTGCTTTATCGGGCAATAATCTGTCGGTCATATATCGATCACTCAATTTTACACAAGCTTCAATGGCTTCATTGTCGTAAACCACATTGTGAAAATCTTCGTATTTCGATTTGATATTTGTTAAAATCATGATGGTCTCTTCTACACTAGGCGGCTCAATTAACACTTTTTGAAAGCGTCTATCAAGCGCACCGTCTTTTTCAATGTGCATACGATACTCATCTAAGGTAGATGCGCCAATACATTGGAGTTCTCCCCTGGCCAAAGCTGGTTTAAAGATATTAGAAGCGTCTAATGAACCACTTGCGCCACCAGCACCCACTATGGTATGAATCTCATCAATAAATAAAATGACATCCCTGTTTTTTTCTAGTTCGTTCATGATGGCTTTCATCCTTTCTTCGAACTGACCACGGTATTTGGTACCTGCTACTAGTGCAGCTAGGTCTAAACTAATCACTCTTTTATCAAACAATACCCTGCTAACCTTACGTTGAACAATACGAAGCGCCAATCCTTCAACAATGGCTGTTTTACCCACACCAGGTTCGCCAATTAAAATAGGATTGTTCTTTTTTCTACGGCTTAGAATTTGGCTAACCCTTTCAATTTCGGCTTCTCTTCCAACAATTGGATCTAAGGTTCCAGACTCTGCTAATTTGGTAATATCCCTTCCAAAATTATCGAGTACGGGTGTTTTACTTTTAATACCAGGCGCTTGCTTGGCTCCGCCACGTGGTTGTTGAAATCCACCACTGCGTTTTTCTTCATCAAACTCATCATCGCCAGTTTCGTCTGAAAAATCATTTTTAGGTGCCGGCGGATTGGGAGACCCAACCATTCCCAATTCATTGCGAAACATATCGTAGTCAATATCAAATTGATTTAATATTTGAGTAGCAATATTTTCTTTGTTTTTTAAGATACTAAGCATTAAGTGCTCTGTTTCTACCAATGGGCTTTTTAATGCCTTGGCTTCTAGCACTGTCACACGAATTACTTTTTCGGCTTGCTTGGTTAATGGAAGACTATTTATATTGGCAATATTCTTTCCTGTTTTGTCTTTTACAGCCAGTTCCACCTCTTTACGAAGCTCATACAAGTCTACATTAAGTTGTTTGAGTACTTTAATAGCGGTGTTATCGCCATCACGTATCAAACCCAATAACAGGTGTTCTGTTCCTATAAAGTCGTTCCCTAATCGCAAAGCCTCTTCCCTACTGAAGGAAATGATCTCTTTTACCTGGGCTGAAAAATTATTATCCATAATCAAAATTGGATTTATACAATTATAACGAATATTTTTGAGTGAAGTTGTGTAGGATTTATACACAGTTTGTTAATCTATTATAAGCAATGGAAATCAAAATTGATACCAAGGAGAAATTTACGGTTCTAAGCCCATTATTGCCAGATTTATCTGCCAATATAGCAGCGTCTATAAAAGACATAAGTATGAACCAACTTGCATTGGATCCAAAAAATATTATTCTGCAAATGCAAAATGTGGAAAATATTGAAGCATCCGCAGCTTTTCAATTGGCAGAACTGCAAGCATATTTTTATGAAAATAGTGCCTCATTTGTAATTTGTACATTAACCGAACCTGTAGAAAAACTGTTTGAAAAATTAGAACTCTTAGAATTTTTAAACACCACCCCTACCGAAAGCGAAGCATGGGATATTGTACAAATGGAAGAAATTGAAAGAGAATTTTTAGATGGCGATGATTTTTAAATAACCCTATTCTACAATTTTTTCTAGATGGGCAAGTTTACCAAAAGCATTCACCCCTTCAATAATAATTCTGAATTTACTAGTGATATCATTATTAAAGAATTCGAGTTTAACAGTTTTATTTTTCTTGTCTGTTAAAACATATGGGTTCCAATATAAAGTTGCCCTACTATCTTGGTATTTGGGTTGAGTAATAGTGTAATCTGGCGAATAAAATTCTTTATAGGCTGTATAGCCGCTAATGAGCGCACTATTTAGTCCCTTCACATTATAGTTTTTTGCTTCTGCCCCTTTAAGTGTATAAATAGCAATAGCGCCAGATGCCCCTGAACCCGAAGCTGCCATAAATGGCGGACGAAACACTTTTATATACGCTACATCACTCATTGAAATTGCCTGAACAGCTCCTGCATCAGAAGGCATTTCATTTAAAAAAATATCTGGCGTACCATCTCTCCAATTTAATCCAGCCACATTATTACTATTAGCGTCTTCTGCCCCATTGGTGCCAAGTGTTGGCAATGACATTGTCATTCCAGGAATTAAATTCTGCAAGTAATGAAATACATCTAATTGGCCATGTGCACGATCGTCGTTTGCAACATCAAAGGAGTAACTATTTTTATTATTGAAAAGACCAGTGGTATATTTTTCGTCTAGTATATCAATCGCCGATTTTATTTTACTTTCAACAGTTACTTCTTTTAATACAACAGCAGAATCCATTGACTTTTTCACTTTCTCTATCCCTGCATAAAACAAACTATTTCGCTTGAGTAAAATACTATCAATTAAAATTTTAGTGGGCGATTTTACAGCCTGTGCATAAGGCACTAATGGCAATCCATACTGAAAACTTGTTGAAGCATTTTCGTGCAAACTCTTGTCGCCATTGAGTTGGTAGAATATTCTTGCGGTGTCGAAAAATATAATACCACGTTGATTAAAAGACCCATCGCGTTTTACAGGTAATTGAAAATATTGTTTGCTACTATCTTTAGCCTGCATAACCAGCGTGATGGTTTGAGTAGATCGTATGGCTTGACCAGCAGTAAAAACTTTCCCTTTTATTTGCACATAATCACTATCCATTGGGTAAGTTAATTTGGGCAATTTTCCTTGGATTATTTCATCCCATTTATACCTGCGCCAACCATGTGTAAGCATTACTAAATCTAGGTGCGCCGCAACACTATCGGTTTCGTTTGAAAAATAATAGGCTGGACGATAAATAGATCCTTTTAACTCGCTAGATAATAATAATTGAGAAATAATATTGGCACTACTATCATATAATAAACTTGCATCTGTAACCGATATAGATAAATTACTTAACGCAGTATCTGAAACAAATAATTCCATGGTATTTTTTGCACGTTTTGTTAAACGAGTAGTAACCATTGTTAATTCTGGAAAAAACTGGTGCTGATTATTATTTACAAATAATATTCTTTCGGCAACTGGAATCCAGCTAGCATCAAAAACCGTTAACTGTAAAATGCCAGTGGGCATTTCTTGTAGAGGTATTTCTCCAGCAATTATTTTTTTATTATTTAAATTAATAGAGGCATTGTATAACAATTGTTGGTTCATTGTTGCTACAAGGTGTAAGCCTTTTAAATTACTTGCTACATCTGTAGATCTTGACACTGCAAACACTGCTTTTTTGTTAACCAACTTAGCGCTTACAACTACCCCAGTGGCTTTAGCTATTGGCAAGCTATTGCTATGACTCGTACCATATTCATCCATCCAATTACAAGTATATTGTTCATTGGCCGATGGTTCGAAATTTAGGCTACCCATTCCATCATGTACCGTTGCAAATGAATCGACTAATTGATTAGCGCTATTTACTATAGCACCTTTCACTGCAACGGGCTGGCCATTTTGGTTGGTTGCCATAAAAGCAAGCGTAGAATTTATTCCATTAATTAAGTCGCCACTTTCTGGAAAAAATTTAAGTGTAACTGCTGCCGCTTTTGCACTGGCACTAGCGCTAGCATTGGTATTGGTTATTTGTATATCCTTATGATACAACAATGCCGTATCATAATTTAACATCCAACGTGTATAGGCTTTTACGTGTAAAATTCCGCCTTTGTAATTGTTTGGAATATCAAATTGACCACGTGCAGAAGATTCAAAAATTGGATGAACAGTATGCTTAATTAATTGCCCTAAATCGTTATACCAATCAACAAAAAAGTTTCTGCTATAGTCCGATAAATTTTCGCCGGCAACTATATAGGCTTTAAACCAAACTGTTTCACCTTTATTATAGGCTGTTTTATCGAAATGTAGGTGTACTTTTTCTGTTTGAAAATCACTGCGATAAATTGCCAAAGTAGAATCTAATTTTTGCGCTTGTATTGCAGGCGAAAATAGAATTCCAATAAAAAATAAAAACAATTTCCACTCTTGCATAAATGCCAATTAACTACAATGAATATTTGTTTGGTGAAATTACAAAAAAGCTTGTTGGCAATAGAACATAAGTATGTTAAAAAAGAAAAAGGGAAGTAACTAATTAGTCACTTCCCTTTTTCACAATGTATTATTGTACTTAAGTTTTATTGGTTTTTATCCAAAATAAAAGATAAGTAAGGCAATCTTGTTCCTGTTTGACCATTATAGCCCATTGCAAAAACAGTTAATACAACATTTCTTTGCATTGTATTGGTACTAGCATAAGTTGCAACAGCAGCAGTAGTTACAGCAGCTCCATTTGGACGAATTGTCCAAGAAGGCGTTCCTGAAGCATAAGGCATTTCAAATGTAGCAGAAGCTGCCATATAAGCAATACCCGTTTGCACTAAAACACCATCTTTATACAAATCTACACTCGGCATATTTGGCATTAAATTCACAAAACGATACCTGCAATAATCTGTTGGTAAATTATCGATATTATTTTTAACCAATAAAGATTGAGTAGTAGTAGCTGTATCAGCTATATGCAAAGTATAAGGTGCATTGTCTGGTATTGTAACTGTTTTATTGAATAACACAACAGAATCAGTATTGGTACCCACTTTTGGAATTACTACAGACACTGCATTTGAGCCAATTGGCACATTCAAATACAAAGCATAGTTACTACCATTGGTATTGTATCCACCACCTGGGAAAGGTGTTCTTGTAGCCAACGCATTACTTACTACATTGCCATTAATTTTAATTAGCATCGTAGCATTACTGATAGTATATGCAAAAGCAAGATTTATTTTTAATTGACCTTGGGTAGAAGATACACCATAAGCAGTATATGCTTGGTTGGTTACCCCACTTTCCTTAGCACAAGCAAACAATAAAAAGAATGCTGATACTAAGAATGAATATTTTAAAATTCGTTTTTTCATCGTAAACTATTTAAAAATTAAGATTATGGTTGACTGAACCAATGTTCTTTGGTATGATAATCAGATGCCAATGCGCCAATAGTTTGTAAGGCTGGAATATTGTATAAATATTCTGAGTTATACCTAGGACGACAACGATAAGCCAATTTACCAGCGTTATAAATATGCAAGGTAGTTGGTAAAGTAAAATCGGCATACACTTGATTTCCTGTTGTAGGATCTTTATCAAGATAGTGATAACGACGCATATCAACCCATGTTTCATTGAATCCATAACCATATAAGGCAATGTATTTTTGCAACATGATTTGGCTCAATGTTAATGAAGCAGCAACTGTAGGAACTACAGCAGGATTCGCTAAATATGCAGCCCTTGTTGCAGGTGTAATTTGAGAAACACTTGGAATACGCGTTTGATAAGTATTAATCAACATATCGAATGATAAGTTAATTCCATTGGTATATGCTGCTAATGCAAGTGCTTTGTCTCCTTTTCTAAATGCGGCTTCAGCTTTCACAAACTGAATTTCTGCAGCAGTGATAATTGGAAAAGGCGCCAAATTATTAAAGATATATCTTCCAGAATCGGCAGTAACAGCGGTAGAAGAGAATGCTGCTCTCCAAAAATTCTTTGGTTGATCGGCAGTAGCTAACCCTGAAGGTCCTAGATTTGGAACAACCCCTTTATAGGTACCATTAGTGTTTTCATTAATCAAGTATGGTGTACGAGGGTCAAAAACTCCTTTAAATGGAGAAGTTGCAGCAGCACCTGTTAACAAATTAGCAATGAAAGCAGATTGTCTTAGGGTACCAATATTTCCTCTATAAGGACCAAAATAGTTATTGGTTCCGCTAAAGTTACCACCAACCCATTTTTGCATAGCATTGTCGGCATTATTGGTAATAGACAAATCGCAATATTTAATCGCTGAATCTGCATAGCCTTTTGAGGCATAGAAAGACTTATTGCTTAAATGTGCGAATGTTCTTGCTTTAATAGCATAAACAAATTTCTTCCATTTGTTTACATCACCGCCATAAAAGTATCCGTCACCATAAGCTAGGTTAGCTGCACTAACACCATCTCCAGTTTTATTCAAATACATGATAGCACTGTCGCAAATTTGACGGACTGTATCGTACACTAAAGATTGCTGGTCGTATTTAAATTGTTGCAAACTTTGATTGAATGCATCTCTTAAAATCACTTCACCATATTCTTCAGTTAATGTTAACCAACTAAAGGCGAAAATAGCATTGGCTACACCTACATAATCCCATTTCTTTTGCTCTGTACCTCTAGAAATAATGAATTTTGCATTTTGACCAATACCATAATAATGCATGGCCCAAACCAATCCTGTATTATCAGAAACTGTTCCATAAACACCACCCATTTGATCGTACTGATCTCCAGTTCCATTCAAATTCCAAAATTGGATATACTTACCCAAGTTTACTGATTCACAAACAGGTCCATAAGAACCACCACCACCACCTGCTGGGGGCGCTGCTGTAGATGTCATTTGATTAATGACATTGGGCAAAATTGCCTCAATAGAACCCTCAATTGGATTATTAGGATTCAAATAAGCTTCATCGAGCTTTTTTGAACAAGATTGAAAAGAGATAACCGCTAGTGCAGTAACTATTACTGCAAAAAAAGAGGTTATGCCGAATTTATGTTTCATGTTACCTAGTTTAATGTTATTCAATTAAAATCCTACTCTAAGACCTGCGTTAAAACTTAAAGGAGCTGCGATATTACCGTAGTCGAAGCCTACAGCACCCACACCTCTTAATGAAGCGTTACCACCATTCGCAGAAGGATCAGCTCCTGAGTAGTTGGTGAATAATACCAAGTCATTACAAGTTAGGAAGAAAGACAATGATCTAAATGGTAAGTAGTCTAACAAACCTGGAGAATCCACATTTGATTTTTTACCCAAATATTTAGAAGGCACTGAATAGCTGATAGAAATATCTCTTAAACGGAAAGCATTGATACCACGTTCCATATAATCTTCTTCAGGCATTGCAGTTCCACCATAGTAACTATAGTTATAATAAGGAGTTACAATGATGTTATTGATAGTAGGTGTAGCAGTATTTTCTAAACCATTTTTAAGAATACCTTGAATAATTCTAGGCGTCATACGGTCTGCAGTTTTAGCAGATTTACCTAAAATAGTTAGGTACATATTAGTAGCATTGAAAACATCTCCGCCCATTCTTAAATCCCATAAGAAACTCAAGTTCCAGTCTTTGTATCTAAACCTGTTTATTGTTCCTAATGTTAACCAAACAGTTCTATCACCTCTTACACGGAATGTTGCATCATTTAAAGGCAATCCTGTAGTAGGATCTAATAAAATTGCACCATCATTTGGTAATAAACCATTAGCCCCTGTTGGGGTTAAATCTTGGCGCTTATAACCAGCACTAGTAATTGTACCAGTAGAATAACCTGGACGCAAACCACCTCTTGCACTACCATACAACCATGTAGATGCATCATAGTAATCGGCACCTGCAATATCAATAGGTAAAGGAATTGCCAAAACCTTATTCCACATGTGGTTTAAGTTGAATTGGATATTCCATTCAAAATCCTTTTTACGAATAGCTTTAATTCCTAATGACACTTCAATACCTTGGTTACGTACACTTGAATTGTTTTGTGTATTTAATACAAATCCAGTACCATAACTTGCTCTAAATCCTTGTGCAATTTGGTTTAATGCCAATGTATTATAATAAGCACCATCCAAAGTCACCACATCATGAAACATTCTTAACTCAGTACCTACTTCATAAGTATTTTGTGTTTCAGGTTTCAAATCTGGATTTGCATTGGTAAATGCATATTGTAAAGGAGAAGGAATTAAAGTTCCAGTTGTTGGAGGTGTATTTGCACTTGTAACTGTTGGAACAAAATTCGACTGATTAGAATATGGATCTGGGAGCCTAGCCGTAGATGCTAAAGACCCTCTCAATTTCCAATAACTTAATAAGCCGCCTTTCAACGCAGGTATGATATCACTCATAATCACACTCAAACTTCCTCCTGGATAACTATAGTTTCTATTAGCCGCAGGTAATACAGAAGATGATTCAAAAGCCATAGAACCTGTTAAGAAAATCAAGTTATTATAGCTAATGGTTGCTTCTGCAAACTCAGCTACTTGGTAGTTCTTACGAATATTCCATTGACCTGAACCATAAAGAGTAGATCTAGCCAAACGCGTTCTTGTTGCAATACCAGTACTACTACTATCAAATCCTCTAGTGCTATCAAATGTTCCTGATACACCAAAAGATTGTGATTCAGCTTGACTCCAACGAGTACCAACCGTTAAACGTGTATTGAATTTGCCAAATGCTTTTCTAGCGGTAGCAGATACAGTATGGTTATAAGTAGTTGTTTTAACCCAATAATTATCTAATTGACCTTTATTAGCCATAGAAGATTGTGAAGCAGATTCTGGATCACGGTATTGGAAACCTTCTGTATTATAATTGTTGTAACCAAATCTTCCTGCAACTGTTAACCAAGGAAGTGGGTTATAGTTGATGGCTAAATTAGCTTCGTAGTTATTGGTTTTATCTTTTGATACGTTTCTATTAGCAGCAAAAAACGGATTATCTGTTTCAGAAATAGTTCCTAAACCAGCATCGTCTGCAGGATTGTTTGCGGTAGTATTTACTAAATATCTTTTATGCCCATTTGCCAATTGAAAATTTCGTGCATCATCAGTTGATGGCCACAAAAACAAGTTCAATAAATAACCACCAGAACCTTTCATGGCTTTATCATTACTACTATTACTGTAAGCAATAGAAGGTGTGATATCTAAATGTTTACCAATTTTTGTATTATTGGTTAAACGGAAATTGATTCTTTGTAAACGGGTATTTGGAACAACCCCAGTTTGATCGTAATAAGATCCACTCGCTCTATAACTAGACTTTGCCGTTCCAAAATCAACACCTAAGTTTTGGGTTTGTCCAAAAGCTGTTTTAAAGAAGTTACCTACGTTATCATAGATTGGTGTAGAAGCATTCATTGCAGGACCGAAAGCAGAAAAAGTTCCAGTTGATGCATTACCATTGGTTCCTTGTTGGAATCCATTATAAATAGATGGAATATTTTGTAAAGATTGCATACGGAAACTATTGTCGTAGTTAACGTTGAATCTTTTACCTACTGTAATTTTTGCACGTTTTGTGGTAATTACAATCGCTCCATTACTAGCAGAACTACCATACAAAACCGTTGCTTCTGGCCCTTTCAATACAGTGATTGATTCAATATCATTTGGATTGATATCAGAAATTCTATTGGTAAAGTCATTCGATGTATTACTTTGACCTGCTGCAGCTGGCACAACCGCAACCGCATCAATTGTTGAGTTATCTCTAATTACACCATCAACCACAAATAATGGTTGGTTATTTAAAGACATTGAGTTAAATCCACGCAATACAATAGTTGAAGATGCTCCAGGAACACCTGAAGTTGATGTAATAGTAGCACCGGCAATTCTACCTTGCAAACCATTTACAAAACTTTCACGTTGTGTTTCTTTAATGTCATCTCCTTTAACTACTTGTGTTGAATAACCCAAATCTCTCGATTTACGTTTGATATCCATCGCAACAACAACTTCATCTAATTCTGCAACAGAACTTTTCAAAAGAATTGTCATGCTAGTACCAGTAACATCGGCTTTTTTGGTTTCAAAACCTATATAACTTACTAATAGGGATTGGCCTTTAGTGGCTTTTACTGTAAATGCGCCCTTTTCATTTGTTTGGGCAGTAGTGGTAGTTCCCACAACTTTAATCGTAACACCCGCCAATGGTGTTTTTTTATCAGCATCCTGCACAGTGCCGGATACTGTTTGGCTTTGCCCATAAGAAGGCAACGAGAAAATGAGAAGTAGTAGAACGACTACTTTCATCAAAGAAGCAATTTTTCTCATAACAATTTTTTTGTTTTCGTAATTCATTTAGTACTGACCTTTTTTTAAAACTTCAAGTTCCAAATAATAGGACATATCAACCCTCTAAAACATTGCATGGTGTTCTCCTTTTTTTTACGCAAAAAACCGCAAAAGAGAAAACAACTCAAATTTTAGAGGAAATCATAGAGCAATGTTAAAATTTGTAGGCCACATTAACGAATATATTTTTAAACATTTAGGCAAACTTGCATTTTTAATGGATTAAATATGCCAAAACCCGCATATAACTGCATGAATTCAACTTGATTCCTGAATCAGTTGACTGAGCACCCATCGTTTAATGTTAAGTACTTATAAAATTTGTGCCACTTTACCCAAATAAGGTGCTAAAACTTGATTCGTAGGATTTAATTCAGTGATAAGGATATCAACATCCTGGGTTTTACAAACTTGTAATCTTTGGATACTATTTAATTTTTCAGATATGGCAAGCGAAACCGTTTTTTGGGCACTTTTAATCATTGCTTTTTTTACTTCAATAATTTCCCATTCCATATCTGTAATACCAAAATTGGCATCGATACTATTGGTTCCTAAAAAGCAGATATCGGCTTTAATTTCTTGTAATCTTAATACAACCTCGGCCCCAACCGACATTTGAGCGTTTTTAAGCAATCTATTTCCTAAAAATATCACTTCTGAATTAGGATGATTTAGTAGAGCAAGGGCAATGGGTAAACTAACTGTAATGAATGTGGCATTCAATTCATCGGGTAAAGATTTTACTAGTTCTAAGATAGTGGTTCCTCCAGTTAACAAAACAAACATCCCATCTTGAATTAAGTTACGTGCTTTAAATGCAATCACCTTTTTTTCTGGCAAAGAGTATACTGGATTGGGTTCTAATGTAAAATGAAAAGATTTAGAGAGCCCTCCACCATGTACTTTTATGAGCTTACCCTGTTCTGAAAGTTCCTGTAAATCGCGGCGAATAGTATCTTCCGACACTTCTAGGTGAACACTTAGGTCTGAACTTAATACTTTGTTATGAATATTGATTTGTTGCAGTATATAAGCCTGCCTTTCTCTTTTAAGCATGGTTAAATTTAATAGAAATTCAAAAACAGACTCGTTTTTTTTATGAACCCGAATAAAATTCAAACCTAAGCCGAAAGATTTTATCTTCGCTCTGAATGATTTCTCCAAACACCATACAACAGATTACCAATCAGATTGACATCATGGATGTGGTGGGCGAATTTGTGAAACTGAAAAAAAGAGGCACTAATTACTTAGGATTGTGTCCATTTCATAACGAGAAATCTCCTTCCTTTACCGTATCTCCTGCAAAAGAAATTTATAAATGTTTTGGTTGTGGCAAAAGTGGCAACAGCATTACATTTTTAATGGAGCACGAAAAATACAGTTATGTTGAAGCGTTAAGATGGTTGGCAGCTCGTTACAATATTGAAATAGAAGAAAGCGAATCAAGCCCCGAACAAAAATTGCAAAATCAAACGGCCGATAGTTTATTTGCCATCAACCATTTTGCACAAAAATTCTTTACAACACAACTAACAGAAACAGAGGAAGGAAAAAATATTGCACTCTCCTATTTACAAGAACGCGGATTTAGAAATGCAGTACTTGAAAAATTTCAAATTGGTTTTAATCCAGATATAAAAGATGCTTTAACAAAAGCATTATTAGCCAATCAATTTAATCCGGAGATACTTCCTAAAACCGGTTTGGTTGCACTACGAAGTAATAATGAATTAGCTGATAATTATAGGGGAAGAATTATTTTTCCTATTCATAATAATTCTGGAAAAGTTATAGGATTTGGTGCGCGCGTAATTGGTAAATCAGACCGCGGACCAAAATATATTAACACGCCAGAAAATGAAATTTATGTAAAAAGTAAAATTCTATACGGCTCTTATTTTGCAAGGCTTGCGATTGATAAAGCAAATGAATGTTTATTGGTTGAAGGATATACCGATGTAGTTAGTTTACACCAAGCAGGTATTGAAAATGTAGTAGCGAGTGGTGGTACTTCTTTAACAGTAGACCAATTAAGATTGGTTAAAAAATACACTAATAATCTTACCATAATTTACGATGGCGATAGCGCAGGAGTTAAAGCCGCACTTCGTGGATTAGACATGGCTTTAGAAGAAGGATTGAATGTGCGCTTAGTGCTTATCCCCGACAATGAAGATCCTGATAGTTATGTAAACAAAGTAGGTGTTACCGCCTTCAATGAATTCATTGCTGCAAATAAAAAAGATTTTATTTTATTTCAGTTAGAAGTAATGCTTAAGGAAGCTGGCAATGATGTGTCTCGCAAAAGCACGGTAGTAAACCAAGTTGCAGAAACCATTAGTAAATTAAATAAAGCAGAAGACTTTACGCGTCAACAAGATTATATTAGGCAGTGTGCTGGCATGTTAAAAATTGACGAATTAGGATTAACCAATTTGGTTAACAAACTTAAACGCGACAAACTAACTAAAGAAGAAAAAAAACAAGCTACTGACCAAACAAGTTTCAATGAAATAAATCAGGGTCAACCAGAAGATGTTTTAGACGACCAACAATTACTTTTTAATAGAGACGAAGCACACGAAAGAAATATCATAAAAGTGTTGTTAGAATTTGGTTTACGTCAATGGGATGAAACCAAATTAATGGCCGATTATATCTTCGAAGAATTAGAACAATTTCATTTTGACAATCCCGAATTAGAAGAGTTGTTTGATACCTATAAAACAATGTATGCAAAAGGCTTAGAACCTACTGCAAAATCAATGTTGTACCATGCCAATGAAAAATTGAGAAACCTAGTGATTCATATTACCATGTCTAATTCTGAATTAAGTCAAAATTGGGATGAAGTAATGGAAGGCATGAATATTTTAAACAGAGACCTTAGCCAACAAGACGTATTGATGAGTGTGAATTTTTACAAGCTTCGAAAGATTAAAAAAATGTTCGAAGAAAATCAACGTGACATGGAATTTGCGCCATTAGAAGAACAAATGCGCCTCATTGAATTACACCAACACTTAAAAGAAATTGAACGAAATATTACCCAGCAATTGGGCACTGTGATTATGAAATAATTCAGTGTGTTTTAACTAAAAAAGCGCCTTCATTTTTCTGTGAAGGCGCTTTTAATTTTATAAAATATTGCAATTATTTTTCGGTTGGATTATTCTTTCCTGCCAATAATTTTTCGAGTGCTGTTTCTAGTCTGCGTTTTCTAGTATCTTCTTTTTTTGCTGCCTCAATCCAGCTTACATATTCTTTTTGATTTGAAAAAGACAAGGAGGTAAAAAAGGACTGTGCTTCTTTGTGTTTTAAAAACATACTACCCAATTCTGCTGGCGGCACTACTAATCTTTTTTCAAATTCCCCTTCTTGTAAGTCAAGGTTTTTAATTTCAGAAAAACTACGATCTCTGTTTGGAATTGTATCTACCTTTTTAAATCGAATAGCACTCCATACATTATCAATAGCAATCTGCCTTACTGATTCGTATTCGTTTTTTATTAAGAAATCCCAACTACAATCTCTATTTAAATCGCTAACGATTTTACTAGAAGTTTTAGGATAAGACACCCATAATTTAGTTTCTGATGTTAGTGCTGGAAAAACTTCACGCAATACATTGTTCAGTTGTTGTTGACTGAGTGCAAATACCAATGCAAAATCAACCTTTTTGCTTTTAAGCAATGGGGTGATATGTTTTGCATACGTAAGTTTTGCAAACTGTTTTTCAATAGACGAAGGAATACCTTGAATCAAGAGATTCTTTTCGTCTTTCAACTGTAATTTTTCAAACAAACTTTGATTCGACATGCCTAAAAGAAAAATTCGGTGGAACAATAAGAGGTGCAAAGTTAAAAAATTGTAATCGCTAATACTAATTCAAGCAGCACTATCTTTTAGTTTTAGTAAAATAATTGGGGGATTTTACCTGCTGCGACTGCTATATGTATTATTTATCATATATCATTCCTCGCTTTCCATGCGCTTTTGCTTTCTTCTATCGCGCGATTTGAAAATGGGCACCTTGCTTTCGGTTCCTTTTAAGATCCTCCCTATATTTTTTTGGTGAGTGAGTACCACCATTAAAGCAACTATCACTGCAAACACTCGGTAAAGTGTTTCCTTTTCATTGAAGATAAAGAGTATAAATATCATGAAAGATACACCCGCTAACATAGAGCTTAAAGAAACAAAACGGGTTAAGTATAATACAATTAAAAATACCCCAATACAACAAAGGGCCACAAGTGGTTGAATAGCCACAGCCATTCCAAGCAATGTAGCAACACCTTTTCCTCCCCTAAAATTTGCCCAAATAGGAAAAATATGACCTATCACAGATGCTAAACCTAGGCCAATCATTAAATTAGTACGCGCTAGTTCGTGCGATAAATAGTAGGGCAAAACAATATACAATGAAGTTGCAACAACGCCTTTTAACACATCTACCAACATAACAATAGAACCCCATTTAGAACCTAATACCCTGAAAGTATTGGTGGCACCAGCGTTCCCACTACCATATTCTCGAATGTCTATATTAAACTTCGATTTACTAATCCATACAGCGGTAGGAATAGAACCAATTAAATAAGCCAAAACAGTTAAAAGCACCTCGTTCATAGACCGGGGATTAATTTTTTGAAATTCAAATATAAGGAACCAACAGCTTAATCAGTACATAACCTAGGTGATATTGGTTAGGTTAAGACATGAATTGAAGCATAATCCACCCATTTCTTTGCGTGGTCAATTGGTGTTTCCAGCCAAGATCTTGGCCTAATTTTAGGATATCGGATTGGTCTTCAACTAATAAGCCACTTAATAAGATAGTGCCTCCTTTTGCTAAAGCCTGCTCAAGATAGGTAATATTTTCAATGATAATGTGTTTGTTGATATTTGCCAAAATCAGTTCGTATTGCATATTTGACTCGGCTGTACTTACTTTTTCAATGGTAATTCGTTGACACTGATTGATGACAATATTTTCTATACTATTTTCAATACACCAGTCGTCGTTATCAACAGCAAGTATTTTTTCGGCTCCTAACTTTTCTGCTAGTATGGCTAGGATACCTGTTCCTGAACCAAAATCATAGACTGATTTTTCTTTAAAATCAAGTGCCCGCATTGCTTCCATTACTAAGTAAGTAGTTGCATGATGGCCAGTTCCAAAACTCATTTTTGGTGTGATAATTATTTCGTGTGCCACACCTTCAAATGGCGGATGAAAAGAAGCCCTAATTCCAACAAAATCAGCTACCTGAACGGGTTCGAAATTCGATTCCCATAATTGGTTCCAATTTTGTTTTTCAATAGTTGACTTTGTATAGACATGACTGCCTAAAACTTCAATTAGCAATTCATTGTTGAAATCAACTTCTGCAATAAAAGCCTTTAATAAATTTGGTAATTCTTCAAATCCATCAAAACCAATTTCTGACAATAAAGCAATCAGTGTTTCACTAACTGCTTCATCGGTAACTTGAATATCAATTTGAATTGTAGATGACATATTATCTAATTCGGTAAAAAGAAAATGGCCCGTTTTCACAGGCCATTGTATATTCTTAAATATTTGTATTAAGCATTGTTGGCCGAACCATCATCAGAACCTGCTTCGTGAGCAGCTCTTGGTTTGAATTCGGGTCTTGGCATTAATACCTTACGGCTTAATTTGAATTTGCCTGTTTTAGGATCAACCCCTACCAATTTCACTTTAACTACATCGCCTTCTTTGAACAAGCCGTCCATCGTTTCTAAACGAGACCAACTAATTTCACTGATATGCAATAAGCCTTGTTTTCCTGGCATGAATTCAACGAAAGCACCAAACTCTTTAATGCCCTTGATAGGACCTTCATAAATTTCGCCTTCTTTAGGAACTGCAGTAATACCACTAACCCAAGCAACTGCTTTTTCAACAGCTTCTTTTGATGCAGAGAAAATGCTTACTTCACCAGTATTTCCAACTTCTTCAATATTGATAGTTGTACCAGTTTCGCGTTGAATTTCTTGAATTACTTTACCACCTGGTCCGATCACAGCACCAATAAATTCTTTATCGATAATTAATTTAACCATTCTAGGTGCATGTGGTTTCACTTCTGAACGAGCAGCAGGAATACAATCATACATAGCATCTAAAATGTGTAAACGACCTTTGCGTGCTTGCTCTAATGCTTCCATCATCACTTCCATGCTCAATCCGTCTACTTTAATATCCATCTGTACGCCACAGATACCATCGCGGGTACCAGTAACTTTAAAATCCATATCACCTAAATGATCTTCATCACCTAAAATATCTGTTAGGATAGCATATTTTCCATCGCCGCGAGTAATTAAACCCATTGCAACACCACTTACGTGTTTAGGAATTGGCACACCTGCATCCATTAATGCTAGAGAACCAGCACAAACAGTAGCCATTGAAGAAGATCCGTTACTTTCTAAAATATCACTCACAATTCGAACGGTGTAAGCATATTCAGAACCCGGCATCATTTGCTTTAAACTACGCATGGCTAAATTACCATGACCAACTTCTCTACGACCTACTCCACGCATCATTTTAACTTCACCAGTTGAAAATGGTGGGAAATTATAATGCAAAATGAAATTGCTATAGTCTGATTTGTTGGCAGTTTCCATTAACAACTGGTCTAGCTTAGTACCAAATGTTACGGTAGTTAAAGATTGTGTTTCGCCTCTTGTAAATAATGCAGAACCGTGTGGGGTTGGTAATGGCTCAGTTTCCATTGCCAAAGGACGCACTTCGTCTAATTGACGACCGTCTAAACGGATACGATCTTCGAGCATCATATCGCGAACTACTTCCCATTTAAGGTCTTCGTAATATTTTTTAGCCAATTTCTTTTCTAGGTCTGTAATTTCTGTACCTAAGCTAGCAATCAATTCGTCTTTTAATTGAGCGTAAGCGTCTGAACGTTCGTTTTTAGCAGATCCTTTTCTTGAAATATCATATACTCTTTGCTTAGCGAATGCAATTACTTTTTCGTTAACAGCTTCGTCTTGCGGTGGTTTTTTGTAGTCACGAACAGCCGTAATTCCTAATTGCGCACGCAAATCTGCTTGTGCTTTAATTTGAATACGGATAGCATCGTGTGCCAATTGTAAGGCTTTTACTAGATCTGCTTCAGCACATTCTTTTGCTTCACCTTCCACCATCATTAGGTTTTTCTCGGTAGCAGCAATTAAAAATTCTAGGTCAGAAGCAGCTAGTTCTGTTCTAGTTGGATTCACAATAAATACGCCATTTACACGGGCAATACGCACTTCACTAATAATTTCTTTAACAGGAATATCAGATACAGCTAGTGCTGCTGAAGCGGCTAAACAAGCCAATGAATCAGGTAATATTTCGCTATCGCTAGATATCAAGCTCACAAGAACTTGTACATCACATAAATAATCTTCAGGAAATAATGGGCGAAGGGCACGGTCAATTAAACGACTGGTTAAAATTTCATAATCGTTTAAACGGGCTTCTCTTTTAAAGAATGATCCAGGAATACGTCCTGCAGATGCAAACTTCTCTTGGTAATCTACGCTTAATGGAAAAAAGTCTTGCCCTTCTTTTGGGTCTTTGTTGGCAACTACAGTTGCCAGTATAACGCAATTGCCTTGGCTTACAGTAACAGCTCCATCGGCCTGACGGGCCAATTTTCCGGTACCAAGCGTTACTTCGCGGCCACCGCCAAGGTCAAACTTTACACTAGTTGGTTGTGATAACATGGTTTATTTTTGTAATTCGGCAGTAAAATTTACCCAATATAAATTAGGTAGTTTATTGCCTTTGTTAAAGGAATTTCTAGCTCGAAAACAGGTATTTATACAAATGACTATTCCCAACCGTATCAAATGTGTCAGTTGGGAATAGCCTAAAGTATCATTGAAAAATTATTTTCTCAGACCTAATTTCTCGATTAAGGCACGGTAACCAGTTAGGTTGTGCTTTTGCATGTAGCTCAATAAACGCTTACGCTGTCCTACCATTTTCATTAATCCACGTTGGGTGGAAAAATCCTTCTTGTTAGACTGTAAGTGCTTGGAAATCTGAACGATACGTTCAGTCAAAATAGCAACTTGTGCTTCAATTGAACCAGTGTTAGTGGCTTTTCCACCAAATTCAGCAAAAATACTTGCTCTCTTTTCTGTTGTTAAATAAGGCATCTCAAAATTTTTAAAAAGACTCCGGAAATTTACTTCTAATTTTTATCGGCTGCAAAAGTAGTGAATTAATTATAGATTATTCGAATTTTTAGTGCCGATTTTTAGGGATTAGGCGCAATTTAATTGAATATGGCATTTTGGCACGTATTTAGTTAGTTTATAAAGATGTTATTTATTATGAATATTTTTACTGCATCAATATTAAACCAATTTACATGTTTGGGGTAACCATTTTAGGAAATAATTCAGCAGTTCCAGCCTTTAACCGGCATCCGACGAGTCAATTGGTTACGTTGAATGACCAATTGTTTCTTATTGACTGTGGAGAAGGCACCCAAACACAAATAACGCGTTATAAAATCCGTCAGAGTAAAATTGGGTATATTTTTATTTCGCATTTACACGGCGACCATTATTTTGGGTTAATTGGGTTAATCACCACCATGGGATTATTGGGTCGTAAACAAATCTTACATATTTATGGTCCGGCGCAACTTCAAGACATTATTCATTTGCAATTAAGTGTTGCTAACACCATCCTACCCTTTGAACTGGCATTTCATGCACTAGAAACCGAATCAATCATTGTAGACCATCCAAAATTTACAGTGTCATGCTTTGCAACACAACACCGAATTCCTTGTTGGGGATTTATATTTAGTGAAAAGAAAATGCCCCGTAAAATTGATCGAGTTAAATGTTTGGAATTTGAAATCCCCTCGGCATTTTATGACCAAATAAAAAATGGACAAGACTATTATAAAAAAAATGGGGAATTAATTAAAAATGAATGGGTAAGTTTTGCAAATACACCATCGCGTAGTTATGCATTTTGCGCAGACTCCTTATACGATGAATCGATAGTTAATAAAGTAGCAAAAGTTAATTTACTTTACCACGAAACCACTTATTTAAAAGACATGGAATTGCGCGCTGCGGAACGCTTTCATTCAACTACTATTCAAGCTGCAGCCATTGCTAACAAAGCGAATGTTGGCAAATTATTGATTGGTCATTTTAGTAGCAAATACGAAGATCTTGCAGATTTTTTAACCGAAACTGCAGCAGATTTTCAGCAGACAGATTTGGCAATAGAAGGAGTTACATTCCTTATTAAATAAAACCCTAAAATAAAAAAGCCATTCGCGTTTAAACAAATGGCTTTAAGAATATGATGGCTAAAAATTAGTCTAGTATTTCTGCGTCTTTTGGATACTTCGCCCTTACAAAAAGAAAACCTGCATCTGGCAATACCGCATTGGTATTTAAATTGCTTAAATTAAATTCTAAAATATTATTGCTTTTGTCTAGCACTTTTGCTTTGGTGATAATACTTTTTGATTTATCTATAAAAATATTCACTTTTAAAAAACTCTTTCTTTTATCGATTGGCGTCATTTCTATTTCGTGGAATGCACCTGCAGAAGAAATAAGCTTGTAATTAAAGTCCTTGTCGTAAAAATTAGACAATAGATTTTGTGGACTTAGTGTTTGGCTTGACTCTTCTAAAGTTGATTTGGTGATGGTTTTAATTCCGTCGAAATTGTAAATATTCACGCCATCACAAACAATTTCATTCTTGCCTTGTTTTAGTAAATACTTTTGCCCTTTTATGGAGATTGATCCGGTTTTGGTGCCGTTATCCTTTCCTTTACTACTAACTGACTTGATACTGAAACTAGCAGAAATGCCTTTAAATCCTTTTACTTTAGCACTTACGCCGTCTAAAACTGTTTTGGCATTAGGATCGTTTTGTGAAAATGCAAATTGACACATTAATAAAGCCAAAATAAATGGCAGGTAGATTTTTTTTCTCATCGGAACTTTTTAGTTAGAGCAATCAGTATCCAGTAAATTCTTGTCAAATATACAACTTCAAATGTTTCGATTGCAATCGTACAAATTTCTTAATATGACTTATCGGTTTGATCTTGGTTTAAATAGGCAAATACAAAACTTACATTAAAGAATCTAAATATTGCTCTAGTTCCATTTCGGTTTTATATCGCACTTCTCTAGCCTTACTTCCTTGGTTGGGTCCTACAATTCCAGCAGCTTCTAATTGATCCATTAAACGACCAGCACGGTTATAGCCTAGTTTCATCCTTCGTTGAATAAGCGATGTAGATCCTATTTGACTTTGTACAATTAGTCTTGCGGCATCTTCAAACAAAGCATCTCTATCGCCACTATCAAAATCTTTACCTTCTAAATCTTTTTCGTCTACATATTCAGGTAATAGAAACGCTTGCGGATAGCCTTTTTGATTACCAATAAATGCACAAACCTTTTCTACCTCTGGCGTATCAACAAAAGCACACTGCAAACGTGTTATTTCGCCATTATAACTAACAAGCATATCTCCCTTACCTATTAATTGCTCTGCACCACCTGCATCTAAAATGGTTCGACTATCAATTTTAGAGGATACTTTAAAGGCAACCCTTGCAGGGAAATTGGCTTTAATAGTTCCTGTAATAATATTAACTGAAGGACGCTGTGTGGCAATAATTAAATGAATACCAATGGCACGTGCTAACTGCGCCAAACGAGCAATTGGCATTTCTACTTCTTTACCAGCAGTCATAATTAAATCTGCGAACTCATCCACTACCAATACAATGAATGGTAAATATTGGTGACCTTTTTCAGGATTGAGTTTTCGAGAAGTGAATTTCTCATTGTACTCTTTGATATTTCTACAACCTGCTTCTTTTAGTAGATCGTATCTATTATCCATTTCAATACACAATGCATTGAGTGTATGTACTACTTTTTTTGTATCGGTAATAATGGACTCTTCTTCGCCAGGTAATTTGGCCAAGAAATGTTTTTCAATTACACGATACAAACTCAATTCAACTTTTTTAGGATCAACTAAAACAAATTTTAATTGCGATGGATGTTTTTTATATAATAACGAAACAAGCAATGTATTAATACCAACCGATTTCCCTTGACCTGTAGCACCTGCCATTAATAAGTGTGGCATTGCAGCAAGGTCTACAATAAAGTTTTCGTTATCGATTTTTTTACCAATGGCAATAGGTAAAGAAAAATTATTATTTTGAAATTTTTCAGAAGCTAATAAAGTTTTCATGCTCACCACACTCTTTCGAATATTAGGCACTTCAATGCCAATTGTTCCTTTACCTGGTATTGGCGCAATGATACGAATACCCAATGCAGCAAGGCTTAGCGCAATATCATCTTCTAGGTTTTTAATTCTACTAATACGCACGCCAGGAGCAGGAACAATCTCATATAGTGTTACTGTTGGTCCTACCGTTGCAGCAATTCTTTGAATGGCTATATCGTAGTTTTTAAGCGTAGCAATAATTTGATTCTTGTGCGTTTCTAACTCTGCAGGATCATGTACAATTTTTTCACTGCCATGTGTTTCTAATAAATCTAATGTGGGATATTTATAGTCTTTTAAGTCGAGTGTAACATCGTATTTGCTAGCCAAACTACCTACCGCTGCTGCTACTTTTGAACTCATGGGTTCTTCAACTTGTGGCACTGCTTTTATTTCTAATTCTAAATCGGCATTTTGCAATGTATCTACAATAGGCGTTTTTACAACTGGTGTATAAGGAACAACTGGAATTAATATTTCTGGCTCGGTAAAATCTTCTGTTGCTGCAATATCTTTTTCTTGTAAATCAAACTGGTTTAATGGGCTAACAAGTTCTTCTTCATCTGGTTCAGCTAACACTACTGCTGCAGCATCATTTTTAAGTTTGTTATTACTTAAAGGTTCTTCGGCACTTTGATGTATAAATAGTTTTGCTTCTGTTGGTGATTCATTCCACTCTTTAAATACAGGCAATTCATCATCAACCAAATCAGGCATTTCATTTGCGGTTGTTACAGGAATTATATCTGATGATTTTTTATTCCATTCTGGCAACACAAACCTTGGATTAAATCGCCAAATAACATAGGTAAACACTGCTAACAATAAAAGCGCTCCTGTTCCTAATTTGCCTAGCCATTTTACAAACCAATCACGCATGATTTCACCTACTGCACCGCCCCAAGAAAATTCGCTTCCACTTGTAACAAATGCAAAAGCCATGCTCAATACCAATAATCCTACTAAAACATATTTGATATTTCTTGAAACCTTAAAAATGATTTTATCGAACAACAAATTCATTCCTAGTACAAAGAAAAAAGTACAGAATAAATAAGAGGCCAAACCAAATCCTCTATAAATTAATAGATGTGCTGTATAAGCACCAAGTACACCCAATAAATTGTTAACCTTAATATCTGCAGTTGAAAAAATCTTTATCCCAAATTGGTGAACAATGTCTTGGTCTTCTTGCCAAGAAAACAGGTATGAAGTAAGTGCCACAAACAAAAATCCTGCCGTTAGCAAACTGATTGCACCTGCTATTTTGCCTGTTCTTTCATCCTTTACAACTTCAGTTACAGTTACCTGCGCTTCTTTATCGGCAGTTAATTGTTCTGGATCTGGAGGAGGCGGCGTTTTCTTTTTTAAACTATTGGCCATGAAAACAAATATAAGCTATGCAACAGCGCTGAAAATGAAAGGGCTACCTGATGTGCAAAACTGTTGATTTGAAAGGGAGTTTTCCACTATTAGTTGGTTCTTTTTAGGCCTAAACCCAGTTGAATCCAGCCAAGTATTAAAAAAAGTCCGCCAATTGGGGTGATAGGACCTACCCATGAAAGGCTTGAATTGCCTGAATAAGCAATATATGTGAGTGTATATAATGAACCACTAAAAAGTGTTATTCCAATCATAAAAAAAACACCCGCATTTCTAATTAATTTGTTGGGATTGTTGGCATAAAGTATCCCTGTAATAGCCAATGCAAACACATGATAAAATTGGTACCGCACTGCAGTTTCATAAGTGGTTAACGCTTGCTCTGAAACCAACTGTTTTAAAGCATGAGCCCCAAAAGCACCAAGTGCCACAGTTAATGCACCCAAAAAAGCTGCCGAAACAATGAATTTATTTTGCATTTTCTTTGATGATTTTTAAAAACATTTTTTCGTTGATATTGGGGTTGGTTAAATGAATTTTTGCTTGTTCATAAAAAGGCAAGCGCTCATTTCTTTTATTGGTTAAAAAATCATGCAATGCTTCGTTGGATAAATTTTTTATTAAAGGTCGATGGTCTTTTTCGGGTAATAATCTTTTTACTAATTCTTCAATGGGTTCATCAATCCAAATAGTTAAGCCTTGTTGATTCATCCATTTAATATTTTCACTAAAGCATGGCGTACCTCCTCCAGTAGCTAATACAAAAGTTTTCTTTTCTTTAAACCAGCGTAAAATTTTCGCTTCTTGTTGACGAAAATAATCTTCGCCATCTTCTGCAAAAATTTCGGCAATTGTTTTTTCTTCATTAGACTCAATTATAAAGTCTAAATCGTATCCACCAGTTTTTATTTTTTTGGATAAATACTTTGTCCAATAAGATTTGCCACTGCCCATCATTCCTATTAAGAAAATTTTTATTTGATTGGGTGTACTTGCTTCCATAAAACCAATTTATTTAAAGGCATTAAATCCTGTAATATCCATCCCCGTAATTAATAAATGAATATCGTGTGTGCCTTCGTATGTAATAACACTTTCTAAATTCATCATGTGCCGCATTACGCTATATTCTCCTGTGATACCCATTCCGCCAAGAATCTGTCGGGCATCTCTTGCAATATTAGTGGCTATTTCGCAACTATTTCGCTTTGCCATGCTAATTTGTTGTGCAGTTGCTTTTCCTTCATTCATTAATACGCCTAAACGCCATACCAATAATTGCGCTTTTGTAATTTCAGTGATCATTTCGGCCAACTTTTTTTGTTGCAATTGAAAGCCTCCAATGGGTCGATCAAATTGCATTCTTTCTTGACTATAACGCAAAGCAGTATCATAACAATCCATCGCTGCACCAAGTGCTCCCCAAGCAATGCCATATCTGGCTTTAGACAAACAACCTAATGGTCCTTTTAATCCTTTAATATTTGGTAACACATTTTCTTTAGGAATCACAACATTGTCAAACACCAATTCGCCAGTTGCACTTGCACGCAAACTCCATTTTCCATGTATGGTTGGCGTGCTAAATCCTTTCATTCCTCGCTCAACAATTACACCTACAATTTCTCCTGAATCATTTTTTGCCCATACTATTGCTACATGTGCGAATGGTGCATTACTAATCCACATTTTAGCGCCATTCAATATATAATGATCCCCCGCATCTGTTAATTTGGTTAACATGCCAGAAGGGTTGCTGCCATGATCGGGTTCGGTTAAACCAAAACAGCCTAACCATTCTCCACTGGCTAATTTTGGTAAATATTTATTTTTTTGTTCTTCGGATCCATATGCATAAATCGGATACATCACTAATGAACCTTGCACACTTGCAGCACTTCTAATACCACTATCACCACGTTCTAATTCTTGCATCATTAAACCATAACTGATATAGTCTAATCCACCTCCCCCATATTGTACAGGAATAGTAGGACCATAACATCCCAAATCGCCCAATTGCTTAACTATTTGAATAGGAAATTCTGCACGTTGTGCATAGTCTTCAATAATGGGAGAAATTTCTTTTTTCACATAACTGCGAACAGAATGTCTGATTAGTTTTTGCTCTTCGGTTAAGAGTTCGTCTAACAAATAATAATCGGGAGATTGAAATTGATCTGTTTTGGCTGCCATTATTTTTCAATTAAATACTAATAAAAATAACCCAATGAATTTGATGCACTCCAACAAAATTACAGCGATGCAATGATTTGTGTTAGGTTTAATACATTTTTATTTCTAAGTAACAAATCTAATACGTAATTGAATATTGGTTATTTTACACTTTGTAATGCTTTGTTTTGTTATCATTAAACATTACAAAATAATGCATTTGACTATAAATGAATTGAAGGCGTTTTTTGGAATACCCATTTGCAAATATTCGTTTATATGAACATATTGCCATTTTATTAGGTGTTAATTTAAACTTTTGGTATTGGTAATTGTTAACATCGTATATATTGATTAATGAAGTTTTATGTCTGAAATATTTGATACAAGTATAGCATTTGCAAAAGCAGCTGATGCTGCAGATACTTTAGCGTATTTAAAAGACGCATTTTATTTCCCACAGCACAATGGAAAAAATGCCATTTATTTTTGCGGAAACTCATTAGGATTACAACCAATAAAATTGCAAACTGCATTTGAAATAGAATTAACAACCTGGCGAGAGAAGGCTGTTGGCGGCTATTTTGGCGGAACAAATCCTTGGCTTAAGTACCATGAATTTCTACAACCTAGCCTTGCAAAAATTGTTGGTGCAAGTACTTCAGAAATAACAGTGATGAACAGTTTAACAGTGAACCTTCATTTGTTAATGCTCAGTTTTTATCAACCTACCAAAGAACGTTTTAAAATAATTATGGAATCTGGTGCTTTTCCATCAGACCAATATGCGGTTGAAACACTTGTAAAACATTTTGGATTAGATCCTACTACAACCATAATTGAAATAGCCCCTAACAATGGCAATAAACATTTAATTGAAGCAGACATTCTAGAAGCTATTGCAAATGCAGGAACAGCATTAGCAATGGTAATTATGGGAGGTATTCATTACTATACTGGTCAATTATACCCCATGCAAACAATTACAAAAGCGGCACAGCAAGTTGGCGCGGTTGTTGGGTTCGATCTAGCGCATGTAGTAGGTAATGTTCCTGTAGCATTACACGACTGGAATGTTGATTTTGCAGTTTGGTGCAGCTATAAATACTTGAATGCTGGGCCTGGTGCTGTGGGCGGTGTATTTGTGCACGAAAAATGGGCCACTAATACCAACACCCCCCGACTAGGAGGATGGTGGGGAAATGATGAAGCAACAAGGTTTAAAATGGAAAAAGGATTTCTGCCTAAACCAAATGCTTCTGGTTGGAACATCAGTACTACCCAAGTTTTTAATTGTATTGGACTAAAAACATCTCTCGAATTATTTGACGAAGCCGGCATAGAAAATCTAAGAAAAAAAAGTATATCACTTACAAATTATTTAGCCTTTTTAATGCAGCAATTACCCAATTTAAGTTTTGAAATAATTACACCCTCAAACCCCCATCAAAGGGGTGCGCAATTGAGTTTGTATTTTAAAGAAAATGCAAAAGCCATTCACAATAAAATGATTGAAAATGGCATTATTGTTGACTTTAGAGAACCTGGTGTGATTCGACTAGCCCCTGCACCAATGTATTGTAGTTATTTGGATGTGTACCAATTTTATTGTATCTTAAGAGACAATTTTTAGTATAAGAACACATCCAACATTACAATTGAAGTACCTTATTAATAGATTAAAATGAGTACGCATTGCTATAGCCTAATTTGTTTGGGAGATTCCTATACCATTGGTGAATCTGTTGCACTACATGCTGGATTTCCTTACCAAACAATTCAATTACTGCGAAGCGCAGGCTTGCATTTTCATGCCCCAGAAATTATTGCAAAAACTGGATGGACAAGTTTTGAATTAGCCGACCATTTAATTAAACAACAATTAAATGAGTCTTATGATTTTGTTAGTTTACTAATTGGCGTAAACAACCAATACCGTGGATTAGATTTAGAAAGTTTTTCTGAAGACCTTAGTTTTCTAATAAAAAAAGCCATTCACTTAACGGGAGGAAATGCCAAACAAGTTTTTTTAATGTCTATTCCAGATTGGACCATTACTACATTTGGACATTCAAATAAAAAAAATAACACAACAAATACAATTGCCTCTTTCAATGAAATTTGCAAACTATTGTCAACAAAAAATGGCTGCAAATTTATTGACCTTACAAATCATACCAATTTGGCGGAAAAAGATACGAGTTTACTTGCCGAAGATGGATTGCATTACAGTGAAAAATCTTATGCTTATTGGGCAATGGAACTAGCTACTACAATGCAAGAAAGCATTCATCAAAAAGGCAAGTAAGTTTTCATTTCTGTTTGATATTCCTTTGCAACTTTTGTTGCTACAGTTGCAAAATCTTCGCCACTGCTGGCAAAAATAATGGCCCTACTAGCATTCACTAATAAACCACAATCTCTATTCATTCCATACTTAGAAACTTCGGCTAAACTGCCACCTTGTGCTCCCACACCCGGCACTAATAAAAAGTGTTCTGGAATAATGGATCGAATATTTTCAAGGTCACTTGCACGTGTAGCACCCACTACAAACATTAAATTTTCGGGGGTTCCCCAAGAAGCAATTTTTTCTAAGACGGTTTCGTATAATCGTTTTTCTGAATTGTTTTGTGTAATGTGTGGTTCAAGTGTTTGAACTTGATAAGCAGGCTGCACCATTAATTGTTGAAAATCATTACTGCCAGCGTTTGAGGTTAAACCCAAAACAATGCTCCACTTATTTTCATATTCTAAAAATGGTCGTACACTATCTTCTCCCATATATGGGGCGATGGTTACTGCATCGAAAGGTAAAACTTCAAAAAATGTTTTGGCATATTGCGCAGATGTATTGCCAATATCGCCACGCTTGGCATCTGCAATTTTAAAATGTGTGTTAGGAATATAGTGTAAGGATTTCTCCATACTCTCCCAGCCTTTCAATCCTTGTGATTCGTAAAAAGCTGTGTTAATTTTATAACCCACACAATGGTCTTTAGTGGCGTCAATGATTGCTTTGTTAAATGCAAATACAGGATCGGCTTCCCCCATAAAATGCTTGGGAATTTTGGTAATATCTGTATCTAATCCTACTACGAGGAAACTGTTTTTTTCTTGTATTTGATTAACTAGTTCAGAACGATTCATGTAGCAAAGGTAAATAGAAAGCTTTATTGATACGAATACACTTGATAACCCCATGGCGCAAGTGAAAACGAATGGCCGGCTTTAATGTTAATTTTTTGATTTGAAAACAATTCTGTTGCCTCGCCAATTGTAGTATTGTCATTAATAGTAACAGATTGTGCATTTGCGCTTAAATTCAATACTACCAATACTTTGCTATTATTTGTGAATCTTGTGTAAGCGTATATTTTATCATCTGCTGTAGATACTAATTTCTTAAATCCGGCATTAGCTGCTAGTGCTGCAGAACTAGTGTGTAGGTTCAATAATTTTTTATAAAAAGGCGCACGGGCATATTTTGCAAAAGGAATCGTATCTTTTTCAAAAAAGGAAATGCTACGCAATAATGGCTCTTCTTGACTGCTATAAACAAGCGGAATAGCCCGTTTGAATGTTTGAGCCAATACAGCAAACGGAGCATGAATATCGCCTGGCATGGTTGCGAAATCTGCTTTATTCCAGCTATTTTCGTCGTGATTACTGGTAAAGCACAAGCGTAATCCATTGGCAGGATAGGTTGTATCTACTTGCTTCACTACACTATCTAATGCCGCTGCATTTCTTTTGCCAGCTGCAATTAATTTCATCATAGAAAATTCTGTCCAGCCATAAGTTGCATCAAAACCATCGGTATATAATGATGGCTTTTCTGCTTCTGCTAACATGAAGATATTTTTTTCTTGTTTTAAGCTTTTTATGGCCTTGGTCCAAAACGCATCAGATACACCACCTGCAAAATCGCAACGATAACCATCAATATCTGTTTCCTTCACCCAATAATGCATAGCAGCAAGCATACTATCACACAATTCTTGGTTATTATAATTGAGTTTGCGTGTATCAGTCCAATCGTATTGCGAAACAGGTTTTCCTGTACTGTCTTTTACATAAAAATCTGGATGCGATTGTAACCATGGATGATCTGCACCAGAATGATTAGGTACCCAATCTATCATTACTTTAAAGCCTAATTCGTGTGCTTTTTTAACCAAGGCCTTCCAATCGGCTAAATTGCCAAATTCGGGATTAATTGCTGTATAATTTGCTACTGCATAATAACTACCCAAGCTGCCTTTTCTATCAACCTTACTAATAGGATTGATAGGCATAAACCATAGTGTTTGCACCCCCATTTCTTTCAGCCTTTCTAAATGTTCACTGAATGCTTGAAAGGTTCCTGCTGCGGTATATTGGCGCACATTTACTTCATAGATATTACTATTCATCATCCAAGCTGGATGACCTTCAATAGTAGCCGTATCTAATGCAATAAACTTGTTGGATGAATTAGAACAAGCGCTCAATAATACGAGCGAAAAAGCTAGAAAAAATAGTTTTTTCAATAACATAACAATCGTTTAGGGTATAAATTTATCTACTATTGTGTAAAAAACACACATTATTGGTAAATATTTTTATCAACCCTTCTACTTTGGCTATGTTAACACCACAATTAGTGCGTAAATAATTCCTGGTAAAAAGAATAAAAGTGACAATAAAAGGCTAATCCAAAATCGGTTATTGATACCACCTTCGTGAAGCCCTACTGCTAGTGGAGGTAACAAAATTGCCAGAATAGCATACAATAGTGTGTTTGTACTAACTTCAGTTCCATCTTCGTTTTGCTGTTGACGGTAGTTTTTTACCAAAGATTTCACTTCACCAAAACGTGCTTTCCGCTCTGCTTTAGATAGGCTCTTAAATGCCTGCATAGCATCCTTAACCATTTTTTCATCGAGTTTGGAGGTATAGCTTACAGTAGTGTCGTTGTTTTTGCTAGCACTTGGTATTGCTGCATTTGATGAGAATACCATCAAAATAATAAAACTTAAAAAGAAGCTTTTTTTCATGTGACTTTTTTAGGGTGTTAATTGCTAAGTTATGATTTTGATAAATTAAAAAGAATTAAATAAGTTAATTCTGTTACAAGCTTTTATAGTTAGTAATTTTACAAAAATCATACCCTTTTATTAAACGAAAACAGATGTATAAAATATTAACACTTTCTATCATTCTACTAGTTGCTTGTGCTACCAAAACAACTGACTATAAAAAAGCAGAAAATGCATTTGATGCTGGAAGAGAATTTATAGATGCCGGATATAAGGGCGATTTTACAAAAGCCGCTTTTTTTATGCTTGCCGACCAAACCAACCAACAACTGCTTGGAGCACTTGAAACAGAATACCGTAGTAAAGACAAAGAAGGCCGTCAGCAATCTAGAACAGCCTCAATTAATATTATTCAGGTAGACGATATTGACTCAATATCTACTGTTATTCAATACAGTAGTTCATTTGAAAAATCAATCAAAAAAATTAAAGTGGTTAAAAAAGAGGCTAATTGGTTGGTTGACTATAAATACAGTTTCAGTACAAAATAGCCTCCAGTTTAAATAATTAGAATAGAAACTAGAGAATTTGAAAAAAATAAGCAAGTCGTTCCTATATTTGCAAAAAATAAATAACAATGGAAGCAGTAAAATCAAATAGTAAAAATTGGCTTTGGTTTTTTATATGGTTAGGGATTTTAATCACCTTACTAGTGGTTTATCGTCAATTTTTTTGGTTAGCATTACCAGGTACTGTTACTTATTTTGCTAAATCTTTAGACTTACTTTAATTCGTTTGAATTAATACCATATTTACAAAAGCAGCTCAATGGGCTGCTTTTGGCGTTTAAAGAAAGTATCTTTTAATGATTCTTAATTGGTGGGTTCTTTCGCCCGATAATTTATTTACAATACCCATATTGTCGATAGGATCAATTCGAACTTTACCAGAGGAATGAATAATGGTTGCATTGTTTAACATTAATCCAGTATGGGTAATTTTGCCTTCTGCATTATCAAAAAATGCAAGGTCGCCGCATTTGGCTTCTTGTAAAAAACCTACCACTTCGCCTAAAGCTGCCTGTTGATAAGCATCCCGTGGCAAGGCCATTCCTAAACTTCTATACACTTGTTGGGTAAACCCACTACAATCAATTCCAAAAATTGATTTTCCGCCCCATAAATAAGGCGTGTTTAAATAACTATTCGCTATAACATTAATAACAGATTCATTTACTAATGCTGCTGATGGTTGGGTTAATGATACTGATACATTAAAAAGATCATTTCCTATTTGCGTTTGGCCATTTTGAAATATTCCTACAGGACAACCCATAGGAATTTGCATAGACGCTCCATTGCACTTGATCTCAGACAGGTAATTTGCAGTTAGTACATTGTTGCTATTATTCAACAAAGCCTCTGGAATGGCCGCTAATTGGCTTGTTTGGCACCATCCAATATAATCGTCGTAAATGCATTGAATTTTTGTAAAATCTTTTGTAGACTCTAGCACCTTTGCCGTTTCTCCAAATAATAATTGACTCACCATTTCTGCGCGGTGAGATGCTTCTAAACGCATGGGTGATACAGGAACTATGGCTATTACAAAAGACATTGACTAATTTTAGTTCAAGTTATGGAATTTTAGAAAATTGGCATCTAAGTATTAAAGCATTTTTTAACGTGTTGCAAAAAAACAACCTAGAAAATATTAGCGACAAAGAACTGCTCGAGAAATTTAAACTCGATCAAGATAGTCAATGGCTAGGTATTTTGCTGCAACGCTATACCCTATTATTATTAGGTGTATGTATGAAATATCTTAGAAATGAAGAAGCGGCTAAGGATGCCGTACAACAAGTTTTTTTAAAAGCAATTATTGCATTACCAAAAACGAACGTAGACTTTTTAAAAAGTTGGCTTTATACCATTGCTAGGAATCATTGCTTGATGCAGTTAAGGGATAAAACAAAATGGGTAACAATTAGTACCGAAGTTAATATCCATGACAATTCCTATTTTGAATCCGAAAATAGCAACAAAGAAAATACTTATGCCGTTCTAGAAAAAGCTTTGAATGAATTAAATCATCCTCAAAAAGCTTGTGTAAGTTTGTTTTATTTAGAAAAAAAGAGTTACCAAGAGATTGTAGCAGTAACAGGATTTAGTTTATTGCAAGTAAAGAGTTATATTCAAAATGGCAAACGCAATTTAAAAACACTAGTTATGAATAAATTGCAGCAATTATAATGTCTGATTTAAAAAACATATTATCCAATAGTAATAGCATAGACGAACAGCTATTTCAAAAGTATTTAGCTGGCACAGCTAGTGCTGAGGAGCGTTTTTTGGTTGAGAACCAAATGGCAGAAGACCTAATGGTAAATGAAGCAATTGAAGGACTTCAAAATTTTAAAGATCCACAATTAACGCAAGCCTATGTTACACAATTAAACAGTCAATTACAAAAGCAAATTGGCAAACGAAAAAAACGTCAAATCAATAGACAAATAAAAGAACAATCATGGACAATCATAGCCATCATTGTGGTTTTAACTATATCATTACTTGCTTATTTTACAATTCACTTGCTTCATCATCCTCTTCATTAAGCAATATTTCTTTTTTTATTTTTTCTTTGGGCGATATTTCATTAATTAATTCAGCTACTAATGCTGTCCATCCACTTTGATGACTAGCACCTAAACCCCTACCATTATCACCATTAAAATATTCATAAAACAATACTAAATCTTTGTTTTCTGGTTGACAATAAAACCAATTTTGTTCTGCATTTAATTGTCTGCAATGTGCACCATCTAATTCAAACAAACTGATTACCCTTTTGGTTAATTCAATGGCCACTTCTTTTAGTGTAATGAAATTGCCTGAACCAGTTGGATATTCAACAGTAAGTGACGCATCATAAAATTCGCCAAATTTTTTAATGCTTTGTATGATCATATAATTAATAGGCATCCATACAGGACCGCGCCAGTTACTATTGCCCCCAAAAAAATCAGAAGTACTATCACCAGGATCGTATTGAATAGAATAATCTGTTCCTTCAATATTTACTTTATAAGGATTTTCTTGGTGGTATTTAGACAAGGCCCTAATTCCACCAGGAGACAAGAATTCAGTTTCACTTAACAAGCGTTGTAATATGGCAATTAAGCGATCTTTTGGAATAAGAGAAATCAATGTTTTTCCTTCTTCTGCTTTTTCTTCATTGGGCCAAAAACGGTTGTTTTTTAAACGATACTGTTCAAACCAAGTTATCCGTTTAGTAAAGTCTTGCAACTTTTCAAATACTTTTTTATTGATTATGGAAACTGCAAATAAAGAAGTCAAACCCACAATTGACTGAATGCGTAATTGGATAGGCTTGCTACCTGGAAGGCCTAGTGTATCGTAATAAAATTTATCTTCATCATTCCACATTCCCTTTTCATTGAGGGCTTCGGCAATCAATACAAAATGTTCAAAAAACTTAGTGGCCGTATCTTCAAAAGATTCGTCATGCATAGATATTTCAAGGGCCATATCCATTAAATTCAGCGCATACATACCCATCCAACTAGTACCATCTGCTTGTTCTAACAATGCTTGACTGTGCAATTGAACACTTCTATTAAATACGCCAATATTATCTAGTCCTAAAAATCCTCCCTCAAATATATTTTTTCCGTTTTTATCCTTTCTATTAATCCACCAAGTAAAATTGATAATTAATTTTTGAAAGATTTTTTTCAAAAAAACTACATCGCCTTTTCCTGTTTGTTTCTTTTCTATATTGTAAACCTGCAAAGCCGCCCAAGCTTGTACCGGCGGATTAACGTCTCCAAAATTCCATTCGTAAGCAGGCAGCTGACCATCTGGCTTCATATACCATTCGCGCATCACCAAACTAAGTTGGTGTTTTGCAAAAGTTGGATCTACCATTGCAATTGGCACACAATGAAAAGCAAGATCCCAGGCTGCATACCAGGGATATTCCCATTTATCGGGCATCAATACAATATCTTGATTTTTTAAATGTTGCCAATCGTGATTTCGCCCATATTTTCGTTGGTCTGTGATAGGAGCAATTCCATCCGATTTACTGAGCCATTTTTCAACATCGTAATGATAATACTGTTTACTCCACAACAAACCTGCTAGTGCCTTCCTTTGAATATTTCTAATATCTGCCGACAATTGGTCTGGCAGAATTTCATCATAAAATTCGTCTGCTTCAATTTTTCTTTGAGAGAAAATACCATCACAATCCTTTGAAAAAGGATTATCTAACAACACATCTCCTAAACGTAAATAAATTGTTTTTGAACCTCCAGCTGGAATATTAAAATGATAAACAGGTGCAAATTTGGTACCTTCTTTTTTGCTACTTAGTTCTGTAACATTTTTTTTAGAAATGATTGCATCATTAAATGCATCTTTTACAAATATTGATTCGTTGGGTGTTCCAAATAATTTATCGGTATTTGTTTCGTTTTCTGTAAAAAAACGGTCATTTGATTTTTGATAATACAAATAATATTTTCCTAGCCTTTCATGTGTTGCGCGTACAATTCCGTCTTGCACTTCTTGAATGATAGGTTTTTGAATCATATCATTTTGCTTCCATCTATTGTAAAACCATAAATTGGGCAAAACTGTTATTGGGGCTGCATTTTTACCCCTATTAATTATCTCGATTTTTATTCCAATATCGCGCTTGCTATATTTTGCATAAGTGATATAAACATCAAAATATTTATTGTCTTCAAAAACGCCTGTATCTAATATTTCATATTCCGTTTCTTGCCTACTTCTATTTTTATTTACCTCCAGTAGTTGTTGATAAGGAAAGGCGTTTTGCGGATACTTGTACAGCATCTGCATATAATAATGCGAAGGAATATTATCTAAATAATAATAGAGTTCTTTAACATCTTCTCCATGGTTACCCTCGTAATTTCCTAAGCCAAATAAACGTTCTTTTAAAATTTCATCTTTCCCATTCCATAATGAAATGGCAAAACATAAATTGCCAAAAAAATCTGATATCCCCCCTAGTCCATCTTCACCCCAAACATAGGCCCTACTTTGGGCGTGATTGAAAGGAAAATAATTCCATGCATCACTATTTCCACTATAATCTTCTCGTACGGTTCCCCATTGGCGTTCGGATAAATATGGGCCCCATTGCTCTAAGGGTACTTTTTTACTAGCGTTAACTTTAAGTCTCTGTTGTTCGGCTGTCATCAAAAAAAAATTACAAAAAATCTATAGGAAGGACTTATTTTTTATCGCTCGTTGCTTCGTCTTCTAACTTTCCTCTTTTATAAGTAACCAAGCCATTTAAAAAATTTCTAAGGATTTGATCACCTGCTTCTACATAACTAGGATGGTCTGGATGACGAAACAAATCGCCTAAAGCACCTTTGGTAATTACAAAGCCTTCTAAGGATAAAATATGTATCACTTCTTCAGTTCGTAGAGAGAGGGCTACACGTATTTTTTTAAGGATATCGTTGTTGCTTAGCATTTCAATAGGTTTGGTTTCAATGTTTAAAGATAGTTTTTATCAGAAAACGGCTACTGCTTTTCTTTACAATATATTCGCAATCTATTAGTAAACACCCTTGTAAAACCCAAAAATGACCCAAAAAACGCATCGATACTTTGTAATAAACAAGCCATATAACATGGTTTCGCAGTTTATTAGTTCGCACGATGTAACACTTTTAGGGCAATTAAACTACCCATTTCCAGAAGGAATTCATGCAATTGGCAGGCTCGATAATCATTCCGAAGGTTTATTATTGTTAACTACTAATACTAAAGTAACAAGGCTTTTATTTCAAGGAACAACAGCGCATACTAGAACTTATTTGGTACAGGTTAAAAACAAACTAACAGAAGAAACACTCAAAAAATTACAAGTTGGCGTAACCATTGAAATTAAAGGAGGCCTACCTTATCAAACACAAGCTTGTGATGTAAGTATTGTTTCAAAACCCATTTGGTTAGATAGCCCCAAACACGAAATTCCCGCACATATCCCACACACTTGGCTACTAATTAATTTAACAGAAGGCAAGTTTCATCAGGTTAGAAAAATGGTAGCAGCTGTGCACCATAAATGCAGAAGACTGATTCGGGTATCTATTGAAAATATTGAACTTAACAATTGGGAGCCTGGTGCAGTGATTGAATTAGAAGAAACCGATTTTTTTTCGAAATTAAAAATTGATAATTGGCAAGAATCGTTTTAATTAAGCTAAACTTAAAAATACCTGTTGCTCCCAAAACAATTTGCATGTTTCATTAAATTCAGTACTAAATTTTGTTGAAGGCAGAGGCAATGCTGCAGATCCAGGAAATGCAGTGATTAAAAAATTACTGGTTTGTTGTTCTTTTAAAACCAATGTTAGCAAATTTGTTATAGGAAGTTTTGAAACTGCTGCGTGTAGTAATAAATGCCCCCTATTTTTTTTGAGAACAGGTTGGTTTGATGTTAATGATTTTAATGCCTCTAATGAAATGATTCCTAGAGTTCCTATCCCTTCTGGAAATTTCATTGCGTTGAACTCATAGCAAAGATGCAAGTAGCCATTTTGCCGAAAAGAGGCTGTTTCTTTAATAGTTGCACATTGAAGCAATAAAGATTTTATATCCGTTGCGAAATAATCATAAAATTTAGATCCTGGAATTTGTAGATTTTCGTCAATTAATGCTTGATTATAACCACGGTCAATTAAGCATTGTATAGCATTATCATTTACCAACGAAAAATGCCGCAATAGGTGAAAAAGTGTTCTATCGTTGTATGATATAGGCAACTGATTTGTCATTAGATCAATACGCTATTAATAAAATTCAAATTGAAGATACGTTTAAGCAAGTCAATGATAGCAATTATACGCTTTAAAAAAAATAATTTGCTAATCAATAAAAAAATGGAACTTTACAATATGCAGATTTGGAAAAACATTATTAGTAAGCCTTCTTGAATTAAAGCCCTGGGTAGCATTGCATAGCTATCTCCTCTATTGTCAATATTTTTTTTTGACAAACAATTGTCAACAATTTTTAATCTTTTTATTTATTTGACCAATCATTTGGCCAATCTATTTCAGTCAGGTTTATAACTTATTACTAAGTGGTATCTGTGATTGAAAAGATTGCTTTATAAATTTTTAAATTCATACATGAAAACAATCATTGAACCATTTCGGATTAAATCTGTAGAGCCTATTTATTTCACTACTAAAGAAGAAAGAATTCGTGTTTTAGAAGCCGCTTACTACAACCCTTTTTTAATACATGCCAATAAAGTTTTAATTGATTTACTAACTGATAGTGGCACCAGTGCCATGAGTAGTAATCAATGGGCAGGAATTATGCAAGGCGATGAATCTTATGCTGGTAGCAGTAGTTTTTTTAGATTTGAAGAAACCATACAACGTATTACAGGATTGCCTTTGGTCATACCAACCCACCAAGGAAGAGCAGCAGAAAAAATTCTTTTTGGTATACTTGGGGGCCCTGGAAAATATTTTGTGAGTAATACTCTATTCGACACAACAAGAGCCAATATAGAATTTTCTGGTGCAGAAGGAATTGACTTGATTTGCAATGAAGGAAAACATCCTTCCATTCCTGCTCCATTTAAAGGAAATATGGATATTGTTGCGCTTAATCATTTTATTACAGAGAAAGGTGCTGAAAATATTCCACTCTGCATTATTACAGTTACCAATAATTCTGGCGGTGGTCAACCTGTAAGTATGGAAAATATTAAAGCAGTTAGAGCCATCTGTAATCAACACCAAATACCCTTATTTATTGACGCCTGTAGATTTGCAGAGAATGCCTATTTTATAAAAATTCGGGAAAAGGGATATGCCAACATTCCAATACCAACAATTGTAAAAGAAATGTTTTCGTATGCCGATGGTTGTACAATGAGTGCAAAAAAGGATGCATTTGCCAATATTGGTGGATTTCTTGCTATGCACAATGATACACTGGCTTTGCATTGTAGAAATATGCTCATCATGACAGAAGGTTTTCCTACCTATGGCGGATTAGCAGGTAGAGACTTAGAAGCCATTGCCATTGGTTTAGACGAAGTAATGGACGAAAACTATTTACAATACCGTATTCGTAGCATAG